>JBIPMY010000419.1:0-5396 GCA_044376335.1 Bryobacter sp.
CGGTGAGGAGCTTTGCGTTGAGGCCTGTGATCTTGGCGAGGTCTTCGAAGGTTTTGATGGGGCCGTTATCGGTGCGGTGTTTGATGAGTGCTTCGGCTTCGGCTGGTTTGAAGGAGAGGCCGGCTTCGATTTGTTTGGCGGAGGCGGTGTTGATGTTGACGGGCTTGCCGAAGTAGCGGGTGAGGTAGCTGATGACGGATTCGACTTCTTCTTCGGTGCCTTCGGCTCCCCGGGAGACCATGTCATCTACGGTGGAGGCCCAGAACTTCTTCGAGAATCTGACTTTCACTACGCGTTCGATGGCGTGGCAGTTGGAACACATCTTGACGAAGGTGGCTTTCTCTTTTGCTTCAGGGAGATTGGTGTCTGGGAGGGTTTCCTGGGCGGAGAGGGTGAGGGCGAAGATTGTCAGTAGCAGGGTAGGCACAGCTTTATTTTGTCACTGATTGAGGTTTGGATAGAATGAGCGTGCGTCCTATGAAGCTCTCCTTGTCTGTTCTCGTTTTTGGTTGTGCCTTGTCTGCCCAGGTGCTGTCGAAGGAGTGGCCTACGTATGGTCATGATTCCGGGGCGATGCGGTTTTCTCCGTTGACGGAAATGACTCCGGCCAATGTTGGGAAATTGAAGCAGGCGTGGGTTTATCACATGAAGCCTGCGGGGGTGAACGCGATTGGGCCGAGGTCGGGCGATGTTGAGGGTGCTGCGAGACCGCGGGTGGGCGGGTTTGGGCCCAGTACGGTGACACCGCTGGTGGTGGACGGGATGATGTATCTGACGACGCCTTATGGGCGGGTGGTGGCGGTGGATTCGACGACGGGGAAGGAGGTTTGGGCCTTTGCGCTGCCTGGTGGGGGTGGGGCTTCGACTCGTGGGGTGGAGTATTTTGCAGGGGAAGGGAAGACCCCGCCGCAGATTGTATTTGGGAGCGGGGATGGGCGGTTGTTTTCGATTGACGCAAAGACGGGCAAACCGAATTTAAGCTTTGGCGATAACGGGATTGTGAAGCTGAATACGGAGGAGATCATGCGGGGGTTGCCGGGGCGGAATGGGTTGACGACCCCTCCAACGGTTTACAAGAATCTGGTGATTACGGGTGGGACGACGCAGGAGAATCCGCCGCAGGGGCCGGCGGGAGATGTGCGGGCCTGGGATATGCACACGGGGAAGCTGGTGTGGACCTTCCGTTCGATTCCCGGGGAGGGCGAGAAGTTTAACGATACGTGGGCGAAGGATAGCTGGCGCGATCGGACTGGGGTGAATGTTTGGGGCTTTATTACGGTGGATGCGGTGCGCGGGATTGTTTATATGCCGTTTGGAGCGCCGTCTGTGGATCAGTATGGCGGGGACCGGCATGGGGATAATTTGTTCTCGACGAGCCTGGTGGCGGCTGATGCGAAGACGGGGAAGTATCTCTGGCATTTTCAGATTACGCATCATGATATTTGGGATGCGGATTTGACGGCTGCGCCGGCGTTGCTGGATGTGAAGCGTGGCGGGAAGACGATTCCGGCAGTGGCGGCTATCAGTAAAGTCGGGTTGCTGTTTTTGCTGGACCGGGTGACGGGGAAGCCGATTTATGGGGTTGAAGAGAGGCCGGTGCAGCAGAGCGTGGTGCCGCAGGAGAAGACGTCGAAGACGCAGCCGTTTCCGCTGAAGCCGCCGCCGCTTTCGCGGATGTCGATAAAGGCTGAGGATGTGAATACGGTGACGCCGGAGTTTGAGGCGGCTTGCAAGGCGATGATGAAGGATGTGGAGTTAGGTGGGCCTTATTTGCCGGTGAGTTATAACAAGCTGGGAGTGAGGTTCCCGGGGAATCATGGGGGTGTGAACTGGGGTGGGGTTTCGTTTAGCCCGCAGTTGGGTTATTTGTTTGTGAACACGAGTGAGCTGGGACAGGTGACCGGGATCAAGGAACGGGCTTCGACCGAGGGCCGTGCGATGGGGCGTGGGGTGGGGAACCGGGTGCATCCGGAAGGGCCTTATGAGGGGATTGGCGGGGGACGGTTTAGTTTGCCGGGGAAGGATGGGTCGACGCAGCAGATTCCCTGCCAGCAGCCGCCGTGGGGCTTGTTGACTGCGGTGAATGTGAATACTGGGGAGTTTGCGTGGAGGGTGCCGCTTGGGGTGACTGATAGCTTGCCGGAGGGGCAGCAGAAGACAGGCAGGCCGGGGAATGGCGGGACGATTGTTACTGCTGGGGGCCTCGTGTTTGTTGGGGCTACGGATGACGCGCGGTTTCGCGCTTTTGATGCGAAGACGGGGAAGGAGTTGTGGAGTACGAAGTTGGGGGGCGCGGCGCAGGCGACTCCGATGACGTATCAGGGTAAGGATGGGCGGCAGTATGTTGTGATTACGTCGACTGGGGGTGGTTTTTTTAATAACCCGGTTACGGATGACAGTATTGTGGCGTTTGCGCTGGAGGGCGGGAAGTGATGTGTATAAAATGAAGAGAGAGTACACATCATGCGAACCAATATCGAAATTGATGACAAGTTGATGCGCGAGACGCTTCGGGCCACTGGACTCAAGACGAAGCGGGAAGTGGTTGAGTTGGGGTTGCAGACATTGTTACGCCTCAAGCGGCAGAGTGAAATTCGGCAGTTTCGAGGAAAGTTTGAATGGGTGGGGGATCTTGATGCAATGAGGACGGATCGTTGATCCTTGTTGATTCCAGTGTTTGGGTGGATTATTTCAGGGGGAAAGTGACCCGGCAAACGGAGTTACTCGATTCTTTGCTCG
This sequence comes from Bryobacter sp., assembly GCA_044376335.1. Taxonomy (GTDB): domain Bacteria; phylum Acidobacteriota; class Terriglobia; order Bryobacterales; family Bryobacteraceae; genus Bryobacter. The sequence goes on from JBIPMY010000419.1 coordinate 2,740, forward strand.
GTAATCAGTTGTTGGCAATTGGGGATCTGATTCTCACCGAAGTGCTCCAGGGCTTTGACCACGAACGTGAGTTTCGGAAGGCCAAGCTGTTTTTGACTTCTCTCGAGGTAGTGGATCTTGGTGGCGAAGTTGTTGCAGTTCAGGCTGCGGAAAATTTCAGGAAACTGCGGAGTGCCGGGGTGACCGTGCGGAAGACCATTGATTGCATCATTGCGACTTGGTGCATAGAGAATGGCAATGAGTTGCTGCATTCTGATCGAGATTTTGATGCCTTTGAGGAGCATTTGGGGTTGCGGGCTGTAAAGTAGTCAGTTGGCAATTTGTTTGCGCAGGCGTTCTTCCTGTTCGCGGAGCGCTGGGGTTAGGGCTTCGCCGAAATCGTCTGCTTCAAAGACGGGGCGGATTTCGAGGATGGATTCGCCGTGCATTGGATTGGGGCAGCGGCGGGCCCATTCGATGGCTTCCTGCATTGAGTTCACTTTCCAGATCCAGAAGCCGGCTACGAGTTCTTTGGTCTCGGCGAAGGGGCCGTCGGTTACTGTGCGGTCGCTACCTTTGAAGTGAACGCGGACGCCTTTTGAACTGGGGTGGAGGCCTTCTCCGGCGAGCATGATGCCGGCGTTAACGAGCTCTTCGTTGAAGCGGCCCATTTCGGTGAGGAGTTGCTCTTCTGGCATCTGGCCGGCTTCTGATTCTGCGGTGGCTTTGACGAATACGATTACTTTCATTTTGTTTGGTCTGCTGGAAGTGTATCGATTGGGGCGGGGAGGAATCGACAGGGTGCCTGAACAATTTTGGTGTTGTGTACTCTAAAGATGGAGGCCTGACAATGGCAATCTTGGATTGGTCGCAGTGCGCCGCAGTGGAAAGTGTTCCCGGGAAACGAAGTGGTGCAGTTGTGTTTCGAGGTACGCGGACGCCGGTTTCGGTTGTCTTTGAGAACCTTCAGGATATGAGTGTCGATGAACTTGTGGTTGAGTTTGGGGTGACGCGCGAGCAAGTTGAGGCCGTATTGCAATTTGCAGCGCATAGCCTGGAAGTGCCCGTCGCGGCTCATGTTTAATGTTGGTTCTATTTGACAACGGCACGCCGAGGACACTCGCCCGCTACCTCATTGACCGGCATACAGTAACGGAAGCACGTTCTCGTGGATGGGCTGAACTTGAGAACAGCGAGTTGTTGAGCCAAGCGGAAGCGGCTGGCTTCGAAGTGATGGTGACGACTGATAAGAACATTAGCTATCAGCAAAACCTTCGAGAAAGAAAAATCGCAATTGTCGTGCTAGGCAAGGGGCGGTGGTCGTTGATCGAGCCCCATGTTGGAGATGTTGTTGCAGCAGTCAATGCATCAAGTTCAGGAAGCTATACGGAAGTGGATATTCCGTTTGGCTCTTGAATCGACTGCTCTTGGCCGCAGCATTGCATGGCAGGGCTGACGTAAAGCCTAGCAGGAACAAAAAAAAATCATTCATGCCCCTTACACATGATTTTAGAAATACGTTTCGCACTCGTGCACAGCGGGACCAAAAGTTTCGTCAAGCTCTCTTGCGGGAAGCAGTTGAGAGTATCCTTCACGGAGAATTCGATATAGGCAAGGCCGTGCTGCGTGACTACGTCAACGCAACGGTTGGATTTCAGGATCTGGAGAAGAGTACGCATATACCGGCAAAGAGCCTTATGCGGATGCTGAGCCCGAAAGGAAGTCCTTCGGTCGCGAACTTCACGATTATTTTGGCCGCGCTTCAAAAGACAGAGGGTGTGCATTTTGAACTGTCGCTGAGGCGATAAGAGGTTTTCTATCGATTGGATTCCAGGAGAAGTCTAACCCAGCTTCGCCATCAACTGCGTTTGAGGATCCAGCGAAGAGTAGATTGGCCAGATTGGTTTTCATTACAAACTTTGCTCTGTCGATTGATCAACTTCCGTCAATTGCTAAGACTGGCGCCGTTACGGGCCTTAGGTCGCTTGGAATTGCTTCAGGCATTGTATTTATCCACAATTGATTCAAGAATCGCTGAAAGGTAGGGAATGCAGTATCAAAGTCCAGTACATATTCAACATTCAGACTTTTATGATGCCGAGAATAGGTTAGGCGGACGCTATCAGGAGGCCATAGCTCCACAATGACGCAATTTTCGCCGTTTAGCCCATGATGATCAAGCGTCGAAAAAATGAGATCCGTCATGCCTCGGCCCACACGAAAAAATCGGTTGAGGCCTGCATCCAGGCTTTGGGTGAGAAATTGCTGTGCGAGGCTTTTCCACGCCTTCCAATAGACATCTTCAGGCAAAGAGTCTACAAAGGACTGAAGAGAGGTCCACGATTCAAGGTTGCTTAGTTGGTGTTCAACCGTCATCGCATTTTATTGTATCGGCTGTGAGCTCTTCGCCCGAATAATCGCTGCTTCTGAAACCAGTTTTCAGTGAGGTACGCTGAATAGCGGTGGAAGTGATGCCTCATCCTATGGCGCTAAGGTTCCGCTTTGAGCTAGACTCGACGCCAGATATCCAAGCTTGGGGCGAACAAGGCCAAATGGAGCTTCACTGGTTCGGCTTGACTTCTGGACGGTTCTGGATTGAAACACCCGTGGGTGAGGTTCTGCGTTATACAGCCGCAATTCAGGAGCTGTGGAGCTTCCCGTTTGACTATGTTGACTAC
>JBIPMY010000093.1:0-16721 GCA_044376335.1 Bryobacter sp.
CGGATCACGCCACGCTCGTTGTAGAACTCGCGAAAGACCGGGTTGATGAAGCGGTCGCTCTCCATCGCAAACCACAACTCCAGCTTGTTGGCGGGAAGGCTCATCATGTAAGCAGTCTCATCCAGACTGGTGAAGGCATTCAGGCCAACAGCACCGCTTTCTTCGAGTACCTTGGTGAAGCGTTCTTTGTCAACAAATCCGTTTGCTTTTTCGATTGCCTTCTTCAGGCCTTCTTCCAACGTCTTGACCTTGTCGGCACTGGTCTCTGGCCCCTTGTTGCGCTCGGCAGTCAAGGCGTCATACGCGGCTTCTACCGCTTCCATGGCTTTCAGCTCTTCAGCCAGATTGAGCGTACCAACGGTACGGGTGCCTTTAAAGGCCATGTGCTCAAACATGTGCGCGAGGCCAGCCTGACCCTTGGGGTCGTCGGCGGAGCCAGCGTTCACACGGCTGAAAAAGCTAACCACGGGAGCCTGGTGACGTTCATAAACGACGAAGGTAATTCCATTCGCCAACTTGAATTCTGTGACGCGCTTCTCAATATCGGCCAAGTTCTGGCCCAACATCGCCGCTGGCAGGATTGCCGCGAGCGCAAAGATAATTCTCTTCATAATGGGGTACTCTCAGTATCCCATGCGAGCTAAGATCACTGATTGACGGTCTATCATGCTGCAACATACAACTCAAATTCGCGTCCGCTACGCCGAAACCGATCAGATGGGCGTGGTCTATCATGCCAACTATGTGGTTTGGATGGAAGTGGGCCGCGTCGAAGCGATGCGATCTGCCGGGCTCAATTATGCCGAAATGGAAAAGGAAGGCTTGCGGGTAGCGGTTCTAGGCGTAGAAGTGGATTACCGGGCAGCAGCACGATATGACGACCTGATTGATGTAACCGCAAAAGTTGTTGAAGTGCAAAGCAGGAAAATGCGGATCGAGTACGAAATCCATCGCGCATCCGATCAAGTCCTCCTGGCCACCGGAGCAACACGTCATCTTTTCATCAATCATGATTTGAAACCAGTTCGCTGTCCCGACAAATACTTCGAACTCTTCAAAAAGTCAGTGTCATAAACACTTCTTTTCTGCAGATTTATTGCTACTTTCATATGTTGTGTCTGCATGGAAAAGAATGATCTGACAGTATTGTTGCGTCGAATGGTGTCCGGGGACTCCGAAGCGGGTGAAGAAGCCTTGCGCCTTACCTACCCCAGGCTTCGTCAGATCGCCCAATCCGTGATGAGTTCTGAATCGAAGGCCAAAACTCTACAGCCCACCGCACTGGTAAACGAACTTTACCTTCGCCACCTGAGCCAGTTGAATCTCTCGATCCAAGACCGAAAGCATTTTTACTATCTCGCCGCCCGCGGTATGAGGCGCATCCTGATTGATAATGCACGGGCGCGCAAAGCCGCTAAGCGGGAATTATCGGCGAATCCTTTCCCACCTGGCCTGCCCCACTGGACGCAGCTGAGTCCGGAAGATATTCTCAGTCTTGACGTTGCCCTGGCAACCCTTGAAAAAGAAGAACCAAGGGCTGCATCCATCGTGGAATTGCGCTACATTCTGGGCTGTACGCAGGCCGAAACCGCGAGTCTTTTGGGACTGAGCACCCGCACAATTCGAGACGATTGGGATTATGCAAGGGTCAGATTACGAAGCCTCATTCACGGTGCTTAACCGGAAAGTGCATCCAGTAAATCAGTTTTGAAATCTCTTATCTTTGCCGTTCGCCTGGAATGCTCGATGGCCGTTGCGTTCACGAGCACTGCTGCTACTTCCCTGGGACGGGCCACTCCCGCCAATTGCAGCTTTTCCAGAATCACAGTCTCGCCGTCTCCCTGGCCAACAGCCAATTTCAGCCGGCAACCAGACAGGATTTCAAAGCAAACCGCGCCCATCGAAAAGACGTCGCTGGCCTCAAGCTTCAAGCCGGCAACCTGTTCAGGCGAAACATAGTCCAGCGAGCCCGCAAAATAGGTGCTCTTTTGCCCGTCGAGAATTTCTTCATAGACGGTTGCCACACCAAAATCGATCAGCATGGCTACTTCATCCGCTGTCCCTGCATTGCGAAGCACTATGTTTTCCGGTTTGAGATCCCGGTGCAGAATTCCCTGCCGGTGTACTTCTTCGAGGGCAGACAAAGTTTGGCTGATAATCCGGACAGCACGGCCAGCTTCAATAGATCCCTGGCGCAGACTCTGCCGCAAGGTGACCCCGTGGATGTATTCCATCACCAGATAGGGCCGCTCGTCCGGGCCTAAGCCATGATGAAGCAGCTTCACCACACTCGGATGCTGAAGACGCTGCATCGATTCGATCTCACCCGCCAGCCGCTTGGCTAACCAACTGCCTTCTCTTGCCGGCTGCTGGAACAGTTTCACCGCAACACTGCCACCATCCTTTACATCCTGCGCCAGGTAAACAGTGGCAAAGCCTCCTTTGGCAATCACATGCTCGAGGAGGTAATGCTGGTCGAGGATCAAGCCGCTGCGGGTTCGCTCATCCTCGTTTGATTCCACATGGTCAAAATGTTGTAGCAGCATTTGTACACGGTTTCGAACGACCATTGGTAGCTTTGCTAACTCAGCTTCGCGCACGCCCGGCGCCTGATCGCGAAGCCTCAAGAACAACCGGCGCTCCACCTTGCGCAGCAGAGATGGAGCGCCCAATAGAGCCACCAGATGCCACCGCCCGAGATACAAACCAGCAACAGGAAGCAAAAGCAGAAGCCAGACCAACTGGCCGCTATCCACACGAAACGGATCAGGCAATATCTGCTGGCCTGCCGGTGACAAGACTTCAACCGCAGCGGCACCATTCGGGCGTTCACTCAGTTCCAGGCTTTTCTGCGAAGCAAAGGTACTGAGCCCTTTGCCACTGGAATCGATCCAACGCCAACGAATGGAATAGGCCAATTCCGGTGGAAGAATCGAATCAGCATCAATTCGATAACTTGCATCTCCAGCCTTGCTCAGCTTGAGTTGGCCCGATTTGCTATACAGTTCCTCAACGATCCTCCGGTTCAGCCTCACCAGCGACTTGCCGATCAACATAGCAACCGTATCCGGGCCTTCATCGACGAAGCCATGCCAATGTGCATCACCCGTGGGCAGATATGCATTTTGCGGAAGCACAACAACGTGTTGCACATTCTTCGGCCAAGCCATGCCCGTGGCTGCATCGTTCATTGCAAGATTCGCGGTTTCACCCATCATCCAAACCCAACCACGACGATCCACTGCCACAGCGTTGGTTTCAAGATTGACATTGCCCTCTTCAGGTCCATAGTGCTGACAGGTCCAGCCATTAGCGGCACGAATCACTCGTGTTACAGGAGCAGAATTCCGGTATGCGATCCAGACTTCATTTTCACTTCGAAGTGCAAAAGATCGAAACTTGGGGGAAATCATGCAGTCGGGTGCCGTTTGCTTGCGCCATTCGCCTTGTTCGTACTTTGCCCAAAAACCTTCCCCCAGAAGCCAGAGCGTACCCTCGCGGTCGCGCTTGAATTCACTGATATAGCTCCGCCCGAGATCGGTGCCAACACGTTTTAACTGAGGTTTCTCCACGCTCAGCCCAATGATCTCCAGTAGCCCATGCTTGGCAGCAGCCCAGACACGTCCGTCGTCAGACTCGGCAACCCAGCGAGCCGGCAACTCCTTTACTTCTGGACTTTCATATCCAATCTTCTGCCATGGGCGATGATCCCGCCGGTACAAGGGCATTCCATTACGCGGAATCGCAATAGTGATGCCACCTTTGGTGCGCAAGGCCTCCTCAGCATCTTCAATTGTCCAGTCTGGTTGATTGACGAACCCTTCCACTTCACGCTCGAATTTTGGCTCCAGAAGCAAACTACCGTCCTTGCGATAGGGCCTCTTCTCCAGACGAGAGAATCCGTTAGAATGCGCAACCCAAAGTTGGTCCTGCATCAACTGCACATTGGCAGCCTCTGGGCGAATCTTCCAATGAATGGAGTCACTACCAATCGAAAAACTTCCAATGCCCTCGCCATTGAGAGCAAGATAAAGACGGCCCCGTTGCTCATCTACAAAATGATCTAAAGCCCGATGCGGAAGTTGCAGGCTTAAATACTCACTTCGTCCGGTTCGAGCATCCATCATGAGCCAATGGCCACTAACCGCAAAGATTGCTTTCGCTTTCGAAACAGGAGACCAATACGAGCTCTGATCAACCTCAATACCTTTACCGTCTACAAGCACTGTTGAATCACTTTTGCGGCGGACCAGTAAATCGTAAATCGGCCTCTTCGTAGTGGAAGTACCCATAGGCCGGATCTGAATCAAAAAGCCACCCCAATCAATACTGCCAGTAGCTTGAGCCTTTGCCGGAAGGCCGCTTATCTTCTTGACATCGCCAAGTCCTACGGCAAAAGATCCTGTTGAAAAACGAACTCCAACACTTCCGCCGTCCAATAGCTGCAGGTCGAGCACAGCCTCTTCCGGCAGCCCAGGTACTCGCACATAGTCCCCTAACCGAAGTGAAAACAACCCTTGCGGCGTCCCAGCGTAGACAAGTCCTTCACCGCTGGCCACTACCTTTTCCACCCGAAATCCTGGAATTTGAGGAGGGAAAAGCCATACATTCGAACGGGCGTGGTCCAGGTCTGGCCCTTGCGCCCATAGCGAAACACCCATTCCGAACATCAAAATCCGCAGCATTGGTTTTATCATCGCAATTCAGCACGATACAGAGTCATTTTGATTGACACGATATTCATAAAATTTTGCTAAATTCTCATCATGAGATTCGCGTTTACGATAGCTCTTCTTGCCACTGCACTTTTCGCACAGGACTTTCGGGCTGTTATTTCTGGTGATGTTACAGACACAACCGGAGCCATTGCCCCTGGCGTTAAGGTGGTCGCGCGCAACCTTGATCAAAATGTAGAATACTCAAGCGTCACCAACGAAGGAGGCCGCTACGTAACGCCTTTCCTGCCGCCAGGCAAGTATTCGCTTCGTTTTGAAAAAGCAGGCTTCAAACCTCTGACCCGCGACGCAATTCAGTTGAGTGCAGTAGACCGTCTCAGTATCAACGTGAAGCTTGAAGTGGGCTCGCTCAGCGAAACCATCACGGTTACCGGCGAGGTTCCGCTCCTGCAAACAGAGACGGCCCTCCGCTCTGGCACGATCGAACAGAAGCTTATCTCAGACATACCCACTGCCGGCCGCAATCTCTTCCAATTCCAGTACACACTCCCGGGCGTCACCAAGACCAGCAACTACTGGGGCAATTTTGAGCTCTACGCCTTCGGCAACATCAACGGTGTCTCGATCAACGGCGGCCGCAGCGGCGAAAACGAAATCCTCCTTGATGGCATCACCTCCACCAGAGGCAGCCGCAGTGCATCTTTCGCCCCCGGCCTGCAGGCGATCGAAGAAGTCAATATCATCACCAACACCTACGATGCGCAATACGGCCGAGTCGGTGGCGGCACCACATCGATCAACCTGCGCTCGGGCACCAACAAACTACATGGTGAGCTTTTTGAGTTCTTCAAGAACGACAAGCTCAACGCCAACGGCTACTCGCGCAACGCCGTTGGCATCGCAAGACCGCCTTATCGCAACAACACTTTCGGCTTCCGGGTTGATGGCCCCGTATTCATCCCCAAAGTTTTCGATGGCCGCAACAAACTCTTCTGGATGATTTCGCTCGAAGGCTTGCGCGAACGCAATCCCCAAACTCAGCTTTGGACCGTCCCCACCGCCGATCAACGGAACGGTGACTTCTCAAAACTCGTCACAAACGCCAACCAGCAAATCGCAATTTTCGATCCGCTTTCCAACAGCGCCACCACAGCCCGCCAACCCTTCGCCGGCAACGTCATCCCACGTCAACGCATCAATCCTCTTGCCGCTCGTGCGATCGGTTTCTTCCCACTACCAAATCGTGTCAGCGAGAGCCCGGACGGCCAGAACAACTACCTCTTCGTCAACAGTTCAAGAAACGAGTACGACCAGTGGCTTGGCAAAATGGATTACATTCTCAGCGCCAAGAGCCGCGTGAACTGGCGTTACGGGCAGACCCCATGGTTCAACCTGGCCCGAGTCCAATGGGGCACCAACGCCGCCGAACCATCCACAGAAGCCCCCTCCACTCGTATCTCCCGCAACTGGGGTGCAGACTGGACCTACACCATCAGCCCATCAATGGTCTTCAACCTCAGAGGCGGCCTTGCCCGCTACGAAGGCTTCTCGGGAAACACCTTTGGCCGTGGCTTCAATCCAACGGAGCTTGGTTTTCCGCAATCGCTGGTCAGCCAATTCGACGTACTGCAATACCCGCGCTTCAACTTCTCGGGCAACAACTATTCACCGCTCGGCTCCACCCGTACGGCCAATTACGAAACGCAAGATACTTATTCGTTCCAACCGAATCTCACCTGGATCCGCGGCCGGCAATCCTGGAAGCTCGGTGCGGAATTCCGCCGCTACAATGCCAACAATCACAACCCCGGCTCTGCCAGCGGCAACTACACCTTTGGCCGCAACTGGACCCAGCGCGACCCGCAACGCGCAGACGCAACCAGCGGCAACGAGATGGCCACCTTCCTCACCGGCACCATCACTTCAGGCAACGTCGAAAAGAACGTTTGGCCCGCATATCGCAACGATTACATGGCCTTCTTCTTCCAGAACGACTGGAAGATCACCCGCACGCTCACCCTCAATCTGGGCTTCCGCTGGGACTATGAAGCTCCGATCGTTGAGCGCTACAACCGTCAGGTTCGCGGCTTCGCCTTTGATCAACCCAGCCCCTTACAATCTCAAGTGCAAGGTCTTCAGCTCAGGGGAGGCCTGCTCTTCGCCGGTGCAGAAGGTGCCAATCGCGAAGCCTTCAAGCGCGACTTCAACAACTGGCAGCCACGAGTTGGCATGGCCTGGCAGTTCCTCCCCAAGTGGGTCTTCCGTGCAGGCTACGGCTTGAGTTATCTGGGCCAGAATGCCAGCGGTGCCGACACCGGCTTTAGCCGCCCCACTGCCGTCATCCCCAGCCTCGACGCCAACCTGACTCCAGCCAGTTTCATCAACGATCCCTTCCCCACAAGCCTCTTTCCCACCGGCTTGCTACAACCGATCGGTGCCAGTCAGGGGCTTTCCACGAATCTCGGCCTTGGCATCGGCGCCCAGTATCTCGATCGGCCGCTCCCCTATTCGCAACAGTTCTCCGCCGGCTTCCAGCACACATTTCTCAACACCTGGCTGATGGACGTCAGTTACTCGGGCAACCTAACCAGCAAACTCCCTGTCGGAGTGAATCTCAATTTCATCCCGGGTGCTGATCTCACTCGCCTACCGGTAGCTGAGCGTGCAGCCTTCTTCAATGCGCCAGTGGCAAACCCGCTGAGCGGCAGACTTCCAGGCAGCGCGATCAATGGCGCCACTGTGCCTCGCTCCACCCTTCTCAACCCCTATCCTCACTTCAGCCAGGTCAGCATCAGCAATGTTCCGATCGGCTCACAGAACTATCATTCGTTGCAAACTCGCGCCACTCGTCGTTATGCCAACGGTTTCACGGCACAGATTTCCTACACCTGGTCCAAGACCCTCGAAAGCGTTACACTGCTCAACGCTCAGGACACCGATGTTGCCAATCTCCTGAACACCCGTCCTGAACAGCGTTTGCAGCAATTCGATATCCCGCACACTTTCTCTGGCATCGTCACCTACGAGCTCCCCTTCGGCAAAGGCAAGAAGCTGCTTTCAGGAATCAACAAAGCCGGCAACGCTCTCGTTGGCGGCTGGAATCTAAATGTCCAGTACATGATCCGGTCGGGAAGCCCCTTCGACTTCCCCAACGCCGCCCCGCTTACCAATCGCAGCGCCAAGCTGAGCGAAGACGAGCGCAACGCCCTGGCTAGGGCAGCAGGCCGTTCGGAGTTCAATCCCTTCTTCGACAAATACTACGATGTAACGCTCTTCCCCCGTCAAGCCCAAGCCCCCTTCACACTTCGTGACTTCCCCACTCGCTTCTCCGATGTCCGTAACCGGCATCTCGAAAGCTGGGAAATCTCTGCTTACAAGGAATTCCGATTCTTTGAAAAAGTTCGCTGGCAGATCCGCGCTGACTTCCAGAACGCCCTTAACTACGCTCACTTCGCACAGCAGGCCAGCAATAACGTGACTGACCCTCGCTTCGGCCAGCTCAACCCCGCACAGAACAACCAGACTCGCCAGGTAGTTCTGGTAATGAAGATCCTCTTCTAGCCTCACAATAGAGGAGTGCTTCGTCTCAGCCTCTGTTTCCTGATTGCTTCTCTTGCAGCATCGCAAGACTTGAAGCAGCAGTTCGTTGGCCGCTCCGGCGCTGCTCTTGTCTACGACCTCAAAGAAGCCAAGATAGTCGGCACTTGGAACCAGCCGCGAGCCAACACTCTGCCCCTGCGGCCAGGCTCTGTGCTCAAGCCCTTCACCCTTGCTGCCTTTATCGAAGCGGGTCTATACAAGCCAACGATGAAGGCGCCCGAGGCCCTCGCATATTCCAACAACGAGTTCTTCGATCAACTCATTGCCCGCATGGACCCTGCCGATCTCGAACGCGGTTACACCCGTTTTGGGCTCAACTATCGAGCCCCCACGCTTACCCTCAACGATCTGCTCAACTCGACGAAGCGCCTGGTCGCCCGCCATCGTGAAGAGCGTCTGCGTCCCATCTTCGCCGGAATGGAAGAAGCTGTCAGCTACGGCACGGCCAGACTGGCGGGTGTCCCAATAACCGCCGTCGCAGGCAAGACCGGAACCACCAGCACCTCCGCCGTCTTCTTCGGCTACGCCCCTGCCGCCCAGCCTCGCTATCTGGTTCTGATCCATCTGGACTCCGGCTCAGGCGGAGGCGATGCCGCTCCTTACGCTGCCAAAATCTTCAGCAGCCTTTTCGCGGCTAACAAAGCAGCCTTCGATCCTTCCACAGTCAGCCTGCGTCTCTTCTGGCAAAATCCACCAGCAACGCTCAACCTCAAGCCTGGCAACTACCCTGCCGACACGCTGATCGACACCGGCCAGACAAAGCTCAAGGCTCCAGGTCCACTCACGGTAACACTCAAAGACAAGCGCTATCTACTCACCGTCAAGGTGCCGCTTGAGGATTACGTAAACGCCGTCCTGCACGGAGAAGCAAGCGGCTTCAGGCACCCCGCCTCCAGACAAGCCATGGCCATCGCCGCCCGCACCTATGCCACACATTTCCGCCACCGCCATTCCGAAGAAGGCTTCGATTTCTGCGACACCACACATTGCCAGGATGCACGCTTTACGCTGAGCGAACGTAAAGACTTGCGCGACGCCGTTGAAGCCACCACCTCAGAACTCCTCTGGTTCAATGGCAAACCTGCAGCCACTTATTATCACGCTGACTCCGGCGGCTGGCTAGAATCCGCAAGCGATGCCCCTTACCTCACGCAACGCAAAGACCAATGGTGGAAAGATCAACCAGAAGCCCACTGGACATGGTCCACTTCGATATCGCAACTCGCCTCAGCGCTCAATCTATCCGTTATCAAGCCCACCTTCCGCGTTACCAGTAGAGAGCCCTCCGGCCGTGCCCGGTCCCTGGATGTCTTTGGCCATCCGGCTGAGGCTGCCGCCTTCCGCTTGCTGGTAGGCCGAACGATCGGTTGGGAGAAACTCCCGTCACGCCTCTTTGAAGTCGCTGTCAAACAAAAGACCCTAACCTTTACCGGTACCGGTCGAGGACACGGAATCGGCTTGCCGCAAACCAGTGCAGAGCGTATGGCTGCCAGCGGAAACGCTCACAGCGAAATCCTCGCCGAATATTATCCAGGCACCCGCATCGGCATCACTGCGGCTGGACTCAAATGGACCTCACTTAAAACTCCGCGCATCACTCTCTTCACCACAAATCCGGCTCGGGACAAGCAACTCCTTGGCTTGGCCGAAAAGCAACTCCAATCGCTCGAATCACTCACCGGCTTCAAGGTGAATCCAGTAATTCGCATCTACCCCAGCCGCGACGCCTTCCGCGACGCAACGGGCATTCTCGATCCTGTACATGGCGCAACCCGCGGCCACTACATCAAATTCCCGCCCAATCCCAAAGCCCTCACATTGCGACACGAACTCCTGCATGCTCTGCTCGAATCCAATACCACCGCCACTCATCCACAGTGGTTGCGCGAAGGGCTCGTGCAGGCCTTGCTCAACGAGAAAAGCAAAGAAGCCGACCAGGCTTTGGCCCTCATTGCCAAACAGGGGCTCAAGCAAGTACTACGATCCTGGCAGTTGCCAACTTCACCATTCTGATATATTACAGACAACTAACATGAGGTTTTTCAATCGTTTTTCAATACTTGCGCTGATCCTTTTAGCGCTTGTTGCAACTGCCCAGGACCCACGCGGAATCATTCTCGGACGCGTCACAGATGCCTCTGCAAGTCCGCTGGCTAATGCCGCAATCAAGATCACAAACACCGCCACTGGCCTCACCGTTACCACTACCTCCAGTGAAACCGGAGACTATCGTGCACCTTATCTAAACCCAGGCACTTACAACGTCGAAATTGAAGCCCCTGGCTTCTCCAAGATGATCCGCTCCAGCGTTCAGGTTCGCACTACCGAAACCGTCACCCTCGACATCGAAATGAAAGTCGGTCAGGTGAGCGAATCAGTAGAAGTCAAAGCCGAAACCCCTCTCCTGAATGCTGCTGACGTATCGCTTGGCCAGGTCATCGACCAGCGCCGTATCGAAGAACTTCCCCTCTTTGCCGGCAACGCCATGGACCTCGTCCACCTCGCCCCCGGAACCGTCAACGGCACCAATCTGCGCCTCCGCAAAGCCCCATTCAACGCCGCACCCAGTTCCTTCGGCACCAATGGCACCGGCAACAACAACAACGACTTCACCATCGACGGTGTTGTCAACGTTTACTCCGACGGCACCGCCCCGCGCGTGGCCTTCTCGCCGCCCCAGACATCCATCGCTGAGTTCAAAGTTCAAACGGCCGCCTTCGACGCCTCCGCCGGCTTCTCCCTTGGGTCCAACGTAAACGTCACCACCAAGTCTGGTTCCAACACGCTGCACGGCGAATTCCATGAATGGTTCCGCCATTCCAAACTGGACGCACCGACAATCTTCCAGAACCGCACCGGCCAGAAGCTTCCGCTGTATCAGGACAACCGCTTCGGTGGATCGGCTGGCGGCCCTCTTTCGATTCCCAAAGTCTATTCAGGCAAGAACCGCACCTTCTGGTTCTACGCGATTGAAGCCAACCTTTTCGGCGACCCTAACGGTGCAGCGGTAGTTACCGTACCAACAGCCGAGATGCGCCGTGGCGACCTCTCTCCACTGCTGCGCCTCAACGCTAACAATCAGGTCTACGACCCCTTCTCGACAACAGCCGTCGCCGGTGGCCGCTTCCAGCGCACTCCAATCCCTGGCAACATCATTCCAACTTCGCGTCTGGATCCCGTGGGACAAAAGATGCTGGAAGCCTTCCCCTTGCCAAATCAGGCGGGTACATCCGACTTCCGTCAAAACTTCTTCCTCGCCACCAAGGCGCTCGAAACCTACTGGACCAACATCGGTCGAGTCGACCACGCCTTCTCCGAGAATCACCGCATTTTCGTACGCATGCATCGTGACTACTGGCAGGAAGACAAGAGCCGCTTCTTCGGCAACGACAAGCCCAGCGGCGTCATCCTGAACCGCATCAATCGTGGAGCTGCCTTTGATGACGTCTATGTCATCAACCCCTCGCTACTGCTGAACGTGCGCTACGGCCTCACCCAGCAGGAATTCCCCGAAAGGCGCGTCTCCCAAGGCTTCGACCTCTCCAGCCTCGGCCTCAATTCCAACCTCGTCAACTCTATCGACAAGAGCACCGCAACCTTCCCACGGTTGAACGTGGCCCCCTGGTCTGCGGCCTCCAACTGGGAATCGGGCGACGGGGTTACAGCATCACTGCTCCATAACTTGAACTCAACCGTCACCTGGAACAAGGGCAAACACAACCTGCGCTTCGGCTTTGACTGGCGCAACCTGCGCGAAAATCGTAACCGCTTCCCCAACAGCACCTCACCCGATTACACCTTCAACTCCACCTTCACCCGCGGGCCGCTCGACACTGCCGCACCGCCTCAAGTAGGTGGCGAAATCGCTTCTTTCCTCCTCGGCATCCCCGGTGGAAACATGGGTGTCAATGCTTCTTACGCAGAACGTAATTCCATCTATGGCTTCTACGTCCAGGATGACTACAAACTCTCCCGCAAGCTCACTCTCAACATCGGCCTTCGTTATGAAGTCGAATCAGAAACCACCGAGCGCTACAACCGCGCCGTCCGCAACTTCGACCAGACAACAGCAAACCCGATCGAAGCGCAGGCACGAGCCCAATACGCAGCCGCTCCAATCCCTGAGCTTCCTGCAAGCCAGTTCCGTGTCCTCGGCGGCCTCACCTTCACAGCAGCCAACGGCAATCCACGCGGCTACTGGAACACAGCCAAGGGCAACTTCATGCCCCGCTTCGGCATCGCTTATCAGATCGACACCAAAACGATCATGCGCGCCGGCTACGGTCTCTACACCGCTCCGCTCGGCACGCTCTACACCAACACCGAGCCCGCAGGCTTCAGCCTCAACACGCCCATCCAGGCCTCGCTCGACAACGGCCTTACTTACATCGCCACCACAGCCAATCCATTCCCGGCAGGCCTCGTGCAGCCAGCAGGTGCAGCAGGCGGCCTGCTCACCAACATCGGTCAGGGCGTAAACGCATTCCCCAATGCGCGCAAGAATCCTTATGCACAGCGCTGGAGCATGGGCCTGCAGCGCACCTTCGGCGGCTTCCTGCTCGAAGCATCCTACGTCGGTAATCGCTCCACCCGATTGAACGTTTTGCGCAATCTGAACTTCCTCCCCGCGCAGTACCTCTCCACCAGCCCCACTCGCGATCAAACCACAATCAACTATCTGGGTGCCAATTTCCCCAACCCTCTTCGTGGCACCAACGCCATCTTCGGAGCCAACACCAATCGTGGCAGTCTCCTCCGTCCCTTCCCGCAATTTGGCAACGTCAACATCTACGAGCCAATCGGCTATGCCTGGTATCACTCTCTCCAGATGCGTGTTGAAAAACGCTTTAGCAAGGGTTTCACCACGCAGACCTCCTACACCTGGTCCAAGAACATGCAGGCTACCGAGATGATGAACGATCAGGATCCAACCCCTTACGAAGTTGTCTCAGACCTCGACCGTACACATCGCCTCACCTCAAGCGGAATCTTCGAACTCCCCTTCGGCAAAGGCCGCCACTTCGGCACAAACTGGAATAAGTGGGTCGACGGCCTCGCCGGCGGCTGGCAGCTTACCGGAGCCTTCCAGTATCAGTCCGGTGGCCCGCTTGGCTTCGGCAACGCCATCTTCAATGGCGACCTCAAAAATGTTCTCTTGCCCAAAGATCAACGTAGCGTCGACCAGTGGTTCAACGTCAACGCTGGCTTTGAGCGTAACAACGCTTTGCAGCTTGCCTCCAACCTGCGCCGCTTCCCGCTTCGCTTCAACGGTATTCGCGGTCCAATCCAGTCCCGCATTGATGCGGGTCTGATCAAAAACTTTGTGATCACCGAACGTTGGAAGCTTCAGTTCCGCGCGGAGACCTTCAACGCCGCAAACTATGCCAACCTTGCAAACCCCAACACAGGCGTAACCACCGGCGCCTTCGGCACCATCACCGGTCAGGACCCGCCCCGCTCCTGGCAGGGCGCTCTCAAGCTGACCTTTTAGGCAGCAAATGCTTTTGAACCTTACCCAGGGCATTCCTGGGTAAGGCTTCCACCAGCACAAACTCCTTGGGCACCTTAAACGACGCCAGAGCCGCACGGCACTTGCGTTCCAGCTCCACCACATCACAGTCCCCGCGAGCCACTACATAGGCCACGGGGACTTCTCCTTTCACCGCATCCGGTTGCCCCGCCACAGCCACTTCAGCCACCTCCGGATGCTCCAGCAAAAACTCCTCAATCTCGCGCGGATAGATGTTGAAACCACTCGCGATAATCAGGTCACTCTTGCGTCCAGCCAGTGTCACATAACCATCTGCGGCAATCGATCCAATGTCGCCAGTACGAAACCAGCCATCGACAAAAGCCAACCGCGTCGCTTCTTCCCTGCCCCAATAGTGCGAAAACACATTGGGCCCCTTCACATAAACTTCGCCGTCCACCACCTTCACAGAGATCCCCGGCAGTGGCAATCCCACGCTCCCAGCACGGCGCTCGCCCACATACGGATTGCTGATGTTCATCAAAGTCTCAGTCATCCCGTAGCGCTCAAGAATCGTCGAGCCAAACTTCTCGCGAAACTCCTCCAGCAATTGCGCGGGCAGCGGTGCAGAGCCGCAAACAAACAGCCGCACACTCGCGCCAATCGTTGCCGCACACTGCATCAGCCGCACATACATCGTTGGCACCCCAAAGAACACAGTGGGCTTGAAACTCAAGAACTCCTCTTCTGCCCTCGCCGCCTCAAACCGCTCCAGCAGCTTCACTCGAAAGCCCGCCATCAACCAGCAATGCAAGCCATTCCCCAGCCCATGCACGTGAAACAGAGGCAGAGCGAGCAACAAGCGATCAGCAGCCACCATCTGCCAGGCAGTAGTCAGATTCACAGCATTGGCTGCAAAGTTGTTGTGCGTCAGCACTGCCCCCTTGGCCACGCCCGTCGTCCCAGAAGTATAGATGATCGCGGCCCCATCATCCCCATCGACAGTGACAACAGGCCGCACAGCCTCGCACGCCTCAGCCTCTGCCACCAGCCCCGGCAGTTCCTCAGCACTGATAAACAAGAGCGGGCGCGAATCATTGACAATGTGCGCGAGTTCCCTCTCACGATACAGAATATTCACCGGCACAAAGATCGCACCCAGCTTGAGCGCCGCAAGATAAAGATCGATGTACTCAACGCAGTTGGCAAGGTAGACTGCCATACGCTCTCCAGCTACCAGCCCACGCGCCGCGAGCGCCTGCGCCATCCGGTCACTGCGACGGTCCAGCTCCCCAAACGTATAGACGCGGCCCTGCCACTCCAGAGCCTCAACATCAGCCCGTCCACGCAAACTCAAATCAAACAGTTGAATCAGATTCAAAGCAACCATCCTCCAAAGAACAAATAACTCGCAACTGCACCAGCCACTGACATCGACAAGCCCCAGATCATCAGCTTGCGAAACAAATCCTGTTTGTCCACCTCAGCCCCGGCCGCGGCGATACACATCGCTCCAATCGTAGACAGCGGCGACACATCCACCAGATGGCTGCCCAGGTTGATCGACGAAATAATCGAGATCACATCGCCGCCACCCAACTGCGCCACCAGCTTCGGTGCCATCGGCAGAAAGGCCGGCAAGACCACACCCGACGTACTGCTATAGGCACTCACAAGCCCACTCACAAAGGCGACGACAGAGGTAATCGTATGGACAGTCGAGAACCGCGCAATCGCCGCCGAGAACAACTCAAGCCCACCCGTGCGTTCGAGCATCGCGATCAACACGCTCATACCCGTAACCATAATCATGATGCCCCAGGGCATCTTCGCAACCACCGTCGCCTCCGGTGCTGCCCGCAACACAGTCAACACCGTCGCAGCCGCAAAGGCCCCCAGCCCCACCGGCACCTTGAGCACAAGCACAGCCAACATCAGCAGCCCGATGACAAGCAACGTGAGCCAATGCCTGCTCTCCCAGTCGAGCCGCATAACATCAGCCTTCTCCGGCCGCTGCCGCCAAATCGCCCAACCGCCAAGCACGGCAATCACAACAGCGGTAATCACAAAATGCGCGATCAGATGATTCCAGAACACCCGCCAGTGCTCCTCGCCCAGTCCCGTCCGCTCCAGCGTCTTGTCAACGATCACCCCGATCGGCGAAAGCGGCGACAGGTTCCCGGCGTTGGCCCCATTGCCAACAATGATCGCCATCAGGAAAGGCGAGATCCCAGCCCGGCTTGCAGCACCCATGGCAAGAGGTGCAGCCAGGGCAGCAGTTGCAATTGCACCAGCCCCCATCGCCGATAGCAATGTAGCCATCAGAAAGAACAACACCACCACCCACCCGGAATTTCCACCAGCAAACCGCGTCACCCCGGCCGCCAACTGCTCCAGCGTCCCATTCACTTCAGCCTGCGTAAAGAGCAGCGTCACCCCTACCAGCGTCAGAAACAACGATGCCGGAAACCCGGCCATCACCTGATTGGCATCCACCCCGGCATATAGCCCCACCAGCCAAGCAAATGCAATGGCCACAAAGCCCACATTCAACCGCGTCACGCAGCTCAGCAGAATCACCACCAGCAGCGCGCACAAAGAGATCGTCGCAATCACCCATTCATCCTACAAAGTTCCCTCCCCTTTCTTGACAATCCCTTTCCAGACTGGGTATTGTATGGGCATGCAGTCCAGCCCAGATCTTCTACCCGGCACGCTCTTTCTTTTGATCCTGCGCACGATCGCCCGCGGCCCTCTACACGGCTACGCGATCGCCAAGCGCATCAAGGAATGTTCCTCTGGCGTGCTCGAAGTAGAAGAAGGCTCTCTCTATCCAGCCTTACAACGAATGATGATCAAAGGCTGGCTTAAAGCCGAATGGGGCGTCTCCGACAGTGGCCGCCGCGCTCGCTTTTACCAGCTCACACCAGAAGGCCGAAAACAACTCGCCTCCGAACGCAAGGGCTTCGAGCGGA
>JBIPMY010000420.1:0-5383 GCA_044376335.1 Bryobacter sp.
GAGTGCCCGGATAAAAAGTTGGCTCAAGAATGCTGCCAAAACCGGAAGATCCATTTGATTGAGCTTCGAGTGAATTTCGATAATTATTCGCCCTGCTTATGTGAAGGTAATATGTCCCTGACTGGAGCCCGTCTAATTTATATCGACCATCAGAACCCGTTTGTGCTGACGATTTGGGCATATAAACAGGCTGGCCAGCAATGAAACCCTTTTTGAAGGCTTGAACTTGTAATTTGCTTCCTTTGAATCCGGCAGGCAAGGAGACCCAACCTGCTATGGATGAATGCGGATCCATCTCAATGACCGCGCCAGAGTACTCCAGCTTGCGATCATCGATCAAGAATCCGCTTCGGCTTGATTTTGGCGTCAACGACCATGCCCATTTTGATGAAAATCCTTTGCACGATACGGCCAAAAAATATGTGCCCTTAGGGATCCCGAGTATCGCAAAAGCACCTTCTTCGTCAGATCTAGTTGACAATGCGGATGAAGAAGATCCCATCTGGAGGGATCTTACTTCACATCCCGATATCGGCGTCTTGGTAATAGAGCTTGTTATTTTTCCACTGATTTTCCCCATATTGTCAATCTGTCCAGAAATGCCGAGACAGTTAGTCAAAATATAGATGAGCGAAAGAGTAGTGAATTGTCGATTCATCTTGACTGGGGAGATTCATAGGGTTTAACTGGCTAATTGTTTCCACCACCCTGCGGAGGTGCTGCGGTGCATCCAATGGCCTCGCCGCATTCTGGAACGCCCGACCAATAGTGATTGCAATTATCATATGCATATGGCGTGCAGCACCCTCGGTCTTGACCGGTGCAATAGCAATAGGTTTGGGTGGGGCCCCAAGTGCAAAGGCGAGTCGGGACTCCCCAAGAAGTCGTTACCCCGAATATGGCAACAACAGCAGATAGCAAAAAGTTACGCATGCTTGTTTTCATAATGAAAAGTTAACAGAGGTGTGTTTTTTTTCAAGAGGAAGTTATCAAAAAAATACACTTAAAAAGAAGTAAAAAGAGCACTCCATAACAAGAGCCATGATTCTCCAAATGGGTATGAGTCGATACTCGGTTACATGGAGCGACTTGCAGCATTCAGTGCGAGTATTGGCGCAATGCCGTATGCTTGCTTCAGCCTCGAAGTCTCTACACAAGAGTTTGTGTTTAGGAGGCTATTTGAAAACAAAGAACTATTCAGACAGATGACAATTTATGTCGCTGAACCGGGGAGCGGCAAGCTGAGGATTCTCGCTGCGTGTTTTGGACTAAGCGAGGATCTCTTTGATGACTTCGCCTTCTACGTCGGTGAGGCGGAATTGGCGGCCGTTGTAGGGGTAGGTTAGTCTTGTGTGGTCGAAGCCCAGGCAGTGGAGCATGGTGGCGTGGACGTCGTTGACGGACTTTTTGTTCTCTTCGGCGGCGAGGCCGAATTCGTCTGTTGAGCCAACAATTTGACCGCCTTTGATGCCTCCGCCGGCCATCCAGATGGAGAAGCCGTAGGGGTTGTGGTCTCGGCCGTCCATGCGCTGGGAGATCGGGAGACGGCCGAATTCGCCGTGCCAGATGATCAGGGTTGAGTCGAGTAGGCCTCTGGCTTGCAGGTCTTCGAGGAGGCCGGCGATGGGCTTGTCGGTTTCTCCGCAGTGCATTTCGTGGTTTTCACGGATGTCCCAATGGGCGTCCCAGCTTTCCTGGAAGTTGCCGCCGCCGGAGAAGATCTGTACGTAGCGGACGCCTCGCTCTACGAGGCGTCTTGCCATCAGGGCCTGGCGGCCGACGTATTCGCTGCGCTTGTCGTCGATGCCGTAGAGAGACTTGGTGGCTTCTGATTCCTTGTTGATGTCGACCGCGTCGCTGGCTTCCGTTTGCATCTGGTAAGCGAGTTCGTAGGAGGCGATTCTTGCGGAGAGTTCGCTGTCTTGCGGGTTCTTTGCCAGATGTTCTTCGTTCTGCTTTTGGAGGAAGGCCAGCCATCTACGCTGGCGCGCGTCGTCCATGCCCTTGGGGGGCTTGAGGTCTACGATGGGGTCGCCGGTGGCTCGGAATTGGGTTCCCTGGTAGGCGGCTGGCATGAAGCCGTTGCCCCAGTTTGGTGCGCCGCCGATGGGGCCGCCGCGGGGGTCTGAGAAGACTACGAAGGCGGGGAGGTTCTGGTTGACAGTGCCTAGCCCGTAGGTGGCCCAGGAACCGACGCTGGGGTAGCCGGTCTGGATGAAGCCGGTGTTCATCTGGTAGAGGGCAGGGGCATGGTCGTTGGACTTCGAGTACATCGAACGGATGAGGGCGAGTTTGTCGACGTGCTTTGCTACGTGGGGGAAAAGAGTTGAGACGTCCATGCCGCACTGGCCGTGCTTCTTGGTTTCCCAGAGGGAGGGCATGAGGCCGCCGGGGGTGCCTTGCGAGGGAGTGATGGCTTTACCAGGGATGGTTTCTCCGGCGTGCTTGACGAGGTAAGGTTTGGGGTCGAAGGTGTCGATGTGGCTGACGCCTCCGTAATTGAAGATCGAGATTACGGCCTTGGCCTTACCCGGGAAGTGGGGCTGGCGGGGGGACATGAGCGAGGCACCCTGGAGGAGTTCGTTGGCGGCGAGGCCGGCGATGCCGCCACCTACGCTGTTCAAGAGTTGTCTGCGAGACCAGAATCGTTGTGACATTGTTCTTGGTTTCCTTATGGGATGTAGACGAATTCGTTTGAGTTGAAGAGGGCCTGGCAGAAGTCGACCAGTGAGTCCTTGCTTTGTGCCAGGAAGGTTGTGGCTCGATCACGTTCGCTCTTTGTGGGTGGGCGAGCCAGGGCGTGTTCGAAGGCGAGAGTGATGAGGCGTTCCTGATTGCCGTTTGATTCGTCTTTGAGGCGGTCTGCGAAGCGCTGGGCGTGGAAGGCGATGAAGCTGTTGTTCATCATGATGAGGGCTTGCGGCGCTACGGTGGAGCGGTTGCGGCGGGCGCAGGAGCCGATGGTGTCTGGCTTGTCGAAGACTTCAAACATGGGCAGTGGGATGCTGCGCTTGGAGAAGACGTAGACGCTGCGACGCCAGGTTGAGGGGTCGCTATCGGGTTTGCCGACCCAGTTGCGCTTGCTTGATGCCTGGAAGAGAGACGGGTCAATGTAGGGGAAGAAAGGTTCGCCACCTACGGTTTTGTCGAGGGAGCCAGCGGCTGCGAGGATCGAGTCGCGGATGATTTCGCCTTCGATGCGGCGGCGGGGCATGCGCCAGAGTTGGCGGTTTTCGGGGTCGATTTTGAGATTGGCTTCGATGTCGTCGCTGGCCATCTGGTAGGCGTTGGACATCAGGATCATCTTGTGGATGGGCTTGAGGTGCCAGCCGTTATCCATGAGTTCGACGCTGAGGAAATCGAGGAGTTCGGGGTGGGAGGGGCGCTCGCCCATCTTGCCGAAGTTGTTGGGAGTGCGGACGAGGCCTTCGCCGAAGTGGTGCTGCCAGATGCGGTTGATCATGACGCGGGCGGTGAGGGGATTGTCGCGGTTGACGATCCATTTGGCGAAGTTGGCACGGCGGAAGCTGGTGGTCGAGTCAGCGGGCGGGGCGGGGAAGGGCCACTCTTCGGTTTGAGCGACGCTGAGGACGCCTGGTTGCATGACGGAGCCCTTCTGGCTGCCACGGTGGAGGAAGTAGCTGGGCTCAGGGGTACGGCTTTTTTCGGTGATCGCCATGGCCGTGGGGAGGGGCTTGGGGAGCTGCTTGCCGAGGTCTGCGATTTGTTTGTTGAGGTTGTCGTAGCGGGTTTTGTCGGCTGCGGTGAAGCGGGTGGGAAGAGTTTCCGGGGTGCCCATTAGGGTCTTTTCGATTTGGGCGACGTTGAGCTTTTGGCCTTCGTTGCGCTGGTCGGCCGGGGTGGCGAGGGCCTGCTTCATGTAGTCGGGGAGTGCGGCCTTCTTTTCGGCGATGTAGGCGTCTTTGTAGGGTTTGATGAGGGCTTCAAGTTCTTTCTTGACGGGGGCCTGGAGGTCCTGGATGCGCTTGGTTTCGGCTTTGTGCTTTTCGATTTCTTCGGCGGAAACGAGGGGCTTTTCTTCGGCCTTGGTGGGCCAGAAGACGGCTTGCATGCGGTAGTAGTCTTTTTGCGGGATGGCGTCGAATTTGTGGTTGTGGCAGCGGGCGCAGCCGACGGTGAGGGCCATGAGGGAGTTGGCGGTGGTAGAGACTACGTCGTCGAGTTCGTCGAGGCGGGTTTGTTCGTTCTTGATGTTATTTTCCGGGCCGAGGCGGAGGAAACCGGTGGCGATGCGGGCTTCGTTGGAGGTGGGGAAGAGTTCGTCGCCGGCGAGCTGTTCGAGAAGCATTTTGTCGTAGGGCTTGTCGCTGTTAAAGGAGTTGATGAGGTAGTCGCGGTAGCGCCAAGCGTTGTCGCGGTCTCGATCGTATTCGTAGCCGCCGGAATCGGCATAGCGGGCGATATCCATCCAGTGACGGGCCCAGCGTTCGCCGTAGTGAGGCGAGGCGAGGAGACGGTCGATGAGTTTTTCGTAGGCGTTGGGGCTTTGGTCTGCGAGGAAGGAGGAGACTTCGTCGCGGGTTGGGGGGATGCCAATGATATCGAGATAAACCCGGCGAATTAAGGTATTTTTGTCTGCCTTGCCTGAGGGTTTGAGGTTCTTTTGAATCCATTTGGCTTGGAGGAAGCCATCGATGGAAGTGGCTGATTTGGGGCGTAGGGGCTTCTGGAAGGCCCACCAGGTGCGCTCCTGAGGCTTGATGGGGCGATCTTCGAGACGGGCGAGGGCAGCGGCGGCTTCATCGGAGTTGATGGGGGCTTCGGTTTTCCATTCGGCACCCTGATCGATCCAGTCTTTGAGGATTTTGAGCTGGGCCTCGGTGAGCGGTTTGTTGGGGGGCATGTGCGGCTCTTCAAGGTGAGCAGCGAAACGGTAAGCTTTGCTGTCTGTGGCTTTGCCTGGTACGATTGCCGGACCGCGGGAGCCGCCTTTTAGAGCGAGGTCACGGGTGGTGAGGTTGAGGCCGGCAGAGGTGAGAGAGGTGGCACCGTGGCAGGGGGCGCAGTTTTCTTTGAGGAGTTGCGGGCCGTCCTGGGCGAGGAGGAGTGAGAGGGGAAAAGTGAAGGAGAGGAGCGCCCGATGCATGACGCTATTATATGCAAGCTGGAAGTGCGAGAAAAGAAAAAGGCCACCCGAAGGTGGCCTTTTTTCAATCGTTTGGAAGTGATTTACTTCTTGCGACGAGCGTAGCCGAGAGCCAGGAGGCCTGCACCCATGAGGGCGTAGGTGGAAGGCTCAGGGATTTCACCGCCACCACCGCTGGTGGAGGGGGTGCTGCTGCCGCTGGAAGAAACCGTGCCACCGGCGACGACGCGGATGTTGTCGAAGATTACCTGGTCGCCAGCGCCGCCGGCATCGGTG
>JBIPMY010000094.1:0-16676 GCA_044376335.1 Bryobacter sp.
GCGACGTTGGCGGCACATCTCTTGTGCCCAGTATTTCTCTGTCTCGTGCGATTCGAATCGCACCCGGCTACACATACCCAGCACAGACTGGTGCCGCTGCTGCCGGTATCGCTTCCAACGATTTGAACCGCTTGCAGAACACGGTTAACGATCTGGTTGGCGTCCCAGCCCAGATCACTCATAGCTTCCTCGGCGACCTGCGCAGTGATACCTTCCTGCCCTTCCAGACGGGTGAAAAGTCGGTTACTCTTTGGGCCCAGGGCCAACGCACCAAGCAGTACAACTTCTTTGCCCAGGACGAGTTTCGTCTCAGGAAAAACCTCAGCATCAGCTATGGTGTGCGTTGGGAAGTAAACGCTCCGCCGACAGAAGCTGGCGATCGTGTATACGTCCCCAACAAGATCATGGATGGCAGCCAGGGGACGGTTAGCTTTGTCCCTGCTGGCCGCTGGTATCAGAACTTCAATTGGGGCGCTCTGGCTCCCCGTCTTGGCATCGCCTGGTCTCCTGGTGGCAATACGCGGACGGTAATCCGTGCCGGATACAGCTCGGCATTTGACCCGATCAGCACCTTCCAGGTCACCTCGATCGCTACGGCAGTTCCGGGTCAGGTTTTCTCTTGCGTCTCTGTTGTCGGCGGAGCTACCACACCAGGATGCGCTACTGCACCTGATGTGCCGTTGGCGCAGTTTCCCAACCAGTTGACCCCGCCCACAGCCAAGCCAACTTCGCAGCTCACACCCAGTGTCAGCACCTTCAACACCGCCCCTCCTGCGCGTGTCTTCGACCAGAACATGAAGCTGCCTTACGTACACATGTGGAACTTCACCATCCAGCGTGAATTGCCTGGTGGCTACGTCGCGAGCGTCGGTTATGTCGGCCGTCGCGGCACTCGCCTCTATCGCTCGTGGGACATGAATCAGTTGCGCACAGAATCTGTGTTGCCCAGCTTCCTGGCGATGCAGCGCAACACTCAGATCGCTGGCTGCCGCCCAGATGGCACGCTTTCTAATGGCTCGCCCTGCGTCGGTGCATCACCGGTGCCGCTGATCCAGCAAGGCATCATGACCAGCGCCTTTGCTAACGGCGCCGTATCGCTCACCGATCTTTCCCCCAACCAGAACGCACTTGGCAACCTCGCACTGCGTCTGGAGCAGACCACCACTGCGGCACGGCTTCGTCCCAACCAGCAGTTTGGCCAAATCCTGTATCTCGACAATGGCGCCGACTCGATCTATCACGGCCTGCAAACCACCTTCCGCAAGCGCTTTGACAATGCCGGTGTCTTGCTCTCGGGTTCATACACCTTGTCTAAGGCAATCGACAACCTGTCCACCGATCCGGTGGCCGCAACTGCCGGTGGTGGCCAGACCACGACCAGCGCCCGCACCCCTGCCGATTCTCGCAACTACGATAACGAGCGTGCCCGCGCCGACTTCGACCAGCGCCACGTCATCAACATGAGCGGTATCTACGAGCTGCCCTTCGGCAAAGGCAAGCCCCTCTTTGGAAACGCCAAGGGGCCGCTGAACATGATCGTCGGTAACTGGAGCCTGAATGGCATCTTTACCTACCAGTCGGGTGAACCGTTCACAGTTCGCTCCGGCTTCCTCACTGCCAACAACACCGCACAAAGCCGCGCCGCTCTGGCTCCGGGTGTGACCTCCTATCCGAAGGCCAAGCTGCAGGACAAGCCTGGTACCCTTGGGCCGGTGCTCTTCCTCGACAACTCGCAGTTCGCCGTCCCGGCACCGGGGCAGTTGGGTATTGGCCGCAACGTCTTCCAGGGCCCGATCTTCTGGAACCTCGACTTGAGTGCCTCCAAGGCTTTCCAGCTCAGTGAGCGCTTCAAGCTCACCTTCCGGGCAGAGGCCTTCAATGCTCTCAATCACGCAAATTTCCGCAATCCGCGCGATGCCAGCGTCGGCAGCCCGGCCTTCAACTCCAATGTCTTCGGCCAGACTTGCTGCGTTAGCCTGTCAACGGCCAGTTCGTCTTCCACCAACCAGAATGGCGAAAGCTGGCGCGTCATCCAGTTGGCTCTCAAGCTAAACTTCTAACCATTCTGGACAAATCAGGTCCGGTATTGTAATCTGGCAGTGTCCTGCAATTCATTTGCGAAAGATGCTGCTCTAGATGATCCGGAAGATTCTGTTTTGGTCACACCTTGTGGCCGGTTGTGTGGGTGGCCTTATCATCCTTCTAATGTCTGTAACTGGCGTTCTGCTAACTTATGAACGCCAGTTCCAGACCAGCGCTGAGGTTGGTGCTTTTACGGTGTCAGGTGCAAGTAAGTTGCCACTGGAGGGCCTGCTCGGCCGGCAGGCCTGGGCAAGCATTCCCACCATCACTTTGCGCTCTGCCGCTTCTGCTCCGATTGAGGTAAATCGAGGCAAGGCAGGCATCGTCTATCTCGATCCTTCCTCGGGCCAAGAGCTTGGAAAGCCGAATCTGGCGCGGCGCGAGTTCTTTCAAAAAGTAAGGGGTTGGCACCGTTGGCTCGCGTGGGAAGGCGAGTGGCGCGCCTGGGGTAAAGCAATCACAGGCGCCTGCACCCTCGCCTTTGTCTTTCTGGTTCTCTCTGGCCTCTTTATCTGGATGCCGCGCGTCTGGAACTGGAAGCACCTCCGCCCCATCACCTGGTTCCGCAGTGGGCTCACCGGCAAAGCGCGAGACTTCAACTGGCACAACGCGATTGGAATCTGGTCGGCTATTCCGCTCTTCTTTGTCATCATCTCAGCGCTGCCGATTTCTTATCCTTGGGCGAACGAACTGATCTACCAGGTGACGGGTACGGAGATGCCAAAAGCAGCCAGCACGCCAGCAACGAAGGGCACACCCAATGCCGTCGGAATTGATCGTCTCATTGAGGTAGCAAAAAGCGAACCAGGCTGGCAAAGCATCAGCTTCAGGCTCGAACCTGGAGATGGTCCGCTTGTCTTCACTGTAGACCGTGGCGATGGCGGGCAGCCGCAACTCAAATCCACTCTTACTCTGGATAGAAGCACTGCAACAGTCATCAAGAGCGAACGATTTGAAGACTTCAACACGGGCCGCAAGGTGCGATCTTTTTCACGCTTCCTCCACACAGGAGAAGCACTGGGTTTGATAGGACAAACCGTCGCCGGCATTGTTTCTGCCGGTGGCGCAGTCCTCGTCTGGACCGGCATCGCGCTTTCGCTGCGCCGCTTTAGCGCCTGGCGCCGCCGTCAGGCCGCCTGATGTATTCGATGGCAGCATCAAGGACTTCATCTTTGTTGGCCTTGATCCCGGCAATGGTTGGCTTCACAACGATGTCAGGCACGATGCCAATTCGCTGCGTGGGGCGATTGTCGGGAAAGTAGATACCGATTCCGCTGATCATCGAAGATGCGGCACCGGGTAAAGAGATTTGCGAGACATTTCCGTCCGCCCCGGCTGTAGTGCTGCCCATCACAATTGCATTGGGCGCTGCTCGAAAAGCCATAGTGGTGTACTCTGCTGAACTCTGGGTAGACTCGTCGACCAGGATCACAACCTTGCCTGGGTAGTGTGGTTCCTTTGGCTGTATCTTGGGGCCTGTCATCCAGTGAAAGGCTCCAGGATTAGCAAGATCCATATTCGTGAACTGAACGAATGAAGTAGGGGAGCGAACCAGGTGGCCCCCGAGGCTGAAGACCATGAACTCCGCAGGGTAGTTTCGGATGTCGATGATCAGACCTTTGGTTCCTTCCGCAGATCGAATGTAATTGGGCGCTTCGGTTGCACTCACGGGGCGTAGCTTTAAGTAGGCGACATCTTCCGAAAGTTTTTGAAAGGTTGGTCCCGGCAGATGATGCTCTATGCCTGCCTGTGGGTTAAGCTCATTTTTCGAGACACGATTGATCTGATATTCAAAGGCCTTACCGCTACGCAAGATCTCGATCTTGGCTACGCCACAGGTTCCGTTGGTCATGGAGTTGGCGATGTCTCGCTTGCGGGTCGGCTCATTGGAAGCTGCATAAAATGGCCTCCAGCCGTCTATCAGTTTCTCCACTGGAATCCCATCCAACTTTGTAATCACATCGCCACGCTTTAACGGAAACTCATGATCAGTCGCTATAGAATTTGCGGTCATTACTACAGGCTTATCTTCGATGAAGCGGATAGCAACAGGGATCTGACAAGTTCCGATTGGAGGCCGCGACCGAAGTGATGACCAGAGATTCGAGTGACCGTCTTTGACTTTGGCAATCAACTGAAGCAATTGTTGATCGTATTCCACACGTGATTTCGCCATAGCAAAAGGACGGATAGATTCTGTAAGAACCTGGTGCCAGTAGCTGTCCTTGATCGCCGGGTTGTCGGCCATCAACTCCCGGTTCGGATTGAAGTACTGCATCATATTCCAAAAGCGAAATAGCGACAAAAGCTGGTAGCCCGGGTCAGGGAATTGGATCTCTGCATAAGTCAGTTCGTGTTCAAATTTCGGGTTGCCTATCCCGGGAAAGATCGAGACGTAGAATTGAGTATTCGAGGACCTTCCTCGATGAACCGCAAGCAGTTTCTCACTGAGTACCTTTCCGAGTAATACCTGATCCGACAACCAACCAAGGTCAGGTTTGATGTGGAGCTTATCTTGATTGAGCGCTGCACAAGGCTGACACTTCCCCAGCGTCCCCAGACTGTCGATCCATTCGGTCAGGACAGGCCTGATGTCGTCTGCGGCAATCAACTTGGGGAGCATTCGAAACAATTCATAATCCCAATGCTTCTTGCCGGCAGTGACTTGTGGATGATGATACTTGAGAAAGCCCCAAACCTTACCTGCCAGAGCAATATTGGCGACTTGCTTTTCGCTAAGCCCCGGCAAAACGAGCCCTGAGCCTTTCTCGAATTCCTTATCGGTATCGAGGACGGTAACCTCGCGAGGGAGCTCTGGTGCTTCGGCCGCGGGCTTCCCGTCCACTGTGAGTTCAGTCGTATCCACCCAGGCTTTCCCTGTCCCGCCCAACAGAAAGCCGAAAAAAAGATTTTTACCGCCTTTGCGTACAGGCACCTTGACGCAATACCGTGTCCAGTCGAAGGTGCCTCTAAGCTTCAGTGATTGCAAAGTATCAAAGCCAATTGATCCCTGGCTGTCGTCTTGTCGCAGCCACAAGGCCACGAAGCCACAAACGGACTCGGCCTTGATCCATCCGCACCAATCAACACGGTTCCCCGTGAAATCCTGCTCTATCGCTGCGGTGATAGTGGTGAATGCCCCGCTTGACTTTTCATTCCTTTCGATTCGGGCCGACAACTTGCCTGTATGAAAGATCTGATCGTCGGCTTTGCTGTCCCCAATCATCCCTCCCCACCCAGTAGGATGCGAACCTGCGACGCCATTCTCAAAGCCGAGTATTGTTGCAAGTCTAGCTCGTGGAATCATCTGCCCGGACATAGGAAGAACAAGCAGAGTCACTGCAAAAAGGGATAACTTCAATGCAATCATGTTGCAAATGATATCGATAACTACAACTTAGCGCCAGGGGGGTGGGATAATAGCCGGACACCCCACGTGAAACAATTCCTGCCAGACCTGGCGCCTCTTCGGCGATCTCGTGACTTCCGGCTGCTCTACAGCGGCCAGATGGTCTCAAGCTTTGGCTCTGCGATTACCTATGTTGCTTTACCCGTGGAGATGTACAGGCTCACCAGATCTTCTGTGATGGTTGGGCTACTCGGCATTGTGGAATTTGTGCCGATGTTGCTGGTGGCCTTCATCGGTGGGGTTCTGGCCGATCGCTTCGATCGCAGAAAACTCGTTCTTGGCGCCGACACTCTGATGGCTTTGATCCTGGTTGTCTTAACCTGGAATGCGCTCCAGTCTAACCCTCATCTATGGCTGCTCTTCGGAGCAGCCGCAATACTGGCGGGCCTCAACGCCATTCAACGTCCCGCGATGGAGGCGATGACCCCGCAGATGATCCTGCCCGAAGAGATGTCGGCTGCCGGTGCTCTCAACGCAGTACGCCACAATGCCGCCTACATCGCAGGACCAGGTCTTGCCGGTTGGATCGCTGTGAAGTATGGAGCCGCCACCGCCTTCGGAATTGACGCTGCAACATACCTTGCTGCTATCGCTGGCCTCGCGCTGCTTGAGAAGAAGAGTTTTCGAGGTGGCGACGAAGGCGGCATCAGTTGGCACGCCTTGGCTGAAGGATGGCGCTACGCGTTGAGCCGACGCGATCTTCTCGGCACTTACCTGATCGACATGAACGCCATGTTCTTCGGCATGCCCAACGCGCTCTTTCCCGCCTTTGGCGAAACCTTCGGCGCGCAGAACGTAGGCTGGCTATACACTGCCGGCCCCGTAGGTGCGCTGGCAATCAGCATCAGTTCCGGCTGGGCCAGCAAAGTGAAACGCCATGGCCTTGCCATCACCTGGGCTGCCGGTCTTTGGGGCCTCGCGATCGTTGGCTTTGGCTTGTCCACCAGCCTGTGGCTCGCCTTGATCTTCCTTGCCCTTGCCGGTGCCGCAGACAGTGTCAGCGGCATCTTCCGCATGACGATCTGGAACCAGACGATTCCCTCAAGACTGCGAGGCAGAACTGCCGCCATCGAGATGGTGAGCTATCTCAGCGGACCTTATCTTGGCAACGTTGAGGCCGGCTTTGCCGCGCGCCTGATGGGCCTCGGCCCGTCGGTGGTGATGGGCGGAGCACTCTGCATGCTCGGCTCAATACTTATTTGTTGGGCGCTCCCGGAATTCCGGCACTACCACGCGGACGATCGAGAATCGTAGCTCGCGCCACATCCACCATGCGCTTCTGGCGAGCCTCAACCGTCGCCATGATCGACTTCACTTTCGCCTTCGCCGCTCGCGGGTCTTTGACGATCTTCTCGAGACGCGACCACAACTCGCGGCCCGAAGTCTCATCCACTTCAAAGAACCAGTCGCTGGCGCCAAAGTCGCGATACATCTGCCCTTTGATCGTATCGGTGGGTTGCCGCACATAGAAGGTGGGCGTGCCAACATGCAGTGAAATCAATGGCGAATGGCACTCCATGCTGATCACGGCCTGGGCCTGCGAATAGATCGAAGCCGCCTCATCGGGCAACCAATACGTATCCCGCCACACGACGTTCTTGCGAATCTCTGCCGGCAACGGATCTACCAGAACCTCCTTGCCCAGCTCTATTTCATAGGTCATCTCGGCGCACACCATGACTTTGTTGCCAGTCGCCTTGATGTAGGCCGTCATCATCTCGCGCAGCTTGGCATGATCCTGCTCAACGGTACGGTTATTGATTGCGTCCTTGATGTCATCGTCAGCCACACGAGCTGTCTTGCGGATCTTGTAATAGGGCGTATAGCGCAATCGCGGAATCACAGAAATGAATTTCTGAGGCTGAAGCTGGTGCGCCGCAAGCCAGGCCATGCCTCTGGCGTCATCACGCAAATGCATCCCTAGCTGCGCATCCGGCCCAAACTCCAGCACCGGCGTCTTCACCTTCTGAGCCTTCAGATAGTCGCGAGTGATCGTATCGCGACAGAAGAAAAACGCCGAGCGATCGATTACCTTTCGCAAGTCAGCAGGCAACTGGTTTTGCGGCAGCTTCATCGCACGCTCCCGAAGACTCTTGAGCGTACCGCCCTCAGGGTCGCGTTGCTCGCCGAGCCCTGAGATAGGATCACTGGTCACCCCAAAGACCCCCAACGGCTTGCCGGTGGCCTCTTGAAACGCGAGCGCGTGATTGCTGGCCGGGAAATTCGAGCCAGACCCGCTCAGATAGAGATCTGCTTCTTCCCACGCCTTGGCTAGAGCTGCATTACTCGGCTTGCCATCTTTGCCCACGCTGCCCTCAACGATTTTCAGTCGAGGATAACCCCGCGTCAGCAAGTCGCGTGAACCGTGTCCCAACTCTCCAGGCCAAAGAGTAATCTCGGCCTCTGGGAAGTGCTTCTCAAGCAAACTCAGCGCCCCAGGCGTATGCCCGATGTCGCCGATGTTTACGCTCTGCCAGGAACTACGCAGAAGAATCTGAGGCGCCTTCGCCTTGCCGGCTGCGGCCAGCGACTGGAGTAAAAAGTGTCGTCGTTGCATCTCTAAAAGGTCATCCTCAATCCTAGTTGCGAACGTCGCGCTTCGAGGGAGCCGAGAATGCGTCCAAAATTCGCGTTCACATTCTGGCCTGCAGCATTTGGCGTAAAGGTTACGTTCGGAGAGTTGTAGTTCACCGTGTTGAGCGCGTTAAAGAATTCAGCGCGTGCCTCCAGCTTGAAGCGCTCCTTGATCGAGAAGGTCTTGAAGAGGGAGAAGCTCAAATCGGTCAACCCCGGTGCCCGTGTGCGCGGCAGCGTGCGGGGAGCATTGCCGATCGTAAAGTTTGCCGGGTTGGCAAAGGCTTCGATATCAAACCATCGAACCGGTGTTCTCTGGTCTGCCGGCAATGTCGGGTCACGCAGAACGTTGGGGAAATTGATGCCACTAAAGTTGTTGGCCCCACGCACGGCCAGGGGCAACCCAGACTGAAAGGTACCAATGCCATTCATCTGCCAGCCACCCAGCACCCCGTTCACCAGCTTGGGAGCTGTGTCGAGAAAGCGCTTCCCCTTGCCGAACGGCAATTCGTAAACGCCCGAAATCACCATACGGCTGGGTACATCGTCCTGATCGATCGAACGATCCAGACGCCGGTTGAAGCGGCCCAGTCTATACTCTGTCGCGCAAGCGTCCCCAGAGTTTCCACCACCAATTGCCGAACACTCGCTCATCAACTTCGACTTCGTGTAGTTCGCCTGCAGCGACAATCCCGTGGAGAATCGCTTCTCAACCGATAGCTGCAAGGCGTGATAGCTGGTGCCCAGATTCGGTGCGCCCCAGGTATCAACGCGCAGATAGTCCGGATAAGGCAACAGCGATTGCGATCTTGAGATGGTTGCGCCCGACAGCGCTCCGGTGGGAATCTGGCCGGCAAAAGGATTGGGTACCGGGTCTTGCAACGCAAGGCCTAGCGAGAGCAGTGAGGGGTCAAGCTGGTTCAGATTGTAGTTGCCACCAAACAGCTTTGTACCTTTGCTCCCCACATAAACCGCTTGAGCCGTCCAGCCGCCCCATAATGCCCTTTGAATAGCGAAGTTCCACTGCTGTGTATAGCCGGTGGGCGCGTTGCGGTCCTGTGCTCTTACGTTCTGCCCACGAAACGCCCCTGGCCCTCCTGCCGGACCCAGCGGTTGCAGAATCGCACTTGGCCCGTCTGAGAAGCGGAAGGCGCGTTGCGGGCTTCCGCTAGGTGCCTGAAACTGCGTGTCCACTGAAAAGCCCAGAGCGTTCTGGTTGTCCGGGACAATCGAACCACTCTCGATCGGCAGGTAAAGCACGCCATAGCCACCGCGAATGGCAGTACGGCCATTGCCTTGCGGGTCCCAGGCAAATCCAATGCGTGGACCAAAATTGTTACGGTCGAGATTGATGAACGAGGCCGGCTCGTCCTTGCCGGAATACTTCAACACGCCAAGCCGGTTCGTCTGCGGATTGATCGCAAACGGATCGAAGTTGGAGTGACGGTTGTGAATTTCCTTGAAGCCGAAACTGACGTCATATCGCAATCCGAGATTCAGTGTCAGCCGTGAGGTGATCTTCCAGTCATCCTGTACATAGAGCCCGAGCGGTGTAGCTCTGGCCTGAAAGAAAGGCCGGAAGCCTAATGTTCCGCTCGACACCTCGCCCAGCATAAACGTTGCCAGCCCGATGCCATTGCCCGCTGGCGACAACGGATTTCCGGTCAATGCAGATGTGAACGAAAAATTGCCCGACGGATTCAGGCGGTTGATAAAGCTGTTGCGCCAGTCCCGGTAATCCATACCGATCTTGATGCTATGCCGCCCGGAGATCACACTGAACTGGTCTACTACCTGCCAGATGTTCTGCGCTCTCAAACCTCCCGAGAAGCCAGCATTTCCGATGGTCAGCATGCCCGCAATTTGCACTGGAGGCAAGGCATCCTGCGGAATGATCGACGGGTACCCTAACCTGGCTGGCCAGCCCTGATCAAAGCTGGGGTGCGCGAACGGCAAGTATTGCCGGGTCACGCCACCACGCAATTCGTTCACCATACGGTTTGAAATGGTTTTGGTCCAGGCGATCACTGCATTGTGATTGTCGCGCTGGTCGTTGCGTGCACCGGGGTCTGCTGCCCCCAGGCCCCACCCTGCGTTCTGCAGGATATTCCAGGTAAACGAATAACGGAAGAAGAGGTTGCTGGTCTCGCTGATGCGATGGTCCAGGCGATTGGTCACTACCGTCTGGTTGGAAGTGGACTTTGCCAGAGACACGAAGTTGTTCACGTTCGTGATCGGGTCTGTGGGGGTGGCATTCGCCTGAGGCATCAATGCAAGCACCCTGCGCGAGAGGGCATCAATGCGATTCCCGGGCAACGTGTTTCCGGGGAAGAGGTCTCGCACAAAGCCACTGCCATTTGGGTTCTGACGCGTTGTGGACGGGTCAAAAATCGGAATCAGCGCGCCACGGGCATCAAAGGTTCTCGAAAAATCTCCGGCGCGTTGTTCCGGTGTTGCGACCGTTCCGATCTGCGGACTCCCTGTCGAGCGCCAGAGCCACTGTTCCCAACCGGTAAAGAAGAAGGTTCTGTTCTTGCCGTTGTAGATCTTCGGAATCCATACCGGCCCGCCCACGGTACCGCCGTATTGGTTGTAACGAAGCACCTGTTTGATCCTGCCCGTCCGAGGGTCGGGCTGTGTCGAGAATGCATTTCGCGAATCCAGCGAGTCGTTCCGCAAAAACTCATAGAGCGACCCGTGAAACTCGTTGCCTCCCGATTTGGTAACCACGTTCACAACCCCGCCGGCCGTCTGCCCATATTCGGCTTTCAGCGCGTTAGTTTCAACCCGGAACTCCTGCACAGAATCTGCCATCGGCACCACCGAGATCTCATTGTGTACAGCTGCTGTATTGGACACGCCATCGAGGAAAAACTGGTTCCCGTAAGCAGGCCCTCCATTGATCCGCATTTGTGAAAAGGTCTGGTTGTTCACCTCGGCGAAACCGTCAGTCGCATTGGAACGAGGCACAACGCCAGGCACCAGTTTCACCAGATTAAAGACATGGCGCCCGTTCAGCGGTAAATCGGCAATGCGCCGTTGCTCTACCACGGTGCCGAGCGAAGAATCCTCGGTTTGAATGCGTGGGATCTCAGCCTTAACGTCAATAGCTTCTGCGACGTTGCCCAACTCCAGCGTGAAGTCCAGGCGCAACCGCTGCGATACTTCTACGTTTACGCCGCTCCGCTGCATCTTCTTGAAGCCCGTCGCTTCAGCCGAAACACTGAACTCACCAATCGGCACATTGGGAATCACATAAACGCCAGCTTCGTTGGTTGACCCCTTGTACTGCAACGAAGTCGCGCTCGCTCTGGCCGTTATCGCGACGTTTGGCACGGGCGCACCCGCCGGGTCGCTCACGGTACCGGTGATGGTTCCAAGCGCAGTCTGCGCCATTGCCTGTCCGGTTTCGAAGATCCAAATCAATATCAGGGCTCGACCCAAAGTCTGTGCAAACATAGCATTCCTCTTTCCAAAGCTTCGACTGAACCCGATATTATGATGGTGCAAGAGCCAGAACAAGTGGGGTAACCCATGAGGAAACGTTCCGTAACGGCGCTAAATGATTGAAACTAAATCCATACACGAGCAGCACCTGGAAAAAGTTCTTTCCAGCCCCGAATTTCTCTCCTCCCGCCAACTGCGACAGTTTCTCGAGTTTACGGCCACTCGTGTGTTGGCGGGAACGGAGTCTGCTGATCAATTTGAAATCGCAGCCAAGGTTCTGGGCAAGACAGACTTCGATCCTACAATCGATGCCTCGGTTCGCAAGCTCGCTACACAAGTCCGCCAGCGTCTGGCGAAATACTACGACGGACCCGGGGCTGAGGATCCAATCCGCATCACTCTGCCTCTGAGGAGCTATGCCCCTCAATTTGCTGCTCATGACCCAAAGAAGGCCCCACCTCGCCGGGGCTGGCTTCTTCCTTTAACCCTTGTTTGCTTAGCCGCCATCCTGGGCTGGATCTTCTATCCGCGTAGTGTCGAAAAAGGACTGGAGATTCGCACCGCCTTCGGAGACATAAAAGCCCCCAAACCCGATCCTGCCCCGGATGCGCTGCGGCTCGGCCCGCTCGTATCGAGTACCGATGAGGTGACGGCGCGGGTTTCGTTTTCGCCGACACTGGAGGGCCAATATGGCGGTGTCATCATGTGGGCTGGCCCCTTGCAATATGTCGCACTTGGTCGCCGCTTCACTTCTCGAAACCACATCGCACTCAGCTCTGCAAATTCGACTGCAGCAGAGTTCCCCGACATTGAAGGTCAAAGTGGCCTGCCTCTCTGGCTCCGCCTCAAACGCGAGGAAGACACTTTCACCGGATGGGTAAGCATGGATGGTACGAACTGGACCTCTGTTGGCGAACCACTCAAACTCTCGCTAACGGGCAATACTAGGGCGGGAGTCTTTGCCTTCAACGGACGTCGGGATTCTCCTTCCATCCCAGCCCGCTTCTTTATGCCGAGTTTGAGCTCGCTGCCCAATGCGTGGAAATTTTCAACCGATTGCAGCGCCGCTGCCGATTTGAGCGCAGACAATCCAGCACCCGGCCCGCCGTGCCAATCGATCTGGTCGCACGCCGTCGCGTCCTCGCCTGCCTGGAGCTTTACAACACGTGTTGAGACATCGGACACATCAGCTATTTCGGCCGGGCTTTATGCGCTCAATCAGGACGGGCGTCGGGTACGCCTGGTGCGATACCGAACAGACAACTCCACTATTGCTCTCATCGAAGATGGCCGCAAGCTGGTGAGTATCCCCGATTTTCCAGGCCGCCCGCCTGTCTATCTGCGCCTGCGTCGCGACACCCAGGGGCGGGTTTTGGCCAGTGCGAGTGTGGACGGAGAACACTTCAAGCCTGTTGGCGAATCAATGTTGATCGACAAACCCACTTCGGTTGGCATGATCGCCGCAAGGCGCGAAACGGTAATGCCAGGCACGATTGCCAGGGCACGTTTTCTGCTCGCATGGCAGGATCTTTGGCCGCTGTCATCCTTGCCCTAGGCAAATCGGAACTGGATTGTGTGGTCAAACGGCGCAAAGCCGGTGAGGTAAAGTGTCGGCCCGGGCAGCTTGGCTTCGATGTAACGCATTTCACGGGTCCAACTGTGCGCCGAGGCACCGGGGCTTACCTTGATGATGTCTTTACCCACCTGATAGCGAGCTTCCGGCCCATCGATCAGATAGGAATCCGGTGCTCCTGAAATCGGCTTCACCCCAGTCAGCTTGCCACCAGGTCGGAATGCGATTTCGATCGTAATCGGAACCAACTCAGTACCCTTCGAATGGACGCGCAAGTTATAGCCGCCGTCGGCTTCTTCAATCGTTGCGCCCTGCTCAAAGACGCTCACTTCGGTACGCGGCCTCGTCTTCTGCGTCGAATCCCACATCTCGCTGTCGATCAGCTTGGTTGGGCTAAAAGGCTGGTAGTAAGGGCCTTCCAGCTTCTGGCTCATCTCAATCGCTTTGCCCTTGAGTTCAAACGCTTGACTCTTGAACTGGCCCTTGCCAAAGAACGCACTGATAAAGCGAATCGTGGTGATCACGGCCTCGCCTTTATTGATGTTCATCACGCGGCTGGAGCCGTTGTAGAAAACGGTTGCTGCGTGATTGTCCCGGCGAATGCGGGTGATCTTGTTGTGCTTGAAATCCTTGCGGTAGCTGGAGGGAATCGCACCCGTCTCGATGGGCTTCAGAAACTCCGGACGCAGCATTGCCGTGGAGAGCCCGAGGCCCGCGCTTCGGTACTGCGAGGCCAGTGTTCCCCAGGCCTTGTGCTTATCCT
Organism: Bryobacter sp.; assembly: GCA_044376335.1. Classification (GTDB taxonomy): domain Bacteria; phylum Acidobacteriota; class Terriglobia; order Bryobacterales; family Bryobacteraceae; genus Bryobacter. The sequence continues at coordinate 13,849 of JBIPMY010000094.1, forward strand.
TAAGCGCCATGTAGTGCAGCGAGAAGTAATATTGAGCCGGAGTCGCGATGGTGAACTGGTCTTGCCTGCGCGAAAAATCGGTAACAATCTCACCGTTCGGATTGATCAGGTAGAGCAGGGAATTGAGGTTTGCGCGAACATGTTCAAACAGTTCCGGGCGATTGTGCTTTTCGGCGATCGCGATCAGCGCGCTGTCGACGATCTGGTTATAGGTGCCTACTGAGCGTTCGGTATACTGCCCGTCCTCATCGATATCGATACCTTCCGCCAGCCACTGATCGATCCGCTTACCGTACGCCGCCTTGGGCAGGATTTCATTCACCTGCGCCAGCGCCGCGCTCAACACCCAGCGATGATTCGGCGTATGGATTCCACCAACGGCCAATCCATCAGCAGCAGACTCAACAAAGGGCCGCATCACTTCGAAGATCTCGCGGCTATTGGTTTGCTTGGCCAGCAGCAGCCCACCCGCTGCGCCCCGCACTGCAAAAGCGGTGTCGGGCGGGGAGTTGAAGTTTGTATCGAGATTGCTCAGGAAGCCCCCCGCACTCTGGTTCTTCTTCAGGCACGCCGCTGTAAGCTTCAACCGTTCAAACACCACCGGGCTTTTGTAAAACTTGCTCTTCGGCTGCATGAGCGCAGCGCCATAGGTATCAAACATCCCTGCCATTCCATTGAAGTGCGGAATCCCAAATCCGTTCAGTATGGTGCCTTGAAAGCGGCTGGATGGGTCTGTAATCTGGTTGGCCAGAAGGTATTCCACGCCCTTGTCGTGGTTGGCGGCAATTGTCTTGAGCATCTCCTGCTCGGAATTCTGAGCAAGGGCGGGAGTGGCGGCCATGGCCACAAGGGCAGATCGACGGGTCATATTTTGCAATTACTAGGCTACAACGAAGATGAAGGATTCATTATCAAAACTCGTGCCAAACCTCAATCTCGGTTATGGGACAGTCTCAATTCGGCGAACTAAAAGCGAAACTTTCGCTTGAAATTCGATCTTTCTTCGCCTAAAATGCAAGTATGGCACTGACACGTCGTCAAAAAGATCTCCTGGATTTTCTGGCAACCTTCATCGAGAAGCACGGCTACTCGCCCAGCTACGAAGAGATTGCATCGGGCATGGATCTTACTTCTCTTGCGACGGTTCACAAGCATATCCATTCGCTGGAAACCAAAGGCTATCTAAAGCGCGGCTTCAACCAGAGCCGCTCGCTCGAGATCGCCCCTAAATACCTGGATGAACGTCGCAGTTATTCCGGTACTCCCGCAATGCCCGATCTTGAAGTTCCTCTTCTCGGCCGTATTGCCGCTGGCATGCCCGTGGAAAGCGTTGCCAATCAGGAAACCTTGGCCTTCAAAGACTTCATGGGTGACGAATCTACCTACGCGCTACAGGTACGAGGCGACTCGATGATTGAAGATCATATCTGCAGCGGCGATTTTGTGCTGGTTGAGAAGGTTCAGTCCGTGCGCAATGGCGATATTGTGGTTGCCCTGGTAGACGGCATGGAGACCACCCTCAAGCGTTTCTACCGTGAGCCCGGTGAGATGATTCGCCTTCAGCCCGCCAATTCCACGATGGAACCCATCATGGTGCCTCAGCACATCGTCAGTGTGCAGGGCCGTGTCCTGGCTGTCTTGCGAAAGTATTAGTTTTGGCTTGCCATCACCAGGCAAACCATATTCCAAACAATAAGCACTGCGTAGAAAATATTCGCTTTCGATAGCAGCAATCCTCTTTGGCTCTTGATGCAGGAAATTGCAAAAAGAAGAGCCAGAAGCTTAACGGCAAGCAAACCGCTAACAGGGTTTGGAGCCACGCTCATAGACCAGCGGACGACTGGGTTTGCCTCACCTACCCCATGCGATAGGAATGCTGCAGTGCTCAGCAGGTCAAGCGCCTGCAGGTATGCAAATTGCACAAACTGATTCGATTGGAAGAAGCCAACAAGTGTATTCATTGAATGGGACGATTCTTGATGCAATAGTATCCATGATTCCCACCTGCTGTCTATGCAAAGAAGTTGGCATTTGAACACACAAAGTCCTACTGGTACCGCATAAACAGAAAGAGGCCGAGCACTGGGCTCGGCCTCTTTCGACTAACGGTTTGTTCAGACAGACTAGGAAGCAGCTGCTGAGGTTACGCTGGCGACCTTCGTGAAGATCGTGCTGATGCTGGTTGAGACACCAGGCATGATGGCGCCGGCGGCTACGGCTACGAAGCCGGCCATCAACGCGTATTCGATCAGGTCCTGACCCTTGGTGTCCTTGACGATGCGGAGGTTCCACACCAGATTCTTGAGCTTGTTCATTGTTTTTCTCTCCTCTTCAATTTGCAGTGCCTTGGCTCTACATTGATAAGAGTAACGGTACTTGAGTTTGTCTAGAATCAGTCGATACCCTTAGATCACACCTAGAATTTGCCCAATTTTGCTACTAAGGTTTCGACGTCAGAATTTTCCCGCTGGCTGGATCTTGGATTCAAAATATTGATAATAAACAATTTATAACCGCATTTTCTCCGGCTAGGGGACCTCAGGATTTTCTTGCGATCCCAAATGCAATTCCGATCTTCCTTTTCCTGTCACGTTTCAGGTACTGGGCGATTTGGGAAATCCTAAGCCAAGCCCCAGTATTTTCCTTATCTCCAGATCCTCATCCAGACGCAAAAAGGCCCATCCTTTTGGGATGGGCCTCTCGCTGAAAATTGAAACTTTTGTTAGGAAGCAGCTTCTGAAGTGACGCTGGCAACCTTGGTAAAGATGGTGCTGATGCTGGTCGAAACGCCGGGCATAATTGCGCCAGCTGCGACGGCAACAAATCCG
>JBIPMY010000421.1:0-5344 GCA_044376335.1 Bryobacter sp.
TTTGCGAGAAAGGGCGAAGAGGGCTTCGAGGAGATCGTCGGGATCTTTCCAGCCCTGGGCGGATTTGGTGAGTTTGCCGTCGTACTTGCCGTGGGGGTGGTTGATGAATAGCATCTTCCAGGATTCGACGGTGCCGGGGATGTGGGGCTTGCCGTTAGGATCCATGCGGAGACGCGAGGTGAGGAGCATGAGGTCTGTTGAAGCGCGGAAGACGGGACGGGCCGGACCGGGGGAGGTTACTTTGCCACGGAGCGCCATGTAGAAGCGGCGGAGGCGGTTGGGTTCGGTGAGGTAGTTGAGGGTGGGCCCGGAGATGCGGGAGAGGGTTTCGAAATAGGCAGCGAACCAACCGTCGTCTTTGGAGATGAGACGTTCGAGGAAGGCTGGGCCGTTGTCGGGGTTGATGCCGATCATGTCGGTCCAGACGGCTGCGGAGCGGGGATCGCCGGGGACGGCTACTTTGCCGCCACGGATCTGGAGCATGCCACCGAAGAAGTCGAGGACGTGGGAGAAGGCGCGGAGGCGCTGGACGGGCATGGCCTTTTTGAGGTCTTCGGCGGTGGAGGGATCGAGCTTGGAGAGGCCGAGGTAGAGGCGGCAGAGCTGGGGATCGGACATGAAGAACTCGATGAAGAGTTGTTCGGGTTTGTCTTTTTCCTTCATACCGGACCAGTAGTCGGGGCCGTAGAGGACCTGGACTCTGGTGGGGGAGTAATCGTAGTTAAAGGGCTTGCCGGTTTTGAGGGCGACTTCGAGGTCTGAGAGGGGGAAGCCGGAATCGATGGTGAGGAAGGCGCGGGAGGCGTTGACGGTTTCAAGGACGAGATCGCCGCCGCAGGCACCGCGCATACGGTAGCCGAGGACTTTGAGGAGTTCGCCGGTTTGGGCGGAATCGCATTGTTCGACGATGATCTTGTTGTCTTTGACGGCCAGCTTTTCGAGTTCTTTGGCTTGTGAGAGGTAGCGGTAGACGAGCTTGAGGTATTCGGTTTGATCGAGGCCTTCGTTGTTGCCGGCGGCCTGATAGCCGTTGGTTACGATGTTGCGGGCGAGTGCGCCGAGGAGTTCGTCTGGGGTGAGGTCTGGGGAGAGGGCGGCCATGCGGGAGAAGCTGCGGATGGGGCCGGGGATTTCTGAGAAGCCGGTGGAGACGGCGGCGCGGGTTTGGGTGGAGAAGGAGAGGGTGGTGCCGCCGGCGGATTTGTAGGAAGTGAGGTAGCCTTCGGCGGCTTTCTTGTTGCCGTCCATGAGGGAGAGGACGATGAGGCGTTTGAGGGCCTGGCGCTTGGTTGCGTCGTCTGAGGCGGAGGAGAGTTTCTCGTAGGCTGCGATTGCGCCGGGATGGCGGCGGCGTTCGAGGAATTCGGCGTAGGCGATGCCTCCGTCTGTTTTGTATTCCTGTTCGGCTGCGCGGATGGAGCCCGCGAGCTCAAGATCGCGAGCTTTTCGCAGATCCGCAGAGAGAACCGTCACTGAGAGTAATGTGACTGTAAAAAAGAGCGTACAAGTTGACCGCACTTCAGACCTCCATGCCATAAGTGATGTAAATGTATCACTGTTTGGAAGAAGAAATTGTAACCATCTTGTGAATGTTGGCCGTCAAACGCGGACGCGGGCGATTGCTTCGGTGAGAGCGGTCTTGTAGAGGCCTGTGTCTGCGCCGTAGGAGAGGATGTCGAAGCCTGCTGCGCGCCAGTTTTCGAGCTGTTGTGGGGAGCCGGGCTGGATGCAGGAATGCTTGCCGTGTTTCTTTGCGGCGGCGACGACGGTGCGGAGGGCGGCCTGGAAATCGGGGTGGTCGAACTGGGCGGGGATGCCCATGGTGGCGGTGAGGTCGAAGTGGCCGATCCAGAGGATGTCGACGCCGGGGGTGGCGGCGATGGCTTCGGCGTTGGCGAGGCCTTCGGGGGATTCGATCTGACAGATGACGGTGGTGTTGCGGTTGGCGTATTCGAGGTAATCGACGGTGTTGGGGACGATGTAGTCGTTGTGGGCGTGGCTGAGGCCGAGACCACGGTGGCCGAAGGGCGGGTACTTGGCCGAGTCTACGATGTAGGCGGCTTGTTCGGCGGTTTTGACGTTGGCGACCATGACGCCGAGGGCGCCCGCGTCGAGGCAGCGGGCGATGAAGTGGTATTTGCCTTCGGGGATGCGGACGAAGGGGGCGAAGGTGGTGCCGTGGGTCCAGGCGAGGAGGTCGGCGATGGTGGAGAGGTCGTGGCCGGAGTGTTCCATGTCGTAGACAGCGAAGTCTACGCCTGAGGCTTCGAGGATGCGGGCGATGCCGCGGGAGTTGAATTCCCAGATCATGTGACCGACGGGCATGCGGCCTTCGGCGAGGACTTGTTGGAGACGGTTCGGTTTCATTAGTTGGTTTTCCAGTTTTGGAGTTTGGCTTGGAAGATCGGGTTGTCGAGGACTGCTTTGTTGACGATGCCGGTGGGGAGGTTGCCCCGGGAGACGGCGAGGAGGTTGGTGCAGGCTTCGAGGGTGTTGTCGCGGGCGAGCTCTTCTGTCCAGGCTAGGCCGTGGGGGGCGAAGATGACGTTGGGACAGGTGCGTATGGGGGCGGTGGAGGGGAGGGGCTCGACTTCGAAGACATCGAGGCCGGCGCCGGCGATCCAGCCTTCTTTGAGGGCTTCGACGAGATGGGCTTCGTTGACGATGGGGCCGCGGGCGGTGTTGATGAGGATGGCGGTGGGCTTCATTAGGCGGAGAAGGTCTCGGTTGACCAAGCCTCGAGTGGATTCGCTGAGGGAGCAGTGGACGCAGAGGAAGTCGGATTGTTTGAAGAGGGTAGGGAGGTCTACTAGTTCTACGTTGAGGCTGGCTGCTTGTTCTGCTGTGGCGAAGGGATCGTGGGCGAGGAGTTTGCCGAAGCCGAGGGAGGCGGACATGCGGAACATCTCAGACGCTATGTTGCCGAGGCCGATTGAGCCGAGGGTGCGGCCGAGGATGTTGCGGCCGAGGCCGGGGAGGGCTTTGCGCCAGCGTTCGGATTCTACGATTTTGTGTTGAGGGATGAGGTTGAGGGAGGAGGCGAAGATAAGGGCGATGGCGGCTTCTGCTACGGGGCGGCGGACGGCGTTGGGCGTGATGGCGAGGATGATGCCGTTTTCGGTGAGGGCGTTTGTGTCGAGGAGGTCGTAGCCGACGCCCCAGCGGGCGATGATGGCGGTGCGCTTGAGGCCGGTGAGGTTGGAGGTGTCGAGTTTGGTGGCGAGGGCGAGGATGCCGTCGTATTGGTCTAGTTGTTCTCGGGTAGGTTTTTCGATGTTAGATGCAGGCATTAGCTCGACATCGATGTTGGGGTTGTTGCCGAGGACTTGTTGGAGGGGGGCTTCGTAGTGGCCTTTGGCGTCGATTGAGAAATCGTGGGTGACGCCGATGCGGAAGATGTTAGACATGGCTGGATTCTTGAAGATATAAGAGGTGGTGGGCTGTGGCAAGTGGAGAGTATAGAATCCAGATGATGCGTATCGTTTTCTTCATGCTGGTTGGGCTGACTGCTGTTGGCCAGGATCAGGTGCGGCCGTTGCTGGCGAAAAGTTGCTTTGGGTGTCATACCGGGGCGGCTATGGGCGGGTTGCGGCTGGACTCGCGGGAGGCGGTGCTTAAGGGTGGGAAGAGTGGGGCGGCCGTTGTTGTAGGGAAGCCGGAAGAGAGTTTGCTGGTGAAGGCGATTGAGCATTCGCATGAGCGATTGAAGATGCCGCCTTCGGGGAAGTTGAGTGAGGCGGAGATCAAAGTGTTGAAGGATTGGGTTCGGGATGGGTTGGTGTTTCCGGAGGCGACGGTGTTTTGGAGTTTTCAGCCGGTGAAGAAGGTAACGCCGCCGGAGGTGAAGAATTCGAAGTGGGTTCGGAATGCGGTGGACCGGTTTGTGTTGGCTCGGGTGGAGAAGGAGGGGTTGCAGTTGGCGCGGATGGCGGACCGTAGGACGCTGTTGCGGCGGGTGAGTTATGACTTGACGGGGTTGCCGCCGACGCCGGAGGAGACTCGGGCGTTTGAGACGGATCGTGCGCCGAATGCCTGGGAGAAGGTGGTGGACCGGTTGCTGGCTTCGACGCACTATGGGGAGCGGTGGGGGCGGTATTGGCTGGATGTTGCGCGGTATGCCGATGACAAGTTGAACTCGACACAGGATGAGCCTTATACGAATTCATTTCGCTATCGGAATTGGGTGATTGATGCTTTCAATCGCGATATGCCTTATCGGGATTTCGTGAAGGCTCAGATTGCCGGGGATTTGATTGGTAAGGAGTATGCGGCGGGGACTGGATTTTTTGCGTTGAGCCCGGAGATGCAGGATGAGCGTGTGGATGCTTTGACGCGTGGGTTTCTTGGGTTGACGGTGGCTTGTGCTCAGTGCCACGACCATAAGTTTGATCCGATTCCTACTAAGGATTTTTATTCGCTGCAGGGGATTATGAATTCGAGTGAGCTTGATGAGTTGCCGCTGGCGGAGGCTTCTGTTGTTGAGGCGTGGAAGGCTCGGAAGAAGGACCTGGAGATCGTTGAGAAGCGGATCAAGGACTTTTACGATACGCAGGGGAGGGTGTTGGGGGAGGCGTTGGCTTCTCAGGCTTCGCGGTATCTGATGGGGACGCAGGGTGTTGGGGATTTAAAGGCTCTCGATGAGGAGACGCTTGGGCGCTGGAAGAAGTATGTGGGGAGTGAGCGGCTGTATCATCCGTTTCTGAATCAGTTCCGGTTGCTCGTGAAGGCAAAGGCACCGGAGGCGGAGTTGTGGGCGGAGGCGCGGAAGTTTGAAGAGTTGGTGCTGGCGATTCATGAAGAGAAGAAGCTGGTGGATGAGAAGAACAAGGTGCTGCTGGGGGTGGACCCGACGCGCAATGATTTGTCGCAGACGCAGCTTGTGGCTATGGAGCGGGATCGTACCGTGCTTTGGCGGGATTTGTTTGAGCGATCGATTACCGATGCGGGTGGGGCTTTTAACTATGGGAGCGGGGTGATGTATTACGGGAAGGGAACGATTGAACGGTTTTTGAGCGGGACGTGGAAGGCTTATCTTGAGGAGCAGAAGAGTCTTGAGGCGGCCAAGAAGAAGGCTCTGCCGGAGCAGTATCCGTTCTTGCAGACGTTGAAGGATAAAGAGAAGCCGGCGGATATGAAGGTGTTGATTCGCGGGGATCGGAATAACCAGGGGGAGCTTGCGCCGCGGAGGTTCTTGTCTGCTTTGAGTGGTAAGGAGCGGGCCCTGTTTCATCAGGGGAGTGGGCGGTTGCAGTTGGCTGAGGCGATTGCTGATGGGCAGAACCCTTTGACGGCCCGGGTGATTGTGAACCGGGTTTGGCAGCAGCATTTTGGGCGGGGGATTGTG
>JBIPMY010000095.1:0-16626 GCA_044376335.1 Bryobacter sp.
GTCCGGCATCTTGTCCCCGCCCAAATCCCGGGTGTGCAGCCACTGCTCGATAAATCGTTGGGCAAAGTTCTGACTCCGGTCATTGCGCAGCATCCGGTCTACAAGCGCCCGTAGAACAGCAGGCTGATTTAACTTCTTGTCTCTCGCCAGATCAAAGATCAATTCATCAGGCAGGCTCCCCCACAAAAAGTACGAGAGCCGCGAAGCCAGAGCATATTCACCCTGCTCCATCCGGAACAAAAAGTTCGGGCTCACCAGAACCGCTCGAAGCATAAAGAAGATTGCTGGCTCAAACTCCTCACCTTTACTGCGGGAAGCCCGAAACAATTCAAGATAAGGAAGCAACTCAGAGTCAGCCACAGGCCGGCGAAACGCTCTCGGAATGAAGGCCTGCAGAATGCGCCGGGCTGCCATTTCTGGCGTCACTCCAGGCCCCGGCCTGGCAATCAATATCCTTGCGCGGCTCTTGTATTCTTTAGCTGCAAAATCCAGCGCCAGCTTTGCCGTCTCAAGGTACTTCTCAGAATGCAACGGCGAAAGAAAAAGTGTTTCTGCCGCATTGTCAAAGCCCTCGCCCCCCGCACCATCCGCAGGCAAGCCAGCGCCGATATCGAGATGGATGTCCAGTAGATCCTGAACCGTTGCTGTGTATTCATCGCGATTAAGACGTCGTAGTGGCCGCGGGCCAACGGTGATCCCAAGCGAACAAGCCTCGCGCTTCAGTTCTGCATCCACCCACTTTGCAAAGCCCTCTCGCGCGTCCAGGCCCGGCATCGGCGCGCCCTTCGGCGGCATCTCGTGATTCTCAATGCGTGTCTTCAATCGCACCCACGAATGAGAATCCGCAGCAAACGACGCCTTGTCCTTTACCTTTTCCAGGTGGAAGCCCCCCACACCCGCTTTGCCGGAATGGCATCCACCGCAATAGCTCTTGAGAAATCCCTGTGCCTCCTCAAAGCGCATCGGCTCGGCCAGCAGGCATCCAGCAACGGCAAAGAAGTATAGATAAAGGGACGGCTTCACTGGCCACCATTATAGAAGCGGAACTATTGCCGCGCGCAATCCGTATGGATCAGCATGCGATTCTACGCGCTGCTCCTTTTGGGTTGCCTCTGCCTGTCGGCTCAAACGATTCGGAAACTCGACGGTTCTACCATCACCACTCAAGAGGCTGAGATCTACGCCCGCAAGGTTCTCACTGATGCCAATGTCACTGGCGCTCAAATCGCAATCGTCAACAATGGCCGCCTCGTCTGGAGCATGGCCCACGGCTTGCGCCAACTCAATCCGGATCTCCCGATGACCAAAGAAACCACAACCTGGGCTGCCTCCATCACCAAAGGCGTCTTCGCGACCTATGTCATGCAACTGGTGGAGCGAGGCGAGTTCAACCTGGATACTCCGATTGCAAAGCAACTCAAAAAGCCACTCAACCAATATTCGGTTTACAGCGAGTCCGCCTCAGATCTGGTGACCGATCCCAACTGGCAACTCGTCACACCACGCATGGCTCTAAACCACACAACTGGCTTTGTGAATCTGGTGATGTTTGCACCGGACAAAAAGCTCCACCTCCAGTTCAAGCCCGGCGCACGATACAGCTATTCAGGCGAAGCTTTGAACCTCCTGCAATTTCTGATCGAAGAACAAAAGGGCCGCCCCCTCGACCAACTGATGCACGAATCGCTCTTCGCGCCGCTCGGGATGACTCGTACCGCCATTGCCTTCCGCAAAGAATTCGAAGCCAATATCGCCGACCGCTTCAACGACAAAGGCGCCTTCCTCGCCAAGACCCGTCGCAACGCCCGTGCTGCCGGCTCGATGACCACCAGCGCCGAAGACATGGCCGTATTTGCCCAAGCCCTCTTCGAGAACAAAATCCTCAAGCCCTCCACCCGCAAGGCCCTCTTGCACCCCTCGATCCAGATTCGAACCAAACGGCAATTCCCCAGCGAAGACTTGACCGAAGGCACCCAAGCCAAAGAGGTTGGCCTCGCCTATGGCATGGGTTGGGGCTTACTCACAAAGACCAAATTCGGGAAGGCTTTCTTTAAGGAAGGTCACGGCGACGGCGCACAAACTTTTATGATCTGCTTTGAGCGCAACAAGGATTGCATGATCATTCTCACCAACAGTGACAATGGTGAACGCACCTACCGTTCGCTGCTCGAAACTCTCTTCGGCAATACCGTCACGCCCTGGGAGTGGCACGGCTACCCTGCAACGCTTACTGCCCCAGAGGCGCGTTGAGGAAGTCTCGATTGAGTCGCGTGAATGTGATGCTCTGATAGCCTTCGGTGCTTCCTCGTTCCCACAGAATGCCGATCGTTGAATCAGCAAGAATCGTAAGGTCGCTATAAGCTGCAAAGCCGCCGTAAACTACCCGCTCGCGACTCCACGTCTGTCCCTCATCTTCACTCACGCGAATCACTAGCTTTTGTCGATTGGCTAGCGCCGGACCACTCCACAGCAAAGTCTTGCCAAATCGTTCGATTCCTGTTGCGACTGGCGTAACAGCAATTCCTATGCGCGGTCTAAGCCAGGTCTGACCGCCATCGGTGCTGGTGATAAACCAGCGATGGTCGCCATTGTTTTGCCGGGCATCCATCAGCAACTTGCCATCGGCTAGTTCCACCAGTTGATTCTCATTGGTCAGTGCTGGCACGAGTGTCCCTCGTTTCCAGCTTTGGCCGTGATCATCGCTGTAGATCACATAGGCCCTCATGAGGCCAAGTGACCCCGTAAAACTGCCCACGGTCGCCTGCACGCTAAAGGCATCCGCCTTCATTGCCGCAGGCAATAAAAGTCGCCCCGACTTCATCTGGATCGCCCCACCCGGCCCAAGGAACATCCCTCCCCAGTTGTCATAATCCCGGCTGACCCTGGTCAGGTCTCGAGGTGCCGACCATGTGAGCCCATTGTCGTCACTGCTGCGGGCCCACATCTGGTTATTGGTTGTCCCAGGTTGAGACTTTTCTTCGCCAAACCCGGGTTCCCAGCGGTTGAAGAAAATCCACACCCTCTGATTGGTGCGGTCCAGCAACGGAGTCGGGTTCGATGCCGCCCATTTTTCGCCCGGGTCATCGATCACCTGCATCGCCGACCATGTCTTTCCTTGATCGGTTGAGCGCGACATTACAAGATCGATGTCGCCCTGCCCAGGGTCCCCGCGACTGTCTCGACGGGCTTCGGCAAAGGCAAGGAGGGCTCCATTTGACGTGCTCAGAATCGTTGGAATTCGATAAGCGTGATAGCCGCCCACTCCAGCCTGAAACACTTCTGTGTGGGTTAGAAGAACCTCACTCTGGGCGATCATCGCCAGGGAAACAAAAAGCAAAATGCGCATGAGGGACCAGCTTATCCAAAAAACAAAAAAGCCAAACGGAGCATCTCCGAATGGCATCTCTGAAGTAATGATTTTATGGTGCGGACGAGAGGACTTGAACCTCCACGGGGTTGCCCCCGCTAGTACCTGAAACTAGTGCGTCTGCCAATTCCGCCACGTCCGCATAAAACCGGCAACCTCTCTATCGTCCCAAAGCCCAACCGCTGTGTCAATTCTGTATCAGAACTTCAGCTCTACTCGTATGCGGTCTGCCCCCTGCTTGAGCAGCAGCACACGCTCTTTTGCCAGCCAGCGCAAGTCCCCGCCTTCGCCGCGGCCCATATGCCGCACTCTGACATGAGAATTCTCAAACATGACGCCCTCTTTGATCGCTACGGGCTTGGCTGCGATGGGCTGTACAAACTCGACATGCAAGGCCTCTCCCCGGATCATTAAGGGCCCGTCGAGCCAGAGAATCCTGCTCCCTCCGATCAGAAAGAATTCACCGGTTGGCCGCCGGTAGCGAGGCGCAAAGTTCAACTCCTTTAGCCCTTTTGGCACCTTTACCTCGAAGACTCGCACCACCTCGTTCTCAAGCACCAACTTCTCGGCCTGACGCGCCTCTTTGGCCGCATCGATATCGGGAGGCAGCACTTCTCGCATTATTTCTTTGCGCTGGGCAAGCAACACGAGAAGGAGCAGCGTCTTCATGCTGACATTGTACGAATCAGGGCCAGAGCGGTGTTGGTATGAAGCGTCACGGTGTCCTCCAGCTTTTCGGCATAGCCGCCGGCGAGTGTCACAAACAAGGGGATCTTCCGCTTGCGCGCTGCCTTCATCACCATCAGATCCCGCTCCATCATGCCCTCTACGGTGAGGTTGAGTCCGCCCAGTTTGTCTTCAACGAACGGATCGCTCCCTGCAACGTAGGCAACCAGATCCGGCCACATGCACATGAACGCTTCGTTCAGCCCGGCCGACAAAGCTGACAAATACTCGGCATCCTCCACGCGATCGTTCAATTCCACATCCAAATCGCTCCGCATTTTCTCGTGAGGGTAATTGTCCCGTTGGTGAATGGAAAACGTAAACACGCTCGCGTCCCCGGCAAAGATCTCCGCTGTCCCATTCCCCTGATGAACATCGGTATCGATCACCATGGCTGTCTTGATCTTGCCGCTCTTCTGCAAAGCCCGAATCGCGATCGCCACATCATGGATTGCACAGAAACCTTCGCCGTGGCCCGGGAACGCATGATGAAAGCCTCCACCGATGTTGAATGCCGCCCCGTCCTTGAGGGCTGCCTCGGCAGTGGCAATACTCCCGCCTGCGTGATACAGAAAGCCCTGCACCATTGGCTTTGAATACGGAATCTCAAGCTTCATCACCTGTTCGTAGCGAATGGTGCCGTCCATCAACGCGGCAACCCATTCTGGCGAATGCACCAGCATCACCTGGTCTCGCGTTGCCGCCTCTGGCACCAGCAGGTTGCCCTGGTGCAGCAGTCCTCTCTGCTCCAGTTCATCGCGTACACGCTGAAATTTTATGGATGGAAAAACATGATCGCCAAGCCGCAAATGGTAGCTCGGATGGTAGCTGAACTGAAAAGGTACTTTGCCCACGGATATACTTATAGTTTCACCCCCTGAATCGAAAGGAAGCAATGCGTAAAAAGGTAACAGTTGTCGGAGCCGGAAATGTAGGGGCCTCGTGCGCCCTCCGGATCGCAAATAAAGAACTCGCCGATGTCGTTTTGGTCGACATCATGGAGGGAGTCCCGCAGGGCAAAGCCCTCGATCTGCTCGAGAGCGGCCCCATCGAAGGTTATGACGTCAGCGTCACCGGTGCGAATGATTATTCCACCACCGAGAATTCAGACGTCGTTGTCATCACCGCTGGCTTCCCCCGCAAGCCCGGCATGACCCGTGACGATCTTCTGATGGCCAACTTTGAAATCGTCAAAGCCGCCACTGAAGGTGTCGTCAAGTACTCGCCCAACGCCATCATCGTAGTGGTAACCAATCCCCTCGATGCCATGTGCTACACGGCTCACGTCGTTTCGAAGTTCCCCAAGAACCGCGTCATCGGTATGGCTGGTGTGCTCGATACCGCACGCTATCGCACCTTCATCGCAGAAGAACTGAACGTCTCGATGGAAAACGTCACTGCTATGGTTCTCGGCGGCCACGGCGACACGATGGTTCCCCTCGTGCGTCTCACCAGCGTCAGCGGTATCCCGATCACTGAATTGATCCCGCAGGATCGCATCGACGCTATCGTCAAGCGTACCCGCGAGGGCGGCGCTGAAATCGTCAAGTACCTCAAGACGGGCAGCGCTTTCTATGCGCCTTCTGCCGCCACTGTCGAGATGGTCGAGAGCATCCTCAAGGACAAGAAAAAGGTTCTCCCCTGCGCAGCCCTGCTCGAAGGCGAGTATGGCATCAACGGTCTTTTCGTCGGCGTGCCCTGCAAACTGGGTGCCTCCGGTATCGAGAAGATCTATGAGCTGCAATTGAGCGAAGCGGAAACCGCAGAACTCAACCGTAGCGCTGCTGCCGTCCAGGAACTCGTTGATGTATTGAAATCGAAGGGCGCATAAGCGCCCTTCCTTTTTAGAACCGGAATCGCAAAGAAGCCTGCATCCGTCGTGGGGCTCGCGTTCCAGTCACCTCTCCAAAGCGGGCATTCACCTGTGCGCCAGAAGCATCAAAGCGCGCTGTGCTGTCCACCGCTGTGAACTGAGTGTGATTGAACGTGTTGTACATCTCCCAACGGATTTGCAGGCTTTTCTTTTCGCTGAACATCGGAATCGTCTTGAAGAAGCTGATATCCCAGTTTGCGGTGCCGGGCAGACGGAAGACATCTTTGGGGGCGTTCCCAAAGTCTCCTCTCGCCGGCCTTGCAAACACGCTCGTGTTGAAGAACTTTGAAAAGGTTCTATCGCCCTGCCCCAGTTGTGCCTTGCCCGTCACGTTGATGCGGTTGCCATCACCACCACCAGTCAAATCCACCGTGTCGACGGTCGAGAATCCGACACCTGAAGGAGTACCGCTCGCGAAGGTGGTAATGCCCGATACCTGCCACCTGTCCAGCACCAGCCGGCCCACCTTGTTGGGCATGATGCGGCTGCCACGAGGCAGATCCCAAATGTAGTTCGTCACAAACATGTGGGTTTGATCAAAGCCAAGCTTGCCGTAATTCCAGACCCGCAGATCCCGGTATTGTGCAATCCCATCGCCGTCGGAGTTTGCATAGCCCATTGCCTTGGAATATGTGTAAGCCACGCTGATGGATAGCCCTTGCGCGAAGCGGCGGTTCAACGTCATCTGGCCGGAATTGTAGTTTGAGGTTGAAGAAAATTCGTTGTAGGAAATATTCCCCCAACCAGGAAACGGCCTGAAGAAATTGTCCGGGAGCGGCGTAGCAGGATTGGATGGATCTGCGTTTGAGCTCAGATACCGGGCACCGTACGGCACCGTGTTGATGTTCCGGCTTACCTGCAGGTTGCGCCCCACATTGCCAACATAAGTAACCTCAAGCACTGTGCCCTTGCCGATGTCCCGCTGCACTCCAAAGGTGAAGTTGTACATCGAAGGCGTCACTGCTTTCTTCTCAAAGGTGGATGTATTGTTCGGGAACAACACTCCAGTTGAGCTCAGGTAGGATGCCAGCGAACCGTAGTAGACAGTCGGCGTCTGTTGTGTCGGCGGGTTCTGCGAGAAGCCTCTTACCCCGGGTGCCACCGTGTTGTGGAAGATGCCAAAGCCAGTGCGGATCGCCGTCTTGCCATCGCCAAATGGATCATAGGCGATACCAAATCGTGGCTCGTAGAGTATGGGTGCCTGGTCTCGAAACCCTCGCGGATACGATGTGTTCGTGGCCGATACTGCACCATTAAAGGGGTTGCCGCTATTCGGTACAAATGCCCCGATAAAGACCGCCGGCAGAATCTCCCCATTACGAGGATTCACTGCCCGCCGTCCCTGAGGCGTGCTCACGGGAGCATAAAGCGTGGGGATCTGTGCTCGATCAAAGAGGCTGAAGTCCCAAGCCGATGCTTGCTGCCGATTGTGATACCACTGGTTGAACCATACGAACCTCATGCCAATATCCATGGTCAGTTTCCGGTTGATCTTCCACGTATCCTGCACAAACCAGCCCATTGTAGACTTTCGCCCTTCATTCGAGGGCCGCGACTGCGACTCGCTATAGTTGGCAAAATTTCCCAGCACTGCGTTCGAATAAGCGTAATTCGAATCGAAAGGGTTGTTCACATCGCGGCCAAAGGCGAAGCTGCCTCCATAGGTGCCTTGCTCGCCCTCATAATTGCGAACGCGCTCCAGCGCGAAACCCGCTTTGAAGGTATGTGCTCCCAGCGTATGTGTTGTGTTGTTGCTGATGTTGAACGCCGTGTCTGCCCCGCGTAAAGGGAAGCGCCCGTCATAGGTGATTGCTGCTGCATTCGGTACCCCGCCATAGCTTGCCTGCGGAATCACACCCAGCGGATTGTTCGCCGGATAAAACTGCCCCAGCGTCGACAAACCCCGATCGGCTCGCAGGACATTCTTCAGTTCCGCATCATTGAGCGGGGGGCCGTCTTCCACGCTATGGCGCACTCCAAACGTAAACTCGTTCACCGTGCGATTCGAGAGAATGCGCGCCCAGTTCATCACGATGCCGTCATCGGTGAAGGTGTACTTCTGTTGGATCAAGCCCCAGTTTGAAGACCCTGCAGCCACTGCATAACCGATCGAATCTGCAAACCAGGTGGACCCGCGAAAGTTCACCGCGTCCTTTGCAGTTGGTTTCAGATCGATACGAAACAGATGCTGGTTGCGGGGCTGATTGATTGCTTCCTGAAATTGATAGTTGAAGTTGCCGCCCGTGATCGTCCGGTTCAATTGATTGGGCAGCGGGAAGATGTTCAACATGGCGCGGCCATTAGCACTTAAGCGGCTGGCTGGAATCACGTTGTTCGGAAAGTTGCCATTTGCTTGTGGGTCACGGATGGGGATGATCCGGTTGCTCAGGTCTACGGTCTGTGAGAAGTCTCCTGTGCGCTCGAGCGCAGTGGGCACTGTTACCTGCCGCACTGCCTGCGGATTCTTCACCCAGCTCTTCTCGAATGAATAAAAGAAGAACGCTTTCTCCTTCAATCCTTTCCCCAACGGTATCGGCCCGCCAAGGGTTGCTCCAAGCGTGCTGTAGCGGTAGATCGGACGCGGCACACCATTTCGGTTGCTGAAGAAATCATTCGCATTCCAGCTCTCATGCCGCTTGAACCAATACGCAGTGCCGTGATATTCGCGTGAGCCAGACTTCGTCACGATGTTGATTGAACTCGCTCCGTTGCGTCCATACTCCGCCTGGTAGTTGTTCATCAAAACCTTCACTTCGCCGATCGCATCCATGTTGATCGGGCTTGAGAAGGTACCCGGGCTGCCAAGATCATTCCCCGTTACGCCGTCTACCTGCAGGCTATTCCAGTTGCTGCGCGTGCCTTGGATGTTCGGCGACTGTGTGCCAAAGCTTCCTCCCAGAAACTCAGTGTCGGTCTGCTGCGCCACACCCGGCAAAATGCGCAACATCGAAACCACGTCGCGGCCGCGAATTGAAACCTGCTCCAACTGGCGTGCCCCAATCAATGCCGAGTGTTCAGTGGAACTGGTCTGCACCGTAACTGCCTGCGCCTCGATCGTTACCGACTCCGAGACCGCCCCAATCGTCAGTGCCAGATTACCGACTGACAATCGTTCTGCCGCACTCAACGCATTGCCAGTTTTCTTCAGTGGCTTGAATCCGCTTACCTCTACCGCCACTGTGTAGCTGCCCGGCTGCAAAGCCGGAAAAAGAAAGTCGCCCGTCTCGTTCGTTGCTGTCGAGCGTTCCTCTCCCGTTCGTTCGCTGATCAGTTTCACGGTCGCCGCAGGAATCACGTTTCCAGTTGAGTCCACCACACTTCCCGAAATCGATCCGGAAATAGTCTGTGCCGATAGCGTCAACGCGCTGGTTATCAGAAAGGCCAATAAGGTTCGAAGCATAGCCTCAAGATCATATCCCACATTTATGAATCAATCATTAAACTCAACAGTCCACCACCAAATGATTTTCCTTGCGCATCCGAAAGCAAACTCAAAGTCCCGCCACCCATCAGCGCTTCACGGCAAACGAAGTTCAAGGCATGGATGTTGGGCAGCTCATAACGCACCACCTCACCCAAAATCCTCTCCGCAAAGTGCGCCTTCACTCGCTCGGCAGTCACCTCGCGCAACAGCACTTCATAATCCTCTGCGCGATAAGCGATAACCCCGATGTTCACCAGATCACCCTTATCCCCAGACCTCGCATGCGCAATGCGCGCTAATGGAATCTTCATCCCAATACCTCCACACGCGTCACTACTGCTTCGCGCGGCAGCAGTGCCGGCCAATACGCCACTACCTGATGCGCCTTGGGCCTTCCCTCTCCATACCCGGTTGCCCCAGGCGGCCCATTCAACACCAGCGGAATCATCTCTCGCGTCCAACGCTCTACTGCCCCCCGCTCTCTGGCTCGCACAGCCATCCGCAACATCGCCCACTCCTCCCCGAACACCTCAGTCACCGCGCGATCAAACTTCAAACCTAACAACTCACACCGCTCATTCACGATCTTTGCTCCACGACGTGCCTTCTCCCCCGCCAGCGGAGGCCCATAAACAAGCGTCCCCGACGCCTTCCAGCCCCAGTGATACGAGATGCTTGCCTTCAACATCTCGGGCCTCGGCAACCCATGTGCGCCACTTACCTTCACCCGGTTCTCTCCATCCTCAACCAGCGTCACGCTAGTAAAGTCTGCAATCACATCAGGGGTGTAGTAAGCCCGAGGATCACCCACCTCATATACAAGCTGCTCCTTTACGCTCCCCAGGGAAACTCTTCCACCAGACCCCAAGTGCTTGGTGATCACAAAAGTCCCATCGGCCTCAGCTTCGACAATCGGATAACCAATTCGAGCTAGATCTGGAATCGTCTCCCAGTCTGCCAGGCAATTTCCACCTGTGCACTGCGCCCCGCATTCCACAATGTGTCCGGCGGTGATCCCGGCCGCCAGCAAATCCCAATCTGTCTCTTCCCAACCAAACTCAAAGATCATCGGCGCCAGCACCAGTGCCGCATCCGCACAACGGCCTGTCACTACAACGTCCGCCCCGGTCCGCAATGCCGCAGCAATCGAGAAAGCTCCAACATAGGCATTCGCGCTCAGCACATGTTCGCGCACCGTCGACAGCGCTTCACCCGTATCTATGTTCAAGAACGGATAGGCATCCAACCGGTCCAGAATATCGTCCCCCAACACGACGGCTACCTTCAACTGCGGGCAACGTCTGCGTACCTCTTCAGCACAGGCAACCGGATTCACCCCGCCTGCATTGGCAATCACTTTTACACCACTCGACTGGATCCGCTCTACCAATGCCGGAAAGTCCCGCGCATACCCAAACGCCGGATTCTCCTTCTTCTGCTTTTGCAGAATCGACATCGTCACTTCCGCCAGATAGTCGAGTGCGAGATAATCCAGCGGCCCATCTTCCACCAGCCGTATAGGAGCCTCCGACGAATCACCCCAAAACCCTTGCCCACAGCCGATACGAATCATCGCGTGCATACCTCAAACAAGAACGACAGCGTCTCGCGCGTCTTTGCCGGATCCACTATCGCATCCACATGTCCACGTGCCGCTGCATAACGGGCATCGAGCCACCGGTCGTAATCAGCTCGAGTTTGATTCATCTTCTCTGCCATCTCCGGCCCTGGATTTGCTCCGTGAATCGCCACCACCGCCGAATCGCCCTCCATCACCCCAATCCTCGCCGTCGGCCAGGCGAGCGCAAAATCAGGATCAAAGCCCTGCCCGGCCATCGCATAATAACCAGCCCCGGAGCTATGATTCAGCGTCAACACAATCTTGGGCACCGTCGCACAAGACATCGTCTCCACCATTTCAGCTCCAGCGCGAATGATGCCACTCTCCTCAGCCTGTTTGCCCACCATGAAGCCAGACACATCCTGCAGATAGAGCAATGGCAGCCGATGCCGCTCTGCCACATCCACAAAATAAGCCGCCTTCCGTGCCGACTCCGTGTAGATGATCCCGCCAATCCTCGGCCCGAGTGCCGTCTTCAAAAAGCCACGTCGATTCGCGATTACAGCAATTGGCCTGCCTGCCAGACGGGCTCTTGCACAAATCAGTTCCGGCCCATATTCGGGCTGATGCTCCTCGATGGACCCGTCATCCAGAAGCCCTTTCAAGATTTCAGCCGTGTCATAGGGCTGCCGGTGATCATCAGGCAAGACATCATAGAGATCCCCCTGTGAAGCAACTACCCTAAATCCCGGGCCAACTGGCAATTCCCGGAATCGCCCCCGCA
This sequence comes from Bryobacter sp., assembly GCA_044376335.1. GTDB lineage: Bacteria > Acidobacteriota > Terriglobia > Bryobacterales > Bryobacteraceae > Bryobacter. The sequence continues at coordinate 11,736 of JBIPMY010000095.1, forward strand.
ATATCTCGATGCACTCCCTGTCGTCACGAGCCTTTAAGTGAGCAACCCCACTGACGCTCGTATGCATCGTGGCACCGCCCAGTTCTTCAGCTCCCGACGTCTCGCCCGTCGCCCCCTTCACCAGATTCGGCCCACCCAGCCCCATAAAGCTGGTTCCCTCCACCATCACAATCAGATCGCTTAGAGCGGGCAAATAAGCGCCCCCTGCAATACACATCCCCATCACAGCGGCAAACTGCGGAATCTTTAAATTGCGCCGCATCTGCGAACAATAATGAAAGATTCGTGCCGCCCCGTACTGGCCTGGAAAGATCGAATCCTGCAGCGGCAAATTCACCCCGGCGCTATCCACCAGATAAACAATCGGGATCTTCTCCCGCATTGCAATTTCTTGTGCCCGCAAGATCTTCGCAATTGTCTCCGGCCACCAGGCACCCGCCTTCACCGTCGCATCATTGGCCACCACCACCGCAGGCCGCCCCTCGATTCGACCTACTACACACACCACCCCGGCTCCTGGTGCCGCGCCCTCATAGCGGTCATATCCAACCAGCAATCCCGTTTCAAAACTCGGTGCCCCGGAATCCAGCAATAACCCCACACGCTCGCGAGCCGTCAGCTTCCCCTGCTTGTGTTGCTTTGCGATTTTCTCGGTGCCTCCGCCTTGCAGCAGCTTGCTCTCCAGCTCGCGTAATTCCTCAAGCAATTGACGGGTTCGATTCGGCATAACGCTGATCTAACTATAAGATGAGAAGACCCATGGCAATATTCGACCGCAAGACCGCTCAAGTCCTCGCGACGATCCTTGCCTTTGCCGCAGGCCTTTGGCTGCTCTGGGGCCTTCGTGATCTCGCCTTTCTCCTGATCATCGCGATCTTTTTTGCCTACACGGTGGAACCCCTCATCAGTCTCATCTACCGGCACACCCCCAGCAACATCTCCCGCCGCACTTCCATCTTCGTAACCTTTCTATTTGTTCTAATCGCTACTGTTGCTGCGGGTTTCGTTCTTGGCCAAATGGTCACCAGCCAGGCTGCAGAACTGATCCAACAGCTCCCCAGCCTCGATGAAGATCCTTCGCACTCTACATCCATTCCGCTGCCTTCCCAACTGGAGCCCTTCCGCGACGAGATCACGCATCAGGGCCTCGACTTTGCCCGTTCCGTCGCTAGCGGTTTTCTGGGTAGCCTTGGCAGCGCAGGCTTCCTTCTCCTCGCTCCGATCTTCGCTCTCTTCTTTCTGCTCGAAGGCCCTTCCTTCCGGCATAAGCTTGTCGAAATTGCTGCCCGCTCGGGCGAGCAGATCTGGCTTACCGGCCTTCTTGACGATCTCCGCAATCTCCTCAGCAACTACATCCGTGCCCTATTCCTCCAGAGCCTCTCTGTCTTTATTGGCTACGCACTCTTTTATCAAATGGCTCAGGTGCCCTACGCTATGCTGCTGGCCTCACTGGCTGCTGTCCTCGAAGTCATCCCTGTCCTCGGCTGGATCAGCGCTGGCCTCCTCAGCATGATCGTCGCGGGCTTCGTCGGCTACACACACTTGCTCTGGATGTTTGCCTTCTACTTGATCTTCCGCATCTTCCAGGATTACGTCATCACGCCCTACGTCATGCAGCATGGCATTGAGTTGCCCGCTTTCCTCATCCTCACGGGCGTCATTGCTGGAGAAATGCTGGGAGGCATCCGTGGCATGTTCCTCTCGATTCCCTTGATCGCTGCTCTTCGTATCCTTTACCGGCACATCGCAAAGCGAGGTCTGGCGCTCAGCTTCATCCTCCTCGCCTCCCTCGCCCAGGCCCACTCCATCAGTGTCAGCACCAGCGAAGCCAAACTCGAAGGAAAAAATCTTAGCCTCAACATTCGCCTCCCGCGCTACGAAGTAGAACACTTGCCTGAGGCGGGCCTCGCAGCTGCCTTCCGCTTTACCGGCACTCGCCTCGAAGCCTCCCAGTGCAAGCCTGTCGAGAACGAATTACTCTGCGAACTCAACTACACTTTCCCTGAGCTCCCCTCAGAAAAACTCGAAGCTCAGGTCACACTAGCCCGTATCACTGTGCCCAACCACGTGCACATCATGAAACTGAGCCGTGGCCCCGTCAACCGTCAGGCTGTCTTCGACCGTACCTTCGAGCAAGAGCAAATCGACTTCCACGAACTTGCCCGCACCGAAGTCTGGTGGCGAGCCGCCCGTATGGGCTTTACACAACTTCTCTACCAACCCATCCTCGTTGCCCTGCTGCTCATCCTCTTCCTCCCGCTGCCCTACATAGCCGGCGCCACTGCTGCCTTCCTCATCGTCCTCCCGGATAAGTTTTACGCCACCCCCGGCTTCTTCGAGCTCGCAACTGCCATCTCGCTTTCCTACATCGCAATCGAGCATCTATTCTTTCCCAAGGCCGAAGGCAAGTGGATTGTCGCCGCCGTGATTGGTGCCATCGAGGGTACCGCCCTTGCCATCCTGGCCCGCCCCACCGGGCAGGGCGCTGTCGCCTTCGGGGCAGGGAACTTGATCGCTGCCCTCGCTCTGAGCCTTTTCGCGACCCGTTTTTCGCGGAACATTCCAGAGCCTTGGTCTCGTAGAATCTTTTGGGCATTCTCAGCCCTCGGAGTGATTTGGAGCATATGGGTATTCATAAGACGTTTCTGATTCTTGGTCTTGCCGTCGCTGCCTTCGCGCAAGACATCGCAACTAAAGCCGACGCCTTCATGCAGCAGCAGAAGCAATTCAGCGGCACCGTTCTGATCGCCAAAGAAGGCAAGGTTGTTTTTGAGAAAGCCTACGGCATGGCCAACTACGAGTGGTCGATTCCGAACACGATCGACACCAAGTTCCGGCTGGGCAGCGTCACCAAGCAATTCGGTGCAGCCGCCATCCTGAAGCTCGAAGAGCAGGGCAAACTCAAGACCACCGACAAGGCCTGCGATTATCTGCCCTCCTGCCCCGATATCTGGAAGCCCGTTACCATCCACCAGCTCCTCACCCACACCTCAGGCATCCCTAACTTCACCAGCTTCCCCGAATACGCGAAGCTCCAGGTGCTCCCCTCACGCTACGAAGAGCAAGTAAAGTCCGTCTGGAACAAGAAGATGGATTTCGACCCTGGCACCAAGTGGCAGTACTCCAACACTGGTTACGTCATGCTTGGGCAAATCATTGAGAAGGCCAGTGGCAAGCCCTGGGAAACCTATCTTCAGAAGGAAATTTTTACGCCTGCAGGCATGACCGATACCCGTGCCGATAGCAACTCAGAGCTCATCGCCAAACGCGCCGCCGGCTACGCAATCAAGACAGGCAAGCCAACTAACGCCGGCTACATCGATATGCACATCCCCAATGTGGCCGGGGCTCTGATCTCCACAACGGGCGATCTCTACAAGTGGGACCGCGCCCTCACCACCAACAAGATTCTGAGCGAAGCCAGCCGCAACAAAATGTGGACACCCGACAAAAACAACTATGCCTACGGCTGGGGCATCGGCAAGCAAAATGGCAAGACAAAACAAAGCCACGATGGCGGCATTGATGGCTTTTCTACGTTCTTACAGCGTGTCCCCGACGACGGTGTTCTGATCGTCGTTCTGTCCAACTTCGAAGATGGCAAGACCGGTGACGTTCGCCGCGGTCTCACCGAGATTGCCTATGGCAGGTCCGTCGACACACCCAAAGAGCGCACCGAAATCCAGCTCGACAGCGCAACCCTCGACGAATACGTGGGCCGCTATGAGTTTGCCCCAACCTTCTCGCTCGTCATCACGCGCGATGGGAATCAATTGATCACCCAGGCCACCGGCCAGGGCAAGATCCCTGTCTTTGCCGAAGCCAAGGACATCCTCTTTCCTAAAGTAATGCCGGCCACTCTTCACATCCAGCGAGTAGACGGAAAAGTGACCGGCTTGATTTTGAAGCAGGGGGGGCGCGAAATGAAGGCCCCCAAAGTCGAATAGACTCTGCGGGCCTTCGGATTCACAATCCAACTAGAACTTGACGACCTTCGAGAAGCTAACCGGGTCGAGGCTCGCTCCACCCACTAGTGCTCCATCGATGTCCTCTTGCGCCATCAGCGAAGCTACGTTGTCCGGCTTCACAGATCCGCCATAGAGAATCCGCACGCTGGCAGCATCAAACTTCGTTGCCGCTAGTGCCCGAATCGCCTTATGCGCATCGGCTGCCATCTCAGGCGTTGCCGTTTTGCCAGTGCCAATCGCCCACACCGGCTCATAAGCAATCACGATCTGTGAAAACTCTTCCGGCGTAAGACCCGCAATCCCGCCCTCAAATTGCTTGGCAAGCACCGCTTCCGTCTGGCCCGCTTCACGCTCAGCCAAAACCTCGCCGACACAAACAATCACTTTGAGACCAGCCTCGATAGCAGCCTTCGTACGCCGCAGCACCGTCTCATCGGTTTCACCAAAATACTGGCGGCGCTCCGAGTGGCCCACAATCACCCAGGTGCAACCAATCGCTTTCAGCATGGGTCCGGAGATTTCGCCGGTAAAGGCACCTTCCTTGGCCCAGTAAAGGTTCTGGCCGCCAACCGTCACGTTCGTTCCAGCGGTTGCAGCAATAGCCGTTGGAAGGTCGACAAACGGCGCGCAGATCGCAATCTCGGCGGCAGTCACGTCCTTTACCAGCGGCAGAAAGTCATTGAAAAAAGCAGTCGTCTCGGCCGGTGTTTTGAACATCTTCCAGTTCGCGGCCATCAAGGGGGTTCGCATCCCCTTTAGTTTAGCGTTCGAGCTTCACCCCAAGAATCTCCGCCCAGCGCGCGGCCACAGATTCCATCGCTACAGCCGGACTTGTCCCGCGCTTCACGCCCTTGCCAGACATCACCATCGCCGCCCGGTAATCTGCCAGCCCCGGCCACCAGCCATGATTGCCTTTCTCATAG
>JBIPMY010000096.1:0-16615 GCA_044376335.1 Bryobacter sp.
GCCGAAGGACCCGGTGAGGAGTTTGGCGAAGTCGAGGCCAGCTACGTTTTTGACGACCATGCCGCCGGATTGGACGGTGCGGCCGGCGAGGGTGGCGAAGTTCATGCCGATGACGAGATCGCGAACGGTGCCGAAGAGGCGGCGACGGTAGCCGGAGGAATGCGTGGCGAGGATGCCGCCGATGGTGGCTTCTTCACTGAAGGGGGGATCGATGGGGAGGAACTGGCTTTTTTCGGCGAGGATCCTGGTGAGGTCTGAGTACTTGATGCCGGCTTCTACGCTGATGGTGAGATCGCGGTGATCGTAGGCCAAAACACGATTGAGGGCTTTTGTTTCGAGTCGCAGATCGGCGACGGCGATGGGGCCGCCCATGCGGTGTTTGGTTCTGTTGCCGCAGATTTCGATGCGGTGTTTGGCGGATTGGCTATCCCGGAGCAGCTCGACGACTTGCGCGGCTGAGGCGGGGGATTCGACTCTCATGTTGAAGCTTGAATTTTATCAGGGTGTGGTGGGTTTGAATTTTGTATTGTGGAGGCAGCCATGCAATTTGCCTTTACCGAAGAGCAGAATGAGTTGCGCAAGATGGTTCGTGAGTTTGCCACCGTGGAACTTGCACCACACGTCCTGGCCTGGGATGAAGCGCAGGAGTTTCCCCTGGATGCAGTGAAGAAGGCGGCCCGGTTGGGGTTGCTGGGGGTGATTTTTCCGGAAGAGTACGGTGGGGCCGGGATGGGCTACATCGAGTACTCGATTGTGATTGAGGAGCTGGCCCGGGTGGACCCGAGTTTTGCCCTGATTGTGGCGGCGCACAATTCGCTTTGTACGAATCATTTGTATGTGGCCGGGAGCGAGGAGCAGAAGCGGCGGTATTTGCCGAAGCTGGTGACGGGTGAGTGGATTGGGTGTTGGAGTTTGACTGAGCCGGAGGCGGGGTCTGACGCCGGGGGGACACGTACGACTGCTGCGCGGACTGAGGCGGGGTGGGTGTTGAACGGGGCCAAGACGTTTACTACGAATGCTCATTATGCCGATGTTTGTGTGGCGATGGCGTTGACGGATCAAGCTTCGCATTCGCATGGGATTTCGGCGTTTGTGATTGAGCGCGGGACGCCGGGGTATCGATTGGGGAAGAAAGAGAACAAGCTGGGGATGCGGAGCTCGGCTACGGGGGAGGTGGTGCTGGAGAACTGTACGCTCGGGGCTGGACAGTTGTTGGGTGAAGAGGGTGAGGGCTTTGTGGATGCGCTGCGGATTCTCGATGGAGGGAGAATTTCGATTGCGGCGTTGAGTGTGGGGATTGCGCAGGGGGCTTATGAGGCGTCGCTGAAGTATGCGAAGCAGCGGAAGCAGTTTGGGAAGTTCATCAGCGAGTTCCAGGCGATACAGCATAAGTTGGCGGATATGGCGACGCAGATCGAGGCAGCGCGGCTGTTGACGTTGCAGGCGGCGTGGTTGAAAGATGAGGGCAAAACGGTGACCCGGCAGAGTGCGATGGCGAAGTTGTTTGCGAGTGAGATTGCGGTGGAGGTTTGTGGCGAGGCGTTGCAGGTGCACGGCGGGTATGGTTTTATCAAGGACTATCCGGTGGAGAAGTTTTACCGGGATGTGAAGTTGATGACGATTGGGGAAGGGACGAGCGAGATCCAGCGGATGGTGATTGCGCGGCAGTTGCTGAAGAGTTAGCTGTCGAGGGCGGCGATCCACTGGCGGAGGATGTGTTCGAGGGCTGGTTGGTTGGCTTTGAGGTGCTTGAGGTCTTTGAAGTCAATGGAGGCACGGTCTTTGGCGAGCCAGTTGAGGAGGGTGCTGGGATCGTCGATTGCGAAATCTTTTGGCAGGTCGCGGACTTTGGCGCCGAGGTGGAGGATGAGGCCGATGCCGATTTTGGAGCGCAGGTTGGTTGTTGCGAAGAATTCGGTGGTGCGGAAGCTGGGGGAGTTCCATTTGATTTCTTCTGAGACGGCGGGGCTTAGTGCGAGGATCAGCTTGCGCAGGTGGTTGATGGCCGGTTTTTGCGGGTGGTCGAGAGTCGCCATGAATTCGCTTATGGTTGGAGGTTTCGGCGGCATGAGCTCTCAGGATATGCCGGATAATGTGGATTGTGAATCAGACGGACTTAGTGGCGAAAGTACTCGAGGGGGACCGGCGTTCGGTGGCGCGGGCTTGCACGCTTGTCGAGATGGGGCAGAAGCTGGATGGCCTTGTGGGGTCTGGCGCGCTTGTTGTTGGCGTGACGGGACCTCCGGGGGCGGGGAAGAGTACTTTTACCGATCAGCTGGTGGCGGTGATTCGCGGGGCTGGGTTGAAGGTTGCTGTTGTTGCTGTTGACCCTTCTTCGATGAAGACGGGCGGGGCTTTGCTGGGGGATCGGATCCGGATGCAGCGGCATCACCAGGATGCGGGTGTGTTTATTCGCAGTATGGCTACGCGGGGGGCGATGGGTGGGTTGGCTCCGACGACGCTGGGGCTTGTGCGGGTGTTTGATGCAGCGGGCTTTGATGTGGTGATTGTGGAGACGGTGGGTGTGGGGCAGGACGAGATTGATGTGGCGCGGCTGGCGCATGTTGTTGCCGTGTTGCTGGTGCCGGGGCAGGGGGATGAGATCCAGGCGATCAAGGCTGGGATTATGGAGATCGCGGATTTGTTTGTGATCAACAAAAGCGATATGGCTGGGGCCGAGAAGTTGTATCGCGAGATTGAAGCCGAGGTGCATGGTGAGAAGCCGATTCTGAAGACGGTTGCGACTACGGGTGAGGGGATGGCTGAAGTGTGGGCGGGCTTGCAGGCGCTGCCGCGGCGGGTGGCAGTGGCTGCGCCGGCGCGGTTTGCGATTGATCATTTGGGGATTGCGGTGGGGAGTATCGATGAGGCGCTGCGGTTCTATCAGGGGGCTTTGGGGATGGGGGAGGCGCATCGGGAGACGGTGGCCGGGGAGCGAGTTCATGTGGCGATGTTGCAGGCCGGGGAGAGTCGGCTGGAGTTGCTTGAGCCGGTGGATGAAACCAGCACAATTGCCAAGTTTTTGGAGAAGCGGGGCCCTGGGATTCATCATGTGGCGATGCGGGTTCCGGACCTTGTTGTGGCCGTTGAGAGGATGAAGCGGGAGGGTGCGCGGGTGTTGAACGAGCCGAAGATTGGAGCGGGTGGGCACAAATATGTGTTCGTACATCCAGCATCGACGGGCGGAGTGCTGATAGAACTAATTGAGGAGCATTCTTAAGTTTTGAAGATCGATACCGGGATTATTGGTGGCAGCGGGCTCTACTCGATGCCAGGTTTTGAAGTGACCGAAGAGGTTGTGATTGATACGCCGTATGGCAAGCCGTCGGACCCTTATGTTGTAGGGACGATTGCGGGCAAGCCGGTGGCGTTTCTGGCACGTCACGGACGTGGGCACCGGATCACGCCTACGGAGTTGAATTTTAGAGCGAATATCTGGGGCTTCAAGAAGCTGGGCGTGGAGCGGATTGTGAGTCTTTCGGCTGTGGGCAGCTTGAAGGAAGAACACGCGCCGGAGCACTTTGTGATGCCCGATCAGTTCTTTGACCGTACGGCGGGACGTGTGTCGACCTTCTTTGGGGAAGGGCTTGTGGCGCATGTAAGTTTTGCTGAGCCGACGTGTCACCAGTTGATGGATGTGCTGGAGACGGCTTGTGCCGGGGCTGGCGTGGTTGGCAAAAAGGGCGGCACTTACCTGTGCATGGAAGGGCCGGCGTTTTCGACCAAGGCTGAATCGAATGTATATCGCAGCTGGGGCATGGACATCATCGGGATGACGAACCTGCAGGAAGCGAAGCTGGCGCGCGAAGCCGAGATTTGTTATGCGACTGTGGCGATGGTTACCGATTACGATTGCTGGCATCCGCATCATGATGCGGTGACGGTGGATCAGATTATCGCGACGCTGCTGAAGAATGCGGAGAATGCATCGAAGGTGATTCGACTGGCGATTGAGGCTATGCCTGCGCCGGGGGATTGCAGCTGCAAGAATTCGCTGAAGAACGCGATCATTACCGACAAGACCAAGGTACCTGCCGAGACGCTGGAGAAGCTGGAGATCATCGTTGGAAAATACTTCCGCTAGCCAACTGGCCAGCTTGTTGCTGGCGGGCGAGCCTGAGCCGGAAGGTTTGGTCGCAAAGGTAATTGAAGAGGCACTGGCTTCGAACGAAGGTTCGGTGGCTCTGTTTCGTGATTTGGTGGAACCGCTGGCTGATGCGTTTGAGTTTCGGCTGGTGAATGTCTACACGCATGTGTTTGCTCGAGTGATTGAGGCGGCGCTTCCAGATATGGATGCGTCGACCTTGATCGAGCGGTTTATGCGGATCCGGAAGCCGCGCAAGTTTGTCGGCAATCCCGAGAGTGTCGAGAATGTCTTTGTACTTTCGCGGATCACGATTGGTGCCGATATTGCGATTACGAGCCGAGTGTTGCGGGCAGTGTTTGTGCACTTTCCGAATGCGAAGATCCACTTTGTTGGACCTCGCAAGAACTACGAGATGTTTGAGCCGGAGATTGGGCTGGAGCTGGTTGAAGTGCCCTATAAGCGCACGGGTACCTTGCGTGAGCGGCTGGGGGTGTATCCGGCCCTGAAAGAAGCTCTAAGTGTGAAGGGTGCTCTAATTGTGGACCCCGATAGCCGTTTGAGCCAACTTGGCCTTTTGCCTCTTGGAGAAGAAGATAACTATTACTTCTTTGAGACGCGAAGCTGGTGGAGCGATGAGGACATGCCGCTAGGTGAGATGACCGAGCGATGGGTGGAGCAGACCTTTGAGGTTCCGCTGCATGTGCCGATTGTTGCGGTGGAAGACCGGCTGGAAGGGTTTGACGTGACGCTGAGTTTGGGCGTTGGTGAGAATCCTGAGAAGGCGATGCCGTGGCCGTTTGAGCCAAAGTTGCTGCAGTTACTTGTAGACCGTGGGTTGCGCGTGCTGGTGGATACTGGCGCGGGTGGCGAAGAAGCGGAGCGGGTGAGGCGGGCGATTGCTGAAGTGCGGCCTGGGGACAATGGCAGCGTGACGCCGTATTACGGGAGCTTTAAGGAGTTTGCCAGCGAGATCAATGCGAGTGAGTTGTTTATCGGGTATGACTCTGCAGGTGGCCATGCGGCTTGTGCGCTGGGCGTGCCCGGGTTGCTGCTGTTTCGCGGGTTTCCCAATGAGCGGTTCATGATTCGCTGGATCCCGTGGGGAGATGGCGAGCTTGAGGTGCTCGATGCGGAGGCGTTGCCGATCGATGAGGCGCTGGACCGTGTGCAGGAGGCCGTGGAGGCAATCTTTGCGGAGGGATCGCTAGAGGACGATGACGACGATTTCGATGAAGACGATCTCGACGATGAGGATGAGGAAGATGGGCCAGAACCCACCCGATGAAATATAATTAAGCCGGAGGCTTCTTATGATGAATGCGAAGCTGGTATTGATTTTGGGTGTTGCGGTGGTAGGGATGGCGCAGACGCAGTCGCCTCGCAAGTTGAACCCGACCCTTGATGGTAAGGGTCTGTTTGTCTCTTACTGTGCGAGCTGTCATGGCATGGACTTGAAGGGGAAGGGGCCGGTGGTTGAGGCTCTCAAGATGCCGGTGCCGGATCTGACTACGATTGCCAAGCGGCGGGCTGGGAAGTTTCCGGTGGCGGATCTGGAGAATCAGATTCTTGGAGAAGCTGCTATGAAGGCAGCTCACGGAAGCCGGGAAATGCCGGTATGGGGGCCTGTTTTCCGCAGAGTCGAGAAGGACCAGGACTTAGGGCTGGTGCGGGTGCGCGCGGTGGTGGACTACCTGAAGTCGATGCAGGTGAAGTAGAGCACCTGCATCCTTACTTAGAAGCTCAAGCGCAGTGCGAACTGTAACTGGCGTGGAGTGTTGTTCTGACGCAGTGCCGTAATGCGACCGAAGTCACCGGCGGTAAACGAGGTGCTTGGCCCTCCGAAGACAACGCTATTTGTGAGGTTGAAGAACTCACTGCGGAAGTCGAGGTTGAAGCGTTCTGTTATCTTAAAGCGCTTTTCGATGAGTGCATCCCAATTCCACTGGCGTGGATTACGTACGTCGGGGAGAGTGCGGCTGACGTTGCCGAATTGGAATTGGGGAGTGCGGGAGAAGGCGGCAGCGTTGAAGTACTGAACGCCATCGACGAGGTCTACGTTGCCGAGGCCAGCCTTTTGGCCTGTGGCATTGGGACGCATGCCGCTGCCACCACCGAAAGATTGGGAATCGTTGGGTGAAGTGACAACAACCGGTGTGCCGCTTTCGATGCTCAAGAAGCTGCCGACACCCCAACCGTTTGCGATCTGCCCAAGAAATTTATTGTTGGTGAGTTTGGGTAGATCATAGCGGGTAGAAAGACGGACGACATGGGGAACATGCTGGTAGGAGAGCGACCGATCGCACCTATAGCAATAGTTGTTCTGGTAGCCGGGGGAAGCTCCGAGGAAACCGCCTAGTTCCGCCGTGTTGTCGATGGTTTTTGAGAATGTGTAGGCGAAGAGAACGGCCAGACCGTTTGAGTAGCGACGCTCGACGCGCGCCTGTAGAGCGTGATAGTTCGATTGACCGACACCGACTTGCGAGCCCGCCGCCGACGTGAATTGCGGATATGGCCTGAGAAGTTGGCCACGCTGCACGGTGGCGAGGCTGAGCGAACTTGTGGGGTCTGTGATGATGCCGAAGAAGGGATTGGGAACGGTCGCGTTTACGGCGCTGCCAAGGCTTGCGACTGTGTCTGGGGAGAGTTGGTTGTACTGGATGCTTGACGGGAGGCGATAGGCGTTATTGGCGGCATAGCCGAGTTCTGCCACCCAATTCCAGGGGAGTTGGCGCTGGAGGTCGAAGCTCCATTGCAACTGGTAGGGGAGACCCTGGGTGCGCAGTGGGCCGCTGATACCCTGGCCCAGCAGTGTGTTGAGGCCTAAGGTATTGCCAGTGGGCTGGAGGAGGCCGGTTGGCCAGGGATTGCTGAGATTGAAGTTGGGAGTGACACCGTCAGCCTGGGCTACTAGTGATGAAGTGTTGCGGGAGAAACCGAGGGCCAGGTCGGTGTTTGGCACGAGCGGATGATGGAAGACGCCGATGCCGCTACGAAGAACAGTCTTGGTGTTCAGCTGGTAGGCGATGCCAAGGCGTGGATCGAAGTTGTTGCGCTCCACTAGCTGAGTGCGACGGCCGGGGATGTCTTTGGTGCCGACGAAGCCGAGACCGCCCTTGAGCTGAAGGCCGGGGACGGTGAGAGGGGATGCAGAGTTGAGGTCGAGGAAGACGTATTGATTCCTCGACTCAGTGCGCGGAGTTTCAATCGAGTAGCGAAGGCCTGCGGTTAAGGTGAGTTTATTTGAGATACGCCATTCATCCTGGAAGAACCAAGCGTTGTAGTAATGTTGGTGTTCTTCGCGCGGGCGAATGTTGTGATTGACATTTGCGACGCCGAGAAAGAGATCGGCAAGTCCGTGGCCTGAGGCAGCGGCCTGAGCCTGTGGATTGGGGCCGCCGGTAAAAGAGCCGCTGGCACTGATACCGAGAGGTTGGGGATTGTCGATTGAAACACGGAAGCGGCGGATGTCATAACCGAACTTGAGTGAATGCTTGCCTATTTGTTGAGTGGCTTTGATCTGGTATTGGAGAGTCTTTGAAACGACTGAATTGGACGCTGTGCCCTGCGGTCCAAGCCCCGTCATGCGTCCTACGCTGATCAACGGGAAATAGGCTTGGCGTGGGGCTGAGGCAACGCTTGAAGGAATGCCAAGGGTGGTGGCATCGAAGCCCAGGCTGAGAGGGATGCGATTGGTTTCACTCTGGTTGAGGGCGAAAAAGTGTTCGATCAAGAAAGTGGGCTTTACGCTCCAGATGTGGTTGCCTGCCCAGTTGATGCCTGGGATGCGATTTGGGGTTTGTACAGGCGAGGCGAAATTGTTGAAGACGCTTGGTTGAGCGTTCAAATTCTCAAACCAGTTCCACCGAGCGAATACGTTGTGCTGGTTGTTGAATTGGTGGTCGACCTTGGTGTCGATACGGTCGCCGTCGAGGGAATTGGGTGCGGAGCTGAAGAAGTTATTGATGTTGCTACCACCGTCTCCACGCTGGTTGGGTAGCGGGTAGTATTTGAAGGCGTTTGTTGGGACCGGGCCGAGAAGAGCAGTGGGAATGATGTTGCCTGCAAACGGGTCGCGGATGTAACGGGTCGTGCCTGCAGGGCGGGCAGGGTCGAGGCGGGTGGTGCGTGGGTCGAAGATTTGAATGAGATTGCCGTTGGCGAGTGTGGACTGAGAGAAATTGCCTGCTCGTTCGAGTGTTGTTGGCACCGTGCCAGTAAAGGAGCCTATGCTGCGCTCTCGAAGGCCTTCGTAGGCGGCAAAGAAGAAGGTCTTGTTTTTGCCGTTGTAGATTTTAGGGAGTACGACGGGGCCGCCCAGGGTGCCACCGAACTGGTTGCGGCGGAAAGCGCGGCGGGGTTGGCCGGCACGGTTGGCATTGAAGCCGTTGGCGTCCAGGACGGAGTTGCGGAGGAAGTTGTGGAGAGTACCGTGCAGGGAGTTTGTACCGCTGCGCATGGCGAAGCTGATGAGGCCACCTCCGGTGCGTCCGAATTCAGGCGCATATGGGGAAGTGTTGACTTTGAATTCCTGGATTGAGTCCACCTGGGGCATGGCTGAAACCTGATTGTTGTAGGTGCCGGTGTTTGAGGCTCCGTCGATCAGGATTTCGTTTGTGGCACCTCGCCCGCCGTTGATGCGGAAGTTGTTGGTGGTGGATTGCGAGGCGGTGTTGATGCCTGCGTTGAGGCCACCAGTTACACCTGGGGCGAGGGTGAGAAGCAACATTGGGTTGCGGACGTTGAGGGGGATCGACTTGAGGAATTGATTCTCGACGACAGAGCCGCGATCTGCGTTTTGCACGTTTAGGATGGGGGCTGCGGCTTCGACGGAAATGGTTTGTTTGATTTGACCCGTTTCCAGCTTCAGCGTTACGGTTCGCTGTTGGCCGACTTCGAGGACAAGGTCGTTGACTTCAGCGTCACTAAAGCCAGAGGCCGATGCAGTGAGTTGGTATTTGCCTGGGGCCACGGGCGGCAGGAAAAAGAGACCCTGATTGTTCGTGGAAGTTTCGACCGAAACGTTAGTGGCCAAGTTGCGTACCGAGATTTTGGCCTTTGGGATGGATGCCCCAGAAGGATCGGCGACGGAACCGGAGACGGTGGCGTTTTGAGCGAGGAGCGATGAGAAGGCGCAGAAGACTGTAATCAAAAAGTAACGCAAATGAAACATATGCTTAAGTTTAACCTCTATTGTTGGGCTTTCATTCGTATTGGCAATTGACATGTTCCGGACTGGCAGAACCAGTCACGGAGGAGGGCAATGACTCCGGGCTTGCCTTCGCCGATGTATTCGTTGCGACGGCGCTTGTATTCCTCAAGAATGGGGCCTAGCTGGGCGCGGAATTGCTTGTCGGCTTCGCGCTCTGTAGCGCCTTTTTCAACCGCGTAGACGACGCCCCGGTCTGCCCGGGCAAAGGTGGGGTTTGAGACAAAATCGCGGGGAACAAAAACTCCGGTAAATGTTTGTTGTCTTGAGGCGGAGACGAAGAAGTCTACTGCGTAATCGGGGTAGCCGTAGAGGTAACCGAGACCACGGAATCGAGAGGGGCCTTCGAGATATTCGATGGCCATGAGAACTTCCATGGGGTGAGCGTTTTCGCTGAGGCCGAGGGGGATAAAGAAGTCTTTGTGCGCGAGTATGGTGCGTCGGAGGCCAATGCGGTTGAAGACGACGCCGTCGAAGTAGCGTTCGAGTGTTTTGGTGTCTTTGCCCGGGAAGAGACGGGCGAAATGGTGGACGGTGGCGAAGAGGTCGCTGCCGCAGTGGAAGACGGCAAGGAAGCGGCGTGCTTCGTCGATGGTGTTTGCCTCAAGAGAGTCTGCCGGCAGCTTGAAGGTGGTGTAGCCGCCGGACATGGGTTTAACTGCACCGATGACGGTGTAGAGTGCTTCGCTATCCGTTAGCTTCAGGAAGAGTTCTTCAGCGGATTTTCTTTGCGATTCCGGGAGTTGTTCGATGGGGAAGCATTGTTCTTTTGGGACTCCCTGTGCCGTAGCGAGAGTCGTGACGAAGAGGAGTGATAGGAATTTCACAGGATTACCTTGATGGCGAATTGAATGGAGCGAGGGCCGCCGATTTGAAAGAGTGGGCTGAGTGCGCCTGCTCCGGTGGAGAGACCTCTGCCCAGCATGTTTTGCGAGAAACCGAAGGCGGCGTTGTTGAGCGCGCCAGAGGGGTTTGCGAAGTTGGGTGTGTTGAGGATGTTGAAGAAGTCTGAGCGGAGTTCCACACGGATATTTTCGCGCTTCAGGATGTTGCGGCGGACGGCGAAATCGATTTGAGAAACCGCGAGGCCGCGGAGGGCGTTGCGGCCGAGATTGCCGTATTGATTGGTGGGGACGCGGAATGCGTTGCGGTTGATGATGCGAGAGCCCGGGCGCGATGGGTCTGTGAGGTAGAGTGGTGTGCCCGAGATGAGGTCTGGCCGGAGGGCTGTTGTCAGGCCGAGGTTGAGAGGATCGGTGCCGGTAAAGACGTTGACCGGTGTGGCTGAGCGGGCACGCGCGATCGAATCGAAGCTGAAGCCTTTGAGCTCATAGGTGAGCGCGAGGACAAGGTTGTGACGGACGTCGAAATCGGCGGGGCCGCGGTCCAGATCGCGGGGATAAAGCGAGAGAGGCAAGGCCTGGGTGGTTTCGTCAGAGAAGTTGTCGATCGCCTTAGACCAGGTGTAGGAGACTTGCGACTGGAGAGACCGCGAGGCGCGGCGGCGGAATTGAATTTGCATCGACTGATAGTTCGACGAGGAAGCATTGCTTGAGATGTTGACGTTGCTGTTATTGCCGAAGAGGGCGGGGTTGACTACGACGCTGGCGGGAGCAGTTGCAATTGCAGGACGATTTCTCAGGAGTTGATTGAAGAGGAGCTGGGTGCCACGGTTGGCTACGTAGCGGACATCGAGGGCACCTATCTTTCGGAAATCTTTCTCGATGCCAAAGCTCCAGTGGACTGTGAGAGGTTGTTTGAGGTTGGGATCGGTGAAGAAGAATTCAGCGCTGTAGGGAGGTTGAGCATTGAAAGGGATTGGCTCGAGGGCTGCTGCACTTGGGGGGAATGGCGCGTTGAGGCTGGTGCGGACGGTGTTGTAGGGCCAGCTGTTGAATCCGCGTGAGGCTTGGCCTGTGCCGAGGTCATGGAAGAGGCCGATGCCACCTCGAATTGTTGTACCGCCCCATGCCTGGTAGGCGATGCCGACGCGAGGGCCGAAGTTATTCCAGCGGGTTTGCCAGAGATTGGTGCCCGAAGGGGCGATGGAAATCGCGAGAGGATTTGTGACCTGGGTTGGGCCGAAAATGGGGCGACCGGAAGCTCCCGAGGGTGCAGGTATCAGTTCCCAGCGGAGGCCGTAGTTGATTGTAAGTTTTTGGGAGACGCGCCAGTTGTCCTGGGCGAAGAAGGAATAGGTGGGGAAGCTCATGCTGGCTTGCGGAGCAAGCGACTGGAGGCTGACGGTGGCTGTGCCAAGGTTGATGGCGTTCGAGATGGAGCCAAAGTTGTAGCTGATGCCATATTCGCGGAAAGCGGCAGTGGGGAGCATAGGGCGGATATCGAAGCCAAATTTGAACTGGTGAGAGGAGGCTGTATAGCTGAGGTTGCCAGTGAAATTCAATTGCTTTTGACGGTTGCCGATGGAGCGGCCTTGCGTGAGATTTGGTGGCGAGATACCGGGAAGAAAGACGCCGAGGAAGAAGCCTGCACTGGCTCTGTTGCGGTCTGTATAGGCGGGGAAGAGGAGGGAGTCTTGTGGCTTGATGGCACCGGCGAATTCGCCTGCGTCCCAATTGAAACCGGCATCGGAATCGCTGTAGTTGAAGCGGAATTCGTGAATGAGCCGAGGGGTGATGGTGAGGTTGAGGCCAGCGGTGTAGGTGTAGAGGTTGGACCTGGTGGTTGTGATCTGGTTGGCGAAAACGCGTTCTGTCCGTTCTGTGGGGGAGACGCTGAGACGGCCGAAGAGGAGAGCCTTTGAGCTGAGGTTATGATCCAGACGCAGAGAAGTGATGTTGGTGGTGGCGGGGTCTGAGAATGCGGCGCGAAAGAGGCCTTCGTCAGGGTTGGTGAAGGGAGACGGGGCGTTGGGGAGAGGGAAGGCGTTGAGAAGGGATTGGATCGCGCCTGTTGCACGGCGGCGAGCGGATTCTGTGGGAACCTGAACGGTTTGGAAGCGGGGTTGGCGGAGACGGAGGCCTTCGTAAGCAGCAAAGAAAAAGGTGCGGTTTTTGCCGGAGTAAATTTTGGGGAGGCTGAGTGGGCCGGAGAGTGTGCCGCCGAACTGGTTGAGGCGGAATGGAGCGCGGCTGGAGCCGGCAGCGTTGGCAAACCAATCGTTGGCGTCGAGCTTTTCGTTTCGTAATTCATAAAACAAAGAGCCATGAAATTGATTTGAGCCCGAGCGTGTGGCGAGGGATACCTGAGCGCCTGGCGTGCGGCCGAATTCCGGGGCGAAGGTGGAGGTTTGAATGCGGAATTCCTGGAGCGCGTCGAGGGTTACCAGGCTGTTGGTGCCGCCCAGGACCGTGAGGCCCGGGAGTGTGCCTGCGGCTTGTTGACTGAAAGTTGCGACAGCGGAAGCGCCGACGTTGCCACCGACGCCATCGACCATAAAGTAGTTGGAGTTTGTACGCTGGCCATTGACTGAGAACTGGCCGGCAGAGACGGTGGTGGAGTTGGTGATGACTACGCCTGGGGTGAGTTCAATTAGCGATTGAAAAGAGCGGCCGTTGAGGGGGAGATTCTCAACAAAGTCTCGACCGATGACGAGGCCGACGCTGGGGAGCTCACGGTCAGCAGATGGTGGCAAGGCTTGTGCGGTTGTTTTGAATGTTGCGCTGGATTCGGAGAGAAGGAAATTGACCGTTGTGTTACCTGCGACGAGTAGCTCAATGCCAGTAACGGATTCTGTTGTGAAGCCCTGGGCAGATGCTTCGGCCGAGTAGGTGCCCGGAAGCAGGCCGGGGATGAGGTAGTGGCCCTTGCTGTCTGATTGCGTTTGCCAGGATCGGCCCTGGGTAGGGTTCTTGAGAAGAATCGTTGCGTTGGGCAGCGGTTTGTTTTGAGGGGTGGTGAGGGTGCCGGTTAAGGTTGAGGTGGACTGGGCATAGACTGTGAATGAGCCGCAGAGGAATAGCAAAACTTTGAACATCAATATTAATGATATCTGGTTATCGTTAAATTTGTTCTGAAAGAAGGAGGTAATGCGATGGTTAGCCGCCGTAGTGCTGTGTTGAGTGCGGGTTTGTTGCTGGGGAGGCGTGGGAGTTTTGGGAAGGCTTCTCAGCCAAGGACGATGGTGGACTTTGCTGTGCCCAAGGGGGCTTGTGATTGCCATACGCACGTGTTTGGGGATGTGAAGAATTTTCCGATGTGGGCGGGGCGGAGTTATACGCCTCCTAGTGCGCTGCCGCGGGAGATGGCGGCTCTACACCGTACCTTGCAGGTGGAGCGGGTTGTTATTGTTACGCCCAGTGTTTACGGGACTGATAATGCTGCGACGCTTTATGGGCTGAAGGCAAGGCGGGGGACTTCTCGCGGGGTTGCCGTTATTGATGAGCGGACCAGCGATGCGGAGTTGAAGAGTCTGGGGGCGCTGGGGGTTTGTGGGATCCGCGTGAATTCACCTCGCGGGTTGCGGCCTTTGCTTGAGAAGGCTCTTGATCGTGTGTCGGGTCTGGGCTGGCATGTGCAGGTGTTTTCGGGTTTGAGTGAAGTGGCAGCGGTGGAAGATCTGGTGATGCGTGCGCCGGTGCCTGTGGTGATTGATCATGTGGCTGGCGCGAAGCCGGATCTGGGTGTGGGGCAGGAGGGCTTTGATGCACTGTTGCGGATGTTGCGGGCGGGCAAGGCTTATGTGAAGGTGACCAATCGCTTTATGCCTAGCGGGAAGCTGGAAGCTAGCGGGGTGATGGTGCGGGCGTTGATTGAGGCTAATGCCGAGCGGGTGTTGTGGGGGACGGACTGGCCGCATCCGGATAACCGCAGTGTTGCGGGGCGTAAGGCGACCGATGTGGCACCTTTTGAAGATGTCGATGACGGGATCTGGCTGAACCAGTTTGCCAAATGGGGCGGGGACAAGCGGATGCTGGTGGAGAATCCGGCTCGATTGTATAAGTTCTGAGTTAAGATCCTTGGCATGGATCGACGCGCATTTTTGATGAGTGGTGCGGCAGCTATGGCTGCGCCTGTTGCCCCCAGTGAACGAGTGACGATGGGGCTGATCGGGGCGGGGAATCAGGGGTTGAATGACCTCAAAGGCTTCTTGCGCGACGAGCGGGTGCAGGTGGTTGCGGTGTGCGATGTGAACAAGGAGTCGCCGGGGTATTGGGATGGGGGCGTGGCGGGGCGTGAGCCGGCGCGGCAGTTTATCGAGTGGAATTATGCGCGTGAAAAGAAGAGCGGGACGTGGAAGGGTTGTGCGGCTTATGAGGACTTTCGGCAGGTGCTGGCACGGAAGGACATCGATACGGTTTTGATTGCGTTGCCGGATCACTGGCATTCGATTCCGGTGATACAGGCGGCACGGGCGGGTAAGGATATTTATGGGGAGAAGCCGCTGGCGTTGACGATTGGCGAGGGGCGGGCGATGTCGGATGCGGTGCGTGAGAGCAAGAGGGTGTTTCAGTGCGGGAGCCAGCAGAAGTCTGATGTGCGGTTTCGCAAGGCTTGCGAGATTGTGCGCAATGGGCGGATTGGGAAGTTGCACACGGTGTTGTGCGGGTTGCCGGGCGGGACGCCTGACTTTGGGCGGACGCAGGATCGTCAGGATGAGGAGCCGGTGCCAGAGGGGTTTAACTATGACATGTGGCTTGGGCCAGCGCCGAATGCGCCTTATGCGCCGGGTAGATGCCATGTGAACTTTCGCTGGATTCTCGATTACTCAGGTGGACAGATTACGGACTGGGGCGGACATCATCCAGACATCGCGCATTGGGGGATGGGGATGGAGTTGAGCGGGCCAGTGGCGATTCAGAACGGGCAGGCGACCTGGGCCAAGGAGAAGCTCTGGAATACGGCGACGGACTTTCACTTTGAGGCTGTGTATGCCAATGGGGTGAAGATGATTTACTCGAGCCGTGTTCGGGGTGGAGTGACGTTTCAGGGTAGTGAGGGGTGGGTATGGGTGAACCGGGGAGCGATAGAGGCGAGCCCGATGTCGTTGCTCGATTTTGAAGCCGGCGAGAAGGATGTGCGCTTGTACCGGAGCGCGAATCATATGCGGAACTTCATCGATTGTGTGAAGTCGCGGCAGGAGACGGTGGCTCCGATTGAGCAGGCGCATCGATCGATTACGGTGGCCCATTTGGGGAATATCAGTTTGCGGCTGGGGCGGGATTTGAAGTGGGACCCGGTGAAGGAGCGGTGCATCGGGGATGAGGCGGCGAATCAGATGTTGACGCGGCCGATGCGGAAGCCGTGGAGCCTGTAGTGAACCGTAAAGCGGTAATCCTCTCGATCCTGGGATTGATGCTTTTGGGCGTGGTTGCGTTGTTCTTTGTGCTGGTGCCAAAGGGGCCGCGGCGTGCTGATTTGCGCTTTGCTGGCGATACGATTCGGGTGGGCGAGCGGTTTGCTTCATTGGTGGTGGTGTTGCGGGCGCCGACCTTTTGGGGGTCGCAAAACAAACGGAGTCGCTACGGAGTGGATTTGGTTTTGCATGATGTGGCGGACGTGGGGCGGTTCGAGGTTGTGACGATTGTTGAGCGCGGGGATGAGATTAAGTTGCGTAACGATGCGAAGCTGCTGGGGAGCGATGGACGCCGGGTTTGGATTTATGCCGATGCGCTGGTGGGGCTGGATTTATCGACGAAGCAGCGGGTGGGCTTTGCGGAATTGTCGCAGGCGAATCCGAGTCTGGCGCAGTTCTGGGTTCAGGAGGGCAAGTTTTATAGCGTGGGTGGGGTGGTGCCGAAGTTGCGGCTGAAGGTTGCGGATGCGCGGCAGTTTGAGTTGGACCCGGTGACCCTGGTTGGGACGGCTTATGAAGATGAGAAGTGGGCTAAGGCGAAAAGCTATGAAGAATCGAGGCAGCAGTGGGCTGAATACAACGAGAAGATGTCGATGTTTGGAGTGGGGCCGGATGTTTATTTCTGGAAGGGAGCCAAGATTGGGGAATCGGAATGGTTTGGCTTGATGTCTGTTGAGGACGCAGGGAAAGTGGGTCAGTTTGGAGCGCCAACCGGGAGAGCCATCCGGGACGGCAAGACGCATGGACTGTGGAGGGTGAAGGATCGCATTGCACAGCGAGTTGGATCTGTAGAGTATCTGGATGCTGGTTTATTGCGTGAAGAAAAGAGTGCGAGGCCGGTACGGCTGGAAGGGCCTGCCGGGTATCTGGTGATGCATCGATCGCGTCTGGGGCAGGACGGAACGCTGCTGGTGACGAGAGTGGATCTGGAGGGGAAGAAGATTTGGGAAATCAATACGGGGATTCGAAAACTGGATCAGGTGTTGCCGGATGCGAAGTATCTGGGGCTGGTGGGGGATGAGCCGAGGGTGATGATTGGCGTGCATCTGGGGGACGGGAGTATGAG
>JBIPMY010000537.1:0-3725 GCA_044376335.1 Bryobacter sp.
CGCCGAAAAAACAAATGAGTGTAAAGCTGCTACCCACGGTTCTGCGATTTTCATACCAAGCCGCGATTGGTTCCAATATCCAACAAAACCAGTAAAGCTCAATAGGCCTGCCCCTGCTCTCAGCTCTGTAGGAAGACTTTCAGAGAAAAAGGGGAACCCTAACATAAGCCCCAATCCGCAAGTGAATGGATTAGCTATCAATATGGCGTCCCAATAGTTCAACGATTTCATTTTGCGGCTGAGCCATCGGCTTGACGTATAGAACATCCACTGAGTCGCCAAGCTAAGCAAACCAGCTACAACAAAACTACCCCGCCAATCGGTATGATCACTCCCAATCCAGGAGAACCTTGGTGGCCCTGTGATCCAACACAAGATTGCGGCTACAAATCCAAAACCCACACATCCAATAAATGACAACAGCACACCTATCA
Organism: Bryobacter sp.; assembly: GCA_044376335.1. GTDB lineage: Bacteria > Acidobacteriota > Terriglobia > Bryobacterales > Bryobacteraceae > Bryobacter. Next base: position 435 of record JBIPMY010000537.1, read on the forward strand.
GGGGCAGACACAACCTGAGGATCCATCGATTCGATTGCACGCAATCAAAGACACCATTGAGCATTGCGTAGTTCCTTTGAGCAATGCTTGTCAGCGGAACCCATCCGCCGGAAGCCTATACTTGGATTATGAAGTTCCGTATTGTTCTCGAATACGATGCAGAGACCGAACAATATTCTGTCGTCTGCCCAGAACTTCCAGGCTGTGCTTCCTTCGGCGACACTGAAAAGGAAGCAAAGGCGAACATCAAAGAAGCGATCGAGCTCTACCTTACCCCTCCAGAAATGCATTTCCACGATGGTGCCGACACGCTCAGCCGATGATGGGGTGGAAACGGTTCACCCAGCTTCACTACGCCGCAGATGATCTAAATGAAGTGAGCATCCTGAACTGAGCTTAAATTGTGAATCCCTTCTCAAAGCAACGTCTCGAACTGATCTCCCCTCTCAAGCCAACGGAATGTGTCTCGATATTGTCAGCAATGGTAGAGCCTTTTCAGTATTTTGGTCCTTGGCCACTCGATACGCCTTTCATGGGCGAAGTCAACCCGGATTCACTAAAGTTCTGTAGAGGTCTCAAGCCCTACACTTGGCAACCTCTACTTCGGGCAAGTATTTCAGCTCATCCGCAAGGCACGCTCATCCAGGGCGATTTTGGTCCGCGAATTTCCGCTCTCTGGCAATTGGTCGCGTTTGTCGGTTTCTCTTTAGGTGCTTCGCTTTATGCCCAATCCACAAGCCCCGCATCTCTCTTTCTCCTCGTTATCGGAATCGTCTTCCTTTATGAACAATTGAAAGCCGCGGACGAACGCAAGAGTATTCGGCAACTACTGGCAGATGCACTTGTGATCAATCGCGAATCAGACCAGACTCCTCACTAAACTCAGCTTTTTGGGGACTCAGTCTGATGTCCTGAACGGATACCACATCAGCACCCTAGACAGACGGAATGAAATTTAAAGTTCCTTCTGCTATCGTCTCGATAACTGAAAGTGCGGAATCTACAAACGGCAACAAGTCTTCAAGCTGATTACTCTTGGAGCGTATCACCAGTAGCGAAATTTTCCGCCCTCGCATGGGCTGCTGAAAGGGAATTCCCTGGTCAACGGTCACGATGACGGCGTACCCCAGTTCCTCAGCCAGCCGCATCAACTCGCCATTCTTCTTGCTTTTGAGTCCTGCATACTGAACGGTATGGGCCTCGTAGCCAACGAAGCTGTGTCGAAAATCAATCGGCAAACACTCATCAAGAAGAATCTTCATCAGACCTTTGCTAGTAAAGAGTCCTTTGCTTCTTCAAGGGCCTGAATTGCCATATCCTTGCTAACTGAAGGAAATTGGCGCAAAAATTCTCCGAGTGGATGCCCACCCTCAAGATAGTCGATCAAGTTCTTAAACGGCACGCGGGTTCCCCGAAAACAAGGCATCCCGTTCATGATCTCCGGGTCTCTAATGATTACTGCGTCAGCCATATATTTGCTCCCTAAATTAATCTTATAGCGTTAAAGCGCCGCCACAATCTTCCCCGTCAACTCCCGCGTACTCAGCCAACCCCTCAAATCCCCGGTAGCATTCGCCGCATCACTCATCACCAACTCCACCGCCTTGCGGATCTTCCCCGCCGCAGCCAAGCTATCCACATCCCCAAACCACTCCAACATCATCGCTACCGAAAGGATCGTAGCCACCGGATTCGCCTTCCCCTGCCCCGCAATATCCGGAGCCGAACCATGCGCCGGCTGAAACACTGCCAAATCATCCCCAATATCAGCCGAAGGCGCCATCCCCATCCCACCCACCGTCGCCGCCGCCAAGTCCGACAAGATATCCCCAAACATATTCTCAGTAACGATCACATCAAAGCTCTGCGGCCGCTGCACCAGATACAACGCCATCGCATCCACATAAACCCGCTCAGTCTCCACCTGCGGATACTCCTTCGCGATCTCGTCAAAAACCTCACGGAAGAACGCCATCGAAGGCAGCACATTCGCCTTATCCACCAGCGTCAACTTGTTCCGCCGATGCCGCGCCAACTCAAACGAAAACCGGAACAACCTCTCACTCCCCGCACGCGTAACAAGCATCTCATCGCGAGCCTCATCAGCCCCCATCACCCGAGGCCGTAACCGCGTAGAAAACAACCCCTCAGTAGACTCCCGCACGAGGACATAATCAATCACTGGATCCTTCAACGGAGAATGCGCCGCGTTATACAACTTCGTCGGCCGCACCCCCGCATACAACCCAAAGATCTCCCGCAAATCGATCTGCGGTGCCATCTCCCGCCCATCCGCCCAACGAACAGAAGGAATCCCCATCGCCCCCAGCAAGATCGCATCCGCCGCACGGCAACCCTCAATCGTGGCCTTCGGTAGCGGGTCCCCATTCTTTAAATACTCACCCGCCCCGCAAGGAAATTCCACCAGATCAAAGTCCAACTCCGGCAACGCCCGAATCACTGCCTCTGCCGCCTCCAGCACCTCCGGCCCAATCCCGTCTCCCGGCAACATCGCGATCTGTTTTTTCACCATAAGCTCCTTAGTTTATCCCTGTCTCGATATCATCAACACGTGTTGCTCAACGAACTTCAATCCCGTGTAGTCAACCAGTGGCAGACGCCAGTCCTAGTCATGGCCCCCGTTGGCACGGGCAAAACAATGGCTCTCGCCGAACGCGCCGCCATGGCAATCGCCGGCGGCATCGCGCCCGAGCGCATGCTCTGCCTCAGCTTCACCAACCGCGCCGCCCGCGAAGTCCAAAGCCGCGTCGGAGGCGACGTCCAGTGCTCCACCTTCCACGCCCTCTGCGCCAACATCCTCCGCATGGAATCCGCCGCACTCGGCCTCCCAGCAGACTTCATCATCTACGACGAAGAAGACGCAACAGAGCTCTGCGGCCGCCTCGCCAACCGGCACGAGATCGACGTCCCCGGCCAATGGAACCGCGTCCGCTACGCCATCTGGCAAGCCATCAGCGACGCCCGCCTCGCCAGATACGAATCCAGCCCACCCCGCAAATCCCGTGACGTCTTCTTTGAAAAACTGAAGGCCAGCGGCCTCTGGCCAGCCTACCAGATGCCCAATATCAACTACGCTGCGCTGGTCTCCGACTACGTCGCCATGCTGCGCGACTCCCACGCCATCGACTTCACAGACCTCATCCTCGGCGTAGTCACTCTCTTTGACGAAAACCCAGGCCGCCTCGCCTGGTGGCAAGCCCGCTACGACTGGATCCAGGTTGACGAAGTACAAGACACCTCACGCGCCGAATACCGCATCCTCGATCTCCT
>JBIPMY010000097.1:0-16486 GCA_044376335.1 Bryobacter sp.
TGCGAGACACACTTCATCCGCGCTTTCCAACTCAGCTAAAAGTGGAGGTTTACTCATGGGCCTCAAAATAGCGACAATAAGGGTTAAGAGATGCGATTCCTGTTCTTTTCTGACATCCACTCCGACCTGAAAACCCTCGAACGGTTGGTGGCTCAGGAAGCAGATTACTACTTCTGCATCGGGGATCTGGTCTCCTGGGCTCGTGGTCTCGACAAAGCAGGAGAAATCCTGCGGCAAAGAGCAGGAAAAGTATTTGTGATTCCTGGCAACCACGAGTCGGCTCGCGACATCGAAACCTTCTGTAAGGCTTACGGCCTCCAAGACATGCATTCTCAGTCTCGACAATTCGGATCGGTTCATCTGGCCGCCCTGGGCTATTCGAATCCAACTCCCTTCGACACCCCGGGTGAATATTCCGAAGAAGAGATTGCTGCCCGCCTCGAGCCGTTTTCCACCTTATCTCCGCTCGTTCTTGCCTGCCATTGCCCACCCAAAAATACTCCCCTCGATCAGGCTTCCGGCAACCGTCACTTTGGATCGACGGCCATTGCGAGCTTTATTGATCGTGTTTCACCGCGTTATTTTCTGTGCGGACACATACATGAGGCAGAAGGCGTTCACGCCAACTTGGGAAGCGAGGGCAAAACGATCGGTATTAATGTCGGCAAACGCGGCTACATGCTCGATCTGTCCACCCTTTAACGGAATGAAATTTTTCCAAATTATTGGCCTCGCGATTCTGGCCGTTCTACTTGGCTCCTGCCGTTCAGCACAACTAAAGACACCTGTTGCCTTCGATCCCCTCAGCCTCGGGCCAGCAGGCCCGACGTTGAAAAAGTACCTCGAACGAGGCGAAGTCAGCCCAAAGCGAACCCAGCCTCTCGTGTCGATGGTAAAGATCGAAGCTTCACTTCCAGGCCTGAACAAAAAAGGGGAAATGTTGGCTGAAAAAACAGTCGCCCCCAATGGCCATATCTCCTATGAGATGAAGTCTTTCACTGGCGATAACCTGATCAAAACAAAGGTGATTGGCCTCTATCTGAGCGCCGAGCAGGAAGCCTCGGAAACTACTCCCCCGGCCATTACTCCGCAGAATTACAAGTTCAAATTTAAGCGCAAGGACAGCCTGGGCGATCGGATCGCTGTCATCTTTGAACTCATTCCAATCAAGAAGGTGATTGGCCTGTTCAAGGGCGAGTTGTGGCTGGAAGAAAACACGGGCGTCGAGCTTCGACAAGCCGGCCGTCTCGCCAGGAACCCATCGGTCGTCTTTAAGTCCGCTGATTTTTCACGCGACTTTGAAACCCGCGACGGCGTCACATTCCTTTCCAAAGTGGACTATCAGGCCGAAACCCGGGTGATCGGCAAGGCAATTCTCAAGATGGAATTTGAGCCGCCTAAGCCCATTTCGGAAACAATCCCGCACCTAAATCCGTCCCGATTCTAGATGCGATTGTTCTTGCTCATCGGTTTGACAGGAATTGTGGCGCAATGCGCTTGGTTTCATGCTGGCATTAAAGGTGGTTTGACACTAACTCCTGATCTGGCGCGCGACTTTGGCGTTGGCCGCAGTGGCGGCGGCGAATCTTCTACAAGAGTCAATCGAGGGACCATAGGCCCCTACGTTGAGTTCACCCCATTCAGTTCCCTCCCAGGCTTCGAGACGGGTTTCTTCTACCGGCGTTTGCGCACAGATTCCTACTTTGGGCCTTTTCCAAATGCTGCCTTGAACTACATAACCCGCACCGCTAGTCTGGTCGAAATTCCGCTTTTGCTCAAATGGCGATACCGCCGGGCTTTCGCTGCGGCAGGTTCGACAATTCGCCGCGCAGGAGACTACGAGCAAAACTACCGGCTTGTCCCCCAGTTTCCAGGCTTTTCTACAACTGAAACAAAGACCCCTGTGGCGAACGAAAATCGGATCTTGTACGGAGCCACTATTTCCGCTGGATACTCACAAGCTTTCGCCCGAATTCGTTTAGAGCCTGAAATTCGATTTACCCGCTGGACAGCAGTTCGCGACGTACCCCGTCAAAATCAAGTCGACCTGCTCTTAGGAATCCGCTTTTGAAAAACCTTATCCTCTTCGCACTAGCCTTGCCGGCACTGGCACAGCTACCCATCAGTATTGGCCTCAAGGGTGGCTACGTCGACAACAAACAGCCAAACAGTGAGATCTTTCCGCTGAAAGCCGGCCCCTACGTTGAATTGAATCTTCCGATTCTGCCTACCTTTGAGACCGGCCTGATGTTTGAGCGCTACAAACTAGGCTCGCGCACTGCAACTGTATATCAGGTGCCCATTCTGGTGAAAAAACGCATCAACGCCATTGCAATCAAGCCTTTCTTCTCAGGCGGAGTGACCCTACGCAGAATCCCCACACTCAATGAAACAGGCGGCGGAGTCACGCTTGCTGGGGGCCTTACCGTCGGACTGCTCCCGATCAAAATAGAACCCGAAATTCGTTATACCCGTTGGATCGGTGCAGACTACACACCAAGATCCAATCAGACCGAGTTCCTCATCGGGATTCGTTTCTAAACTCGACCTAACTGCTAAACTGAAAGCGTCGGTAATACCGTACACATGCGCACATTATTCCTGAACCCTCCTTCATTTGAAGGCTTTGACGGTGGTGCCAGTTCCCGCTGGCCTGCAACCCGAGAAATTGAAAGCTACTGGTACCCCGTGTGGCTTTGCTACCCCGCAGGCCTTTTGCCTGACTCCAAGGTGGTAGACGCCCCTCCGCACAAAATTACCATCGAAGACACCGTGGCTATGGCCCGTGACTTCGAACTTCTGGTGCTCTTCACCTCTACTCCCGGCTTCCATGTCGACGTAAAGATCGCCGAGATGATGAAGGATTCCAACCCCAAACTGCAAGTCTGCTTTGTTGGCCCTCCCGTCACGGTAGAACCGGAAAAAACGCTGCGCGCCTCCAAGGCCATCGACTTCATCGTCCGCCGCGAATTCGACTATCAGATCGTCAATTACGCCAAGGGTACTCCTCTTGCTGAGTTGCCTGGAGTCAGCTACCGCAAAGACGGTGGCATCATGCACAACCCGGAAGGTGGCTATATCGAGAATCTCGACGAGCTGCCCTGGGTATCGAAGGTCTACCAGCGTGACCTTGATTTCAAGCGCTACAACGTACCCTTCCTGCTGCATCCATTTATCAGCTTTTACACCTCGCGAGGCTGCCCGGCCATGTGCACCTTCTGCCTCTGGCCCCAGACCCACTCCGGTCACCGCTGGCGTCTGCGCTCGGTGCAGGACATTGCCAACGAGGTGCGCTGGTCACTGGAAAACTTCAACGGCCTCAAAGAAATCTTCTTCGACGACGATACCTTCAACTACAAGAAGGAACGTACGATTGAACTCTGCAAAGAACTCAAGAAGCTCAATTTCACCTGGTCTTGCACCAGCCGTGTCACGACCGACCGCGAGACTCTCGCTGCAATGAAAGACGCCGGCTGCCGCCTGATGATTGTAGGTTATGAATCTGGTGCCCCCGAGATCTTGAAGAACATCAAGAAGGGCGCAACCGTCGATATGGCCGAGCGCTTCACGCGCAACGCTCATGAACTCGGCCTCACCGTTCACGCCGACTTTATCGTGGGCCTGCCCGGAGAAACGCGCCAGACCATCCAGCAAACCATCGACTTTGCCAAGAAACTGGATTGTGAAACCATTCAGGTTTCGATTGCCCACCCCTACCCTGGCACTGAATTCTACGATTACGCGCAGAAGAATAATCTCATCCAGCTTGATGCATCGATGACCGACGAGATGGGCCACCAGTTGCCCACCGTCGTTTACCCTGGCCTCGATCGCGCGGAGCTCGTCGATTCCGTCGAGCGCTTCTACGGCGAATACTACTTCCGCCCGAAGGCTGCCTGGCGTGTAGTCAAGAAGGCCATCTTCAATACTGATGAACGGCGCCGGCTGGTAAAGGAAGCCCGCGAATACCTCGCTCTTCGCAAGAAGCGCAAGAAGTTCGTGGCTGACCAGAAGAGTCAGGCCAGCTACGCCTCAACCGGCGATTAATGCCCGCCTCAAGAAGCCGCGTTTACTGGCTCACGGCCTTTGTCGTGACCGCAAACGTTGTGGGCAACTTTGCGCTGTCCTGGGGGATGAAGCATCCCACGGGCTGGGCTCCTACTGCCATTGAACCGATCGACGCGCTGCTAAGCCCCTGGGTGCTCCTCGGCATCCTTTTGCTCGCGGTCTGGACGCTTTCCCGCGTCACACTCCTGTCCTGGGCTGACTTGTCTTTTGTGCTGCCCGTTACCAGCATCGGCTACGTGCTCAATGCTGTAATCGGCTTTGCCGTGCTGGGAGAGCATATCTCCTGGCAGCGCTGGATCGGCACGGCCTTGATCCTGAGCGGTACGATCTTCACAGCCGCAACTCCGCCAAAGGCTGATGCGGCATGAAGTGGGCGCTCGTATTCGGAATCGTTGCCTCGACGATTGTTTGCGACTACCTTCAATCCAGCGCAATGAAGTCGCACGGGGAGGTGTACTCGGCAGGCGTTTTAGCCAAACTCTTTGGCCAATGGCGGCTGGCTCTCTCGATCGTCTTCATGGCAATCAGCTTTTTCTGTTTCACTCAACTTCTCGCTGTAGCTGATTTAAGCTTTGCCGTACCCGCTACGGCCCTTACCATTCCGGCTGAAACATTTATGGCTCGCTGTGTTTTGCGAGAAAATGTAGGCTTGAGAAGATGGGCGGGCGCAGTACTGGTCGCCATTGGTGTTCTTTTCCTCGAACTGTGATCTATCTCCTGACAGTAATTGCGTGTATCTCGGCGGCCTACCAGGTCACCGCGCTGATCGCCTGTCTGCGTCAGTTGCTGCGGCCGGCCACGGTGGTGCGCAACCCCCAGTCCATTTCGATACTGAAGCCGGTGCGCGGGCTTGACCCCGATTTTTACGCCGCCATCCGCTCACACGCCACGCAGCATTATCCTGTACCCTTCGAAATCCTCTTTGGTGCGGCAGACCCCTCCGACCCCTGCCTGCTTGAAATCGAGAAACTACAGCGGGAATTCCCCCATCTCGACATAAGAATCATCCACGCCACCACCTCAGCCCCGAATGCCAAAGTTGGCGCCTTGATCGACCTCGCCGCCCAGGCCCGCTATGACATTTTGCTCGTCAACGATAGCGACATTCTGGTTCCTCAGGGCTACCTGAAGAAGGTATCGGCCCCCCTCGATAATCCTCAAGTGGGAATGGTAACCACCCTCTACCGCGCCACTGCTCACACCATGCCTGGCCGCTGGGAATCACTCGGCATCGCCATCGACTTTGCTCCCAGCGTCCTGGTGGCACCCCTGGTTGGTATCAAAGAATTTGGCCTCGGGGCCACACTGGTATTCCGCAAAGCAGATCTCAACGCTATCGGTGGATTTGAGAAAATCGCAGACTACCTTGCCGACGACTATCAGCTTGCGCGCCACATCACCCAACAACTCCACAAGCGTGCCTACATGTCGGAGGTGGTGGTGGAAACTTCGATAGGCGACGACACCTGGGCCGGTGTTTGGGAACACCAGATTCGCTGGGCCCGCACCATCCGTGTTTCCCGGGGAGGCGGCTATCTCGGCCTTCCCATCACTCATACAGGCCTTTGGATACTCCTCGCAATGCTGAGCGGGGCATGGAGTCTTGCTGCAGCCTTGACGATATGTAGATGGATGACTGCATTTGTGAGCGGATTCTTTGTGCTCCGCTCTCCCATTGCACGCCGCGCCTTTTGGCTGGCTCCTCTTTGGGACCTCTGGGCATTTCTGGTCTGGATGGCGGGCCTTACGGGCTCAACGGTAATTTGGCGTGATGGTGTTCTCACCCTCACCAGAGACGGTAAACTTCTTCGACAGGTACCCTGATGCGCATTTCACTTTGTTTTTTCATTGCACTGACACTTATGGCGCAAAGCCCCAAGAGCGATTTGGGCAAGGCGAAAAAGGCCTTCGAGCGCGCGATGCAACTCCAGGACGCAGGCAAACTCGAAGACGCCTTCAAGGCCTTGTCTGAGACCATCGAGGCCGATTCCAATTTTGCCCCCGCATGGCGCGAGCGCGGCAAGATCCGTTACCAGTTGGGCGAGGTTGAGTTTGGCGCGGCAGATCTCAATCGGGCGCTAGCCCTCGATCCGGACAATTTCGAGGCCTGGATGATTCGCGGCGATATTCTTGCCACAGCAAACAAGCTTGAAGATGCGCTCAAGGATTACAACAAAGCTGCGGGTTTCGGGCGCGACACTGCTCAACTTTACAGCGCACGTGGCGTAGTGCAGGTGCGTCTGCGGCAATTTGACCGGGCGATTGAAGACTTTACCAAGTCGATCAAGCTTCGCCTCGACAATCCGGGCACCTATAAAGATCGCGGCGTTACCTACACCATGATGGGCAAGTTTCAGGACGCCCTTGAAGATTACAATCGCGCCATTTCACTCAAGCCAGATTACCCCGAAGCACACCTTGAGCGCGGCTATGTTTATGGGCAACTCGCTCAGTTTGACCGGGCGATTCCCGACTTCACCATGGTTCTCAAATTGCAACCCGACAACGTTAAGGCTTACACATTGAGGGCTGCCGCATACCAGCAGATGAACCAGCCTCAGGCGGCCATCATCGATTATTCCGAGGCGCTCAAGCGCCAACCCTCAGGCCTGGGTATTCTCATGGCACGTGCCGCCGCCTACGCCGAGTTGCAGCAATTTGAAGCGAGCCTGGCCGACCGGGAGAAGGCTGTCGAGCTGGCCCCCAAATCGGCAGAAGTTTACATCGCCCGCGGCGGCTCACACCACCTGATGGGAAATCATGACAAGGGTTTTGCAGACCGGGACAAGGCAATTCAGCTCAACCCGAAGCTGCCGGAAGCCTGGCTTGCGCGCGGCAGCGCTCACTTTCTGCTCGACCATTTCGAGAAGGCCAAAGCAGACCTCGAGAAGGCTCTGGAGCTGAATCCAGCCCTTGATGAAGCAAAAGAAGTGCTGGCCCGAACCAACGAGAAGCTCACCGCGCTCAAGACTCCGATTCTTGCCAGCAAGCCTGTAGAGGTCAAGGAATCATCCCTCTCTGCGGTGCAGACGCTGGCCGAAAAGCAGGTGGCCGAAAATCAGGTTACCGAAGCACCGAAGGCAACTGTACCCCAGGCTGCTCCGCCCCAACCGATCGTAGCCAAAGCGGTAGCGCCTCCTCCTGCTCCACGCGTTGATGCCAGCGACAAACAAAACCTGTCAGCAGACAACCTCAATTTTCTGGGCCGAGAACTCAATCAGGCAGGCAATTTCCGTAAGGCGATCGAGCTCTTTACGCAAGCCGTTGCCAAGAAGCCAGACTTCCCGATCGCATACAACGGCCGAGGCTACGCCCATATGCGGCTGGCCGAATGGAAGCTGGCTGAAGAAAGCTTTACTCTCGCCATCAAATACAATCCCCGCTACGCCAATGCCTACATGAATCGTTCTGCAGCCCGAGCCAAGCTCGGCGATGTCGCCGGCTCCCAGCAGGACTCGGCCATGTCAAAGCAACTTGGCGCCAAATAGCCTGAGCTCCCTATCACCCTGGGCATGACACAATAAGCGTCATTCGTATGCCTAGAATTCTTGTCAATGAGTGCAAACAGGAAGTCTCCTCGTTTAACCCGGTGCTCAGCCACTACGAAGACTTTCTAACCGATGCCGGCCAGGACATCCTCAAGTACCATCGCCCCGTCCGCTCTGAAGTGGGTGGTGCGCTCAGCATCTTTGATTCCCGCCCGGAGCTTGAGGTTTTGGGTGGTTTTAGTGCCCGTGGCATCACCTCTGCTGGCACGCTTGCCGAGCCCTGCTTCCAAAAACTGGCATCCGGGTTTCTCGAGGCCGTGAAAAAGGCGGGCCCTCTCGATGGCGTCTATCTTGCCCTCCACGGAGCCCTCGCCTCAGAAGAAACCGAAGACACCGAAGGCTATCTGATCGAGCAGACCCGTAAGATCGTCGGGCCCAATGTGCCGATCGTCGTTTCGCTTGACCTTCATGGCATCCTCACAGATCGCATCCTGGCTCACAGCGATGCCGTCGCCGTCTATCACACCAATCCTCACGTAGACTTCTACACGACAGGCCAGCGCGCTGCCCGCCTCCTACTGCATCTGCTCGACGGCAAGCCCCGCCCGGTGCAGCTTCGCATCCCCATTCCCGCGCTTGTTCGCGGGGCACAGTGCATCACCGAGACCGGGCTCTTTGGCGGCTTCGTCAAAAGGGCAATTGAGATCGAAGACGTCCTCTCGGCTGGTCTCTTTATCGGCAATCCCTTTACCGACATCGAAGATCTGGCCTCCAATGTTCTGCTGGTTTGCGACGAGTCTAATCTCGAAAAAACCGTCGCGCAGGGCAAACAGATTGCCGAAGACTTCTGGCAGGTTCGAGCGCAAATCCAGCAACCGCTTACGAGTCTTGAAGAGAGTATCGAATTAGCCAAGGCCACGCCGGGCCGCATCGTACTGGTGGACGCGGCCGACGCCACAAGCTCTGGCGCTTCCGGCGACAGCAACGCTATCCTGGCTCAGCTTCTGCGGGCGAAGTGCGAGCGCACTGCGCTTCTTCCTTTGGTAGACGCACCTGCCGTAGAGGCCTGCTTCGAGGCCGGCATCGGGGCACAACTCACCTTGAAGCTTGGAGGCAGTCTCGACCCACGCTTCACGCCGGTAGAGGTCACTGGTCGCGTGAGTCTTCTCTTTGATGGCAACCTTCGTAGCGAATCCCATGGTGAAGCCTGGCAAGCCGGCCATAGTGCCGTGCTCGAAGCGGGTCCCATCACCATTGTTCTCACTAGCCGCGCCGTCAGCCTCTATGACCGCACTCTCTTTCTAGCCTGCGGCCAGGACCCCGCGAGCTTCGATATGACGGTAGTGAAGTCTCCTCTCTGCCAGCCGCGATTCTTTGAAGAAGGAGCCGCTCTGGTAGTCCACGTGGATGCTCCCGGGGCCACCAGCGCTAATGTGCGGTCACTCGGCCACAAAAGGGCTGCCCGTCCGCTCTATCCACTCGACCCGGATATGACTTACACACCGCAACCCCGTATTTTCAGGCCAGCCTGATGCCGATCCTCTTCTACCTCTGGATTGCTTTCGCGCTGAACTATATAGACCGACAGATGGTCTATTCGATGTTTCCGGCGCTCGAGCGGGATCTCGCCTTCAGTGCGGCTGCACTCGGTTGGGTAGGTACGGTCTTTCTCTGGTCTTACACGCCTGCCTTGCCCCTGGCAGGGATCCTCGCAGACCGCTACAGGCGGAATCGCCTCATCGTCTGGAGCCTGCTTCTCTGGAGTGCCGCCACCATCGGCTGCGGACTCTCGCAATCCCCTGCTGTCTTCCTCTTCTGGCGCGTCATTATGGGTTTGACAGAAGCCCTCTACTACCCCACTGCGATGGCTCTGATCGCAAGTCACTACCCGGAGGCCGCGCGCTCCCGCGCCCTCGGCCTGCATCAATCCGCCCAGTTTGCCGGTGGGGTGATTGGCGGTTGGTACGGTGGCTGGGCGGCCGATCACACAGGCTGGCGCAGTGCCTTCCTGATTGCCGGTGCAGCGGGTTTGTTGTACAGTCCGTTGCTCAGCAGAGGCCTACCGGATTCGCCGCCACCGGCCAGCTCAAGCGCAGAGCCGGCCAGCCCTTGGGCATTGGCCCAGTCGGTGCCTTTTCTGATCCTTGCTGCTACTTTCGCCAGCTATTGCTCGATCCAGTGGATTTTCTTCGCATGGTTCCCAACCTACCTGCAGGACCGCTTTCATCTCTCGATGACCGACAGTGGCTGGGCCTCAACCCTCTTTGTCCAGACTGCATTCATTGTCGGTATTTTGCTTGGCGCGTACCTGGCAGATCGTATACAAGCGCGTCTGCTGGTGACAGCGGGAGGAGCGTTCTTCTGTGCCCCTTTTTCGTACTTTGCTTTCTCTGCAGACTCCCTGCCACTCTCGCTGGGCTTCGCCACTGCCTTTGGCTTCTTTGCCGGTGGCCTATCGGCTAACGCCTTTGCAGGTGCTTTCGATCTGATCGACCCACGCTTGCGAGGCCTTGCTGCCGGCATCCTCAACATGTGCGGGGGCTTTGCCTCAGGCGGCATGATTCTAATTGCGGGCATGCTGCGAAAGACAGTCGGCTTTGCGCCACTTCTGTTTGTGGCCATGATCACCACAATGTTGCTCGCAGGCCTCTTGGCATTCTTCGCAACTAGAGTTAAACTCAGCCCATGCTCACCCGCCGTCGAGCCATCTCGAGTCTAGCCATGCCAGCCCTTCTTAGTGCCAAAGAAAAAGACAAATCCAAGGCCTTCCACTACGCTGAAGTAGAAGCCAAAATCGCCCGTAAAGACTATAAGGGCATTACCAAAGACGACCTGCCCACACCCTCGCTGGTGATCGACAAGGCAATCCTCGATCGCAATCTCAACTTCATGGCGAAGCACTGCCAGAGCACCGGCATCCACATCCGAGCTCACTGCAAGATCCACAAGAGTGTAGACCTCGCCCGCCGTCAGGTCGCCCTTGGCAGCCTGGGGATTTCCTGCGCCACCATCGCCGAAGCCGAACTCATGTCGGGTGCCGGCATCCGCAATATCCTCCACACCTGCCAGCCTGCCGGTAAGAACAAGATCTGGCGCGCCGCAGACCTGGCCAAGAAAGACCCCACGGCTCTTTTCGTTGCCGATGACCCCACGACGGTTGAACTGCTCGATGAAGCCGCTGGCGTCCTCGGTGCGAAGATCCGCCTGCTGGTCGACATTCATGCCGGCCTCACCCGCCACGGCCATGCCGCAGGCCAGCCCGGGCTTGCTTTGGCTCAAAAGGTGGCGAGCTCGAAGAACCTGCAATTCAGCGGCATCATGGGCTATTCAGGGGCTGCCAGCCATACCAAGGGTTGGGTGGAGCGCCGGGCTCATTCGATGAAAGACGTCGGGCCTGTTGTGGAAACTGCACGTCTTTGCCAGAAGTCTGGTCTCGACGCCTCGATCATCACCGGCGGAAGCACCGGCACCTACAACATCGATAAAGAGATCGGCCTCACCGAGTTGCAGGCCGGCTCGTATGTCTTCATGGATTCCGCCTACAACCACATCGGCAAGAAAAGCGGCGACACTCGCTACGATGACTTCGCTACCTCTTTGCATGTCCTCACCACCGTGATCAGTCGCAACCACGCGAATCAGGTAACGATTGATGCTGGCAACAAAGCGATGCTGAAGACCACCGACCAGGTGGCCGGCCGGCCCGAGGTGAAGGTTGAAAATCAGGGAGCGGAATTCGGAATCCTGCGATGGCAGGACGGCAACGGCTTCACCCTGGGTGAGAAGGTCGAGCTGATCACAACCAACCTCGACACAACAACGAACTGCTACGACCGTTACTACGTCTGCGAAGGCAACAACCTGGTCGACGTCTGGCCCATCATGGGCCGCAGCGGGGCATTGCAGCGCTAGGCTTGCGGCCTGGCCCAGCGAATCAGAGCCGATTCCAGTTCTCCTGCACGCATGGGCTTCGAAATCGATTCGAGCATTCCTGCGGCCAGACAGCGCTCTCGGTCCCCGGTCATCGTATTCGCGGTTAGTGCCAAAATGCGTTGATCTGGATTGTGCCCCAGAATCAGCCGGGTAGCTTCAAATCCATCCATATTCGGCATCTGGCAATCCATGAGAATCAAGTCGAAGACTTTGTGTGCTGCCATTTTTACGGCATCCGCTCCATCGCCAACAGTTTCAACCGTACACCCGAGGCGCTCGAGAAGCCGCACGGCCAGCCGCTGATTCACTGGGTGATCTTCAGCGACAAGAACCCGCAGCCCGACCGGAACCTTTGCCTTTACTATCGTGTGCATTCGCGACATCGATTCTCGAATTCTTGAGGACAACTCGCCTGGTATTGCTTCAGTTGATTCCATCAGGCCCGCAAAGGGCAGACCTGGTTCAAGCTCTCCGCTTCTCAGGCAAACAATGGGCAGCCCATTGGTAAATAACTCACTACCTCCATCCACCTCGCTACCCAACAGCACTACATCAAAGCTGGTTCCCTGAGTCGTGGCCGACAATAACTTCTCTTTCGCTTCCTGGATTGAAGCCGCACTCTCGCTAGATCCAGCCTCGGAATCTGCCATCATCCGAATCGCTTTGGACTTGCTCACAATCAGGATGCGAAGCGGGGAGACTTTTGCCGCTCTCACTCTCGGAATTTGAAACCAGAAAACCGACCCCGCGCCAGCTGTGCTTTCGAATCCGATTTCTCCGCCCATTGCCTCAACCAGCTTTTGCGATATCGCAAGACCGAGCCCTGTGCCGCCAAACTTTCTGGTGGTAGAGGCATCCGCCTGGTTGAATTTGCCAAAGAGAAGGGCTTGCTTTTCAATCGGAATCCCGATTCCTGAATCCTTCACCAGCACCTTAAAACCGTCATCCCCGACTGGCTCTACTCGTACCAGGATTTCCCCTTCGAGGGTAAACTTAACCGCATTGCCCACAAGGTTCATCAAGACCTGCCGTACGCGCACCGGGTCTCCGATTACCTCCGATTTTTCTTGCACGGCCCACTGCTTCACCAACTGCACGTTGGTTCCTTGTAGCTTGGGCCGAAACAACCCACATACCTCTGCAACCAGAGAGTGAAAGTTGAAGGGCACTTGCTCGAGAGTCAGCTTTCCAGCTTCGATCTTCGAAAAATCCAGAATGTCATTCAGAATTCCCAGCAATGCCTCTGAAGAATTTTGGATTGTGTTTACGCAATCCCGCTGCTCGGCGTTCAGTTCACTGTCGAGTAACAGATTGGCAAAACCAATGACGCCATTCATGGGAGTGCGAATTTCATGGCTCATATTGGCGAGGAAATCGCTTTTGGCCTGGCTGGCTTCCTCGGCAGACTGCTTGGCCATGCGCAAACGCTCTTCGGCTTCTCTTGCTCTTTGTTGAGCCTGGAGTAGCTCCTGTTCATACTTGCGGCGGCCTGCAGCGCCGAACAGCACAATGCGATTCAGCAACGCGTTGCCGAAAGCATCCTTCACTTGTGTTGCATTCACCAGCACCGGGAAGCGTCCCGTGCTCCCGCACATTAGGTCAACAGCGATTTCGTTGATGAAACCCTGCATTCTGAGCAGCGGATCGTAATGCGTCTCGTAAAAAATGCGAGCACCATGCGGCAACAAATCTTGAAATCGTTTTCCATCAACCAAATCTTCCTCTCGCCAGCCGGTCCACTTGAGAAACAGATGGTTCGCCCGTTGAATCAGTCCGTCGGGAAGAGTCGTGATGTAGGCGCAGGGTGCTTGCTCGAAGAGATATTCGTCACTTTCAACCCGTGCGCTCGTTGTCATTTTTTTAACTTTTCGAGAAATCCGCGCATGGCCGTCACGGTTTCTTCAGGAGCACTCAAATTCGGGCAGTGTCCGGTGGCCGACAACACCACAAGTTCGCTGCCTCTGATTTGACGGTGCACATATTCACCCACCTGCAATGGGGCGATAGGGTCCTCACTGCACTGGAGAATCAGAGTTGGAGTTGCCACGCTCTTGAGGTCCGAACGATTGTCAGACAAGAATGTAACGCGAGCAAATTTCTTGGCAATTTCAGGATCTGTCTGGCAGAAACTGTTCTCCAGTTCTTCGGCAAGTCCCGGGTTGTCCGGTCTCCCCATGATCACCTTCGACATGGCCTGTGACCATCCCAGATAATTGCTATCCAGGAAGTGCAAAAGGTCATCAATGTCTGCGCGCGTGAAGCCACCAACGTACTCCCCATCATTCACATAGCAGGGAGATGGGCCGATCATTACCAAACCGGAAAACAGCTCAGGCTCAGCCAGAGTTGCCAGCATTCCAATCATCGAGCTTACCGAGTGGCCTACAAAAATGACACTTTCAAGCTCCAGTTCACGGCAAATCTCAACCGTATCCCTGGCGTAGCCGATGAGCGAGCCGTACTTCAGATCATCATACGAGGAAGGATCAGATCCTCCGGCACCGACGTGATCAAACAATACGGTTCTATAGCCGGCTCGAAATTCTGGCTCCATGTAGCGCCACATTGCCTGGTTGCAGCCAAAGCCATGAGCGAAAAGCATTCCCTGTTTGCCCTCACCGGAAACGCGAACTCGGTTGCGATTCAGGACATTCATACTTAGGTGTTATCGATAAGTTTTAAACGTTCTTTAAACGTTTTTCGAGCTATTGAGGAAAACAACCGACCAGCGCCCGGGCTCTTTCAGCATACGAACGGCGTATCATCAAAAGATAGCGATGTCTCAAATTGAATACCAAAGCCGCAGCGGCATTGCCGTTTCGCGTTCCACCTCGAAGCTTCCTTACTCGAAGGGGCTCGTGAAGTGGCTGCGCGAACTGGACAAGAAGCGCGGCGTTTTCCTCTCCTCCGGCTATGAATATCCGGGCAGGTATTCCCGTTGGGATTTCGCAAGTGTAGCCCCGCCAGTCGAGATCATCGCCCGCGGCCGCGACATGGAATTCCGTGCCCTCAATTCGCGCGGCGAGATCATCCTCGCCATGCTTGCCAAGGTGCTCGAAGGGCATCCCCACTGGGATGCCTTTACGGTTGAACCCACCATTCTGCGCGGCCTGCTCAAGCCTCTTCCGGCTCTCTTTAGTGAAGAAGAACGCTCCCGACAGCCCAGCGCTTTCTCCATCCTGCGCACGTTGATGCAGGAGTTCTCAAGCCCTGAGGTGAGCGATCTCTTTCTGATCGGTGCCTTCGGCTACGACTTGCTCTTTCAGTTCGACCCGATCGAGCTCAAGCTTCCTCGCGACGGCGTCAAAGACCTCCAGCTTTTCCTCTGCGACGAAATCTATCTGATGGACCGCAAGAAGGAAGCTATCGAGCGCGTCAGCTTCGATTTCACCCTCGGCACCAGCTCTACCAAAGGCCTCGCCCGGGAAGCCGGCCCTGTCTCTAAGCCCACCAAGCGCAAGCCCCGGCCGATCGAGGCAGATCACGAACCCGCTGAATACATGGCCAAGGTCGAGACCTGCCGCAAAGGCTTCAAAGCCGGCGATTTCTATGAAGTCGTCCTCCGCCAGACCTTCTCCGCCCCCTACTCCGGCAAGCCCAGTGAACTCTTCGAGCGCATCCAGATCGCCAGCCCCAGCCCCTACGAATTCCTGATTCAGTTTGGCGAAGAACAACTCATCGGCGCTTCGCCCGAAATGTTCGTCCGCGTCGAAGGCGACCGCGTCGAAACCTGCCCCATCTCGGGCACCGCCAAGCGTACGGGCGACCCGCTCGTCGACGCTGAAAACATCAAGCAGCTCCTCAACTCAGCCAAAGAAGAGTCAGAGCTCACCATGTGCACCGACGTCGACCGTAACGACAAGTCCCGCGTCTGCATCCCCGGCACGGTTGAGGTGATCGGCCGCCGTCTGATCGAAAGCTACGCTGGCGTCTTCCACACTGTGGATCACGTCATCGGCACGCTCGAGCCCAAGTACGATTCCCTCGACGCCTTCCTTACGCACATGTGGGCTGTCACGGTGATTGGTGCCCCCAAGAAAGCCGCTGCCCAGGCAGTAGAAAATCTCGAAAAGACCGCCCGCGGCTGGTATGGCGGCGCCATCGGCCTAATCAGCCTGTCGAGCGGCGACATTAACACCGGCATCCTCATCCGTACGGTCCACCTTAAAGACGGCATCGCCAAATACCCAGCCGGCGCAACCCTGCTTTACGATTCAGACCCGGCCGCTGAAGAGAACGAGACGCGCATGAAGGCCACCAGCTTCTTCCGCGCCCTCGAGCCCAAGGCCGAATCGAACAAGGCAGCGAACGCAGCAACCAGGCTGAAAGACCCGGTCAAGCTGCTCTTGATCGACAACGACGACTGCTTCATTCACACACTGGCCAACTATGCTCGCCAGGCTGGTGCGGATGTCGTTACCTATCGCAGTGGCTTTGATCTTGCGTTGATTTCAGAAATCAATCCGACTCTCGTTTTGATGAGCCCCGGCCCAGGCCGCCCGGCAGACTTCGGTGTACCCAAGACCGTCCAATACTGCGCCCAGCGCGGCATCCCTGTCTTTGGTGTCTGCCTGGGGCTACAAGGTATCGTAGAAGCCTTCGGTGGCATCCTCGATGTGCTCGACTATCCCGTGCACGGAAAGCAATCTGCAGTAAGTCACCAGAATCAGGGCGTTTTCGAAGGCCTGCCGAACCCGCTGCTGGTTGGCCGCTACCATTCGCTCTACGCACGACGCAGTGCTTTGCCGCCAGAGCTTGAGATTACGGCAGAGACAGCCGATGGCATCATCATGGGTGTGCGTCACAAAGATTTGCCGGTCGAGGCCGTGCAATTCCATCCGGAATCCATGCTCACGCTCGAAGGCAAAGCCGGCCTCAGACTGATTGAAAATGCCATCCGTCTCCTGGCCAAGCCGGCAATTCGCGCTTAAGCTTGGCGTTTTCGCCTTGCTAGGGGCGATTACCTGGGTCTTTTACATTGACTTGTGCAACCTGTA
>JBIPMY010000098.1:0-16475 GCA_044376335.1 Bryobacter sp.
TGAAGGCGGGGCGATCGTTGATCAGAACGCGCGTGCCGTTGAGAGTGGTGGGGGCGTTTGAGCCATCGAAGCGGCCGGTCCAGTCGCTGGTGGCTTCGCTGAGAGATGCGCCGAGGATGGAGAAGAACGCACCGGGCGCGATGGGGGTGTTTTCAGAGAAGGTGGCACCGTTACGGACGCCTGAGCTGGTGAAGGATGGGGCGGAGGCACCGACAGTGTTGGTGAAGGGGTTGGCGGCGAGGTCTCGCACTTCGGATTCTGACAGCGCGTTGGTGTAGGCCCGCAGGAGGGCTATGCGTGCCGAGGCGAAGTCTGAGGTGGAGGTGTCTGTTGTGTTGTCGAGGAAGAAATTGACGACGCGGTCTGGCGTGGTGAGGTTCATCGAGTTGGTATTCAGGTTGATGTCGAGGGCGCCGTTGATGTAGAGGCGGGCCCGATTTTCGACTACGGTGAGAACCATGTGCACGTAGGGGCCGTTCGGAGAGGTGGCGGTGCCTGTGGTGAGGCGGGAGAATTCCCATCTGTTGCTGGGGTTGATGTAGAGGCCACGGTCTGAGGTCCGGTTCTGATTTTCATAGACGCGGCGCCAGGAATTGGGCCGGTCTGTGAATGCAAAGAGCATCTCGAAGGAGTAAGCGTTGGGGTTGACGAGATTGGTGGTGTTGAGAGAGAGACCGGCGTTCTGGCCGGGATTGAGGCTCTGCATGTCGTAGACGGTGCGTTGCTGGCCGAGGACCGTATCGGTAAGGAACGAGTTTGTGCCTCGGGGATTGACGGCTGTAAGAGCGGGGGCCGAAGGTTGGGCGGCGTTGAGGGTGTTCTGGAAGTTGTAGGTGGCGACCAGAGAGGCGGATTGGGAATAGAGAGCGGCAGGGAGGAGCAGCGCTGCGAAACAGGTGGAAATTTTCATACTCAATTGATCCAACGAAATCGCGGCGGAAAGCGGCTCAGTGTTTTTTTAGATTTTGTTTGGGATGACGGCGATTGCTTCCACTTCGATTAAAGCTTCGGGCGGGTAAAGCTCTGCGACACCGGCGAGCGTATTGGCTGGGGGGTGCTGCTGATTGTAGTAGCGGGCTCTGATCTCACGGATGATTGGGAGAGATTCGGCTTGCAGATTTTTGACGTACCAGTTGATTTTGACTACGTGGTCGAAAGTGGCACCGGCGGAGGCGAGAGCGTTTTTCAGATTGAGCAGGGCTTGCTCGGTCTGGGCGCGGAGGTCGCCTTCGCCAACAATCTTGCCATCTGGATCGACCGAGATCTGGCCCGAGACGAAGACCATTGTTCCGGGTTGGGCTGTGACGACCTGGCTGTAGCCGTTGGCTGGTGGGAGAGTGTTGGACATTTTATTTCTTCTCCGGGATTACGGCGATGGCTTCTACTTCGATGAGGACGTCTGCGAGGAAGAGTTCTGAGACACCGGCGAGAGTGCTTGCGGGCGGGTTGGTTTTGTTGAGGTAGCGGGCGCGGACTTCGCGGATGATGGCGAGCTGATCGGTTTTGAAGTTTTTGACATACCAGTTGAGCTTGACGACGTGGGAGAAGTCGGCGCCGGCTGCGGCCAGGGCAGTTTTGAGATTGAGCATCGCTTGTTCCGTTTGTGCCTTGAGGTCGCCAATGCCGATCACTTTGCCTTCTTTGTTCATCGCCACCTGGCCGGAGATGAAGACCATCTTGCCGGGTTTAGTTGCAACCACGTGGCTGTAGCCGTTGGCTGGCGGGAGGTCTTTCGATTGTGGATATTCGGTCTGGGCCAGGGTGAGGAGCACAATGAGGGTGGCGAGCATAAGTTGATGGTACCTGTTTTGCACGAGGGTTGTGTACACTATGATCGTGCGAAATATTACTTTTTCTGCAAGCGAAGAACTAATTGAACAAGCGAGGGCTGTGGCTGCGCGGAACCGGCGGAGTTTGAATGATGAATTCCGCGACTGGCTGGCGAAATATGCCGAGGAGGGGAGCAAAACCGAGCTTAGTTTTCGCGAGGTGGTGTCGCAGTTGAAGGATGTGAAAGTGACACGGAAGTATTCGCGGGAGGAGATGAATGAAAGGCGCTAAGGTATTTTTCGATACCAATGTGCTGATCTATGTCTTCGACAAAACTTCGAAGCAGAAGGCCAAAGTGGCGATGGATTTGATTGATTCGGCAACGGGTGATGGGCGAGGCGTGCTGAGCATGCAGGTAATTCAAGAGTTCATGAATATTATGCGGCGCGGGCAGAAGCCACTGATGAGTGTGGCGCAGTGCAGGGTGTTTCTAGATGTGCTGACGGAGCGCTTTGACCTGGTTCGCCAAACCCCAGATCTCTTGACTCGTGGCTTGCATGTTCACGAGGTATTTCAGATCTCCTGGTATGACTCATTGATCGTCGCAGCTGCTCAGGCTGGGGGATGTGAGGTGCTGTATTCAGAGGATTTGTCGCATGGACAGTCTTATGGGAGCGTTCGGGTGCTGAATCCCTTTCTTGGGGCCTAGGTGCCGCAGAAGGTGCGGTAGGGAGCGCTGTCTTGCGGTGCGGGTTGAGTGTAGGCTTCGAGGCCGGGCCGTTCTGTGAAGGGCTGTGTGATGACGTCGAGGAGAGTCTCGAAGGGCTCGAGATCGTTCTGCGCTGTGGCTGCGGTGAGGGCGGCTTCTACCTGATGGTTACGGGGGATGTAGAGGGGGTTGTGCTTCAGGATGAGGGCGGGGTCCGGGTTTCGCTCTTGCCATGCTGCGGCCCAGGTTTCGGAGGGGCTGCGTTTTTCGGCCAGTGAGCGGAAGGCAAGTGTGTAGTCTATGTTCTGCCCGTCCATGGCGGCAAGGAAGCCGGTGGCGAGGAGCAGGTCGCCGGGCTGGGGCTCGCCGGTGAGGCCCAGTTTGGCCCTCATGCCTTCGAGCCAGTAGTGGTCGTAGAGATCGGTAAAGTTGTTGACGGCGTTGGTGGCTTTCTCGATTGCGACTTTGTCGTCATTGTCGATTAGGGGGAGCAGCGTTTCGGCTAGACGCGCAAGGTTCCAGCGAGCGATGGCCGGTTGGTTGGCGAAGGCGTAGCGGCCTTGACGATCAATGGAGCTGAAGACGGTGCTGGGGCTGTAGCGGTCCATGAAGGCGCAGGGCCCGTAGTCGATCGTTTCACCGGAGATTGCCATGTTGTCGGTGTTCATGACGCCGTGAATGAAGCCGACGTGGACCCATTTGGCGATCAGCGAAGCTTGCCTGTCGCAGACGGCGTTGAGGAAGGCCAGGTATGGGTTAGGGTCTTTGGCAAGCTCTGGGTAATGCCGGGCGATCGAGTAATCGGCGAGTTTTTTCACCTTGTCATAGGCTTGGCGCGCGGCGAAGAACTGGAAGGTGCCGACGCGAATGTGGCTAGCGGCAACGCGGGTGAGGACCGCGCCGGGGAGGCGTGTTTCGCGGAAGACGGGTTGACCGGTGGCGACTGCAGCGAGAGCGCGCGTGGTGGGGATGCCGAGGGCGTGCATGCCTTCGCCCATCAAGTATTCGCGGAGGACCGGCCCGACGGCAGCCTTGCCGTCACCGCCGCGAGAGAAGGCAGTGCGCCCGGAGCCTTTGAGTTGGATGTCGCGGCGTTGGCCGTGAGTGTCGATGACTTCGCCGAGCAGGAGGGCGCGCCCGTCACCGAGTTGGGGGACGAAGTTGCCGAACTGGTGGCCGGCGTAGGCTTGGGCGATGACGGTGGCGCCTTCGGGGGGCTGGTTGCCAGAGAAGATTTCGGCGGCGTTGAGTTGATCTGGGTCGAGGCCTAGTTCTATCGCTAGGGCGGTGTTGAGTTTGAGGAGTTTAGGGGCGGGGGCGGGGTCAGCCTGGCCTGGGGCGTAGAAGCCTTCGAGATCTCTTGCGTAGGTGTTGTCGAAGTTGAAGCTGGTTACTGCCATGAAATTTGAGTATGAACTAGACTTGACTCGATTTGCTTTCACCATGTGCTGATAAAGATGGATTGGGTCTGTTGCAAATACCGTTGATGGCAGGCAAAGTGTCTGGATATTCTGAAGATGTCGGAAGAAAAAATCATGAGGAGGCTACAAGGTGAAGGCAAGCGCTAACTACGTGAAAATCGTGGAGTGGTCGACTATTGATGGATGCTTCGTTGGTAGTTGTCCGGGATTGATCTATGGCGGCTGCCATGGTCAGGACGAACGTGCTGTCTTTGAACAATTGTGTATAGCCGTGGATGAAGTGATAGATCTCTATCTCCAAGACGGAAAGCCGCTTCCCGCTCCTACGAGTGGGCGTGATTACGCAAACAAGATGCTTAGCGTAGCCTAAGTTGGCGGTGGTTCACTGTTGCCTAAAACGCAGGTCTTCTGGTGGCGGTGTTGGTGGCCTGTTCGTAGGCGTGGGCCATCTGAAGGACACTGAAGTCACTGTTGTGTCGGCCTACGATCTGGATGCCTACGGGGAGGCCTTCCGGGGTGAAGCCGGCCGGGACGGAGATGGCTGGGTTGCCTGTTACCGAGATGAACCAGCAGGAGCGCATCCAGTCGATGTAATTGTCGAACTTCACTCCATTGATCGAAGTTGGGTAGGGAGTCTTGACGTCGAAGGCGGGGAGCTGCGTTGTAGGCAGGATGAAGTAATCGTATTTGTCGAGGAAGGTCTGGAAGCGTTGCCAGACCTGACCGTGGAGTTGTTCGGCTTTGGCGATATCCGGGCCGGTGAGCCTGAGGCCGTCTTCTACTTCTTTGAGGAGTGTATCTTTGTAAGCGGCACGTTGGGTGCGGATGCGCTCGCCGTGGTTGGCGGCGGAGTTCCAGGCGCGAAGGGTCTTGAAGGCGAAGTCGGCACCGGTGAAGTCTGGTTCGGCTTCTTCTACGATGCAGCCGAGCGATTCGAAGACTTTGCGTTGAGCGTTGATCACAGCTAGAGTGCGGGGATCGAAGGGGTTGCCGTTGAGATCTTTGAACCAGGCGATGCGGGTGCCTTTGAAGGTCTTGCTCAATGATTGGCGAAAGGTCGAGCCGGGTTCGGGAAGGGAATTGGGGACCATTGAATCTGGCCCTGCGATGGCACTCAGGAGCAGCGCAAGATCGGCGACGCTACGGGCCATCGGGCCTGCCGTGCTGAGAGTGAACCAGGGGAAGAGAGCGCCTCTGGCCGGGACACGACCAATAGAGGGGCGGAAGCCGACGATGTTGCAGAAGGAAGCAGGGTTGCGCAGGGAGCCGCCCATGTCGCTGCCGTCTGCGATCGGGATCATACCTGAGGCCAGTGCTGTAGCTGCGCCGCCGCTCGAGCCGCCGCAAGTCTTAGTGGTGTCGTAGGGGTTGAACGTTGCGCCAAAGATGGGGTTGAAGGTTTGTGAGCCGGCACCGAATTCCGGGGTGTTGGTTTTGCCGATGGTGATTGCGCCTGCTGCCTGGAGCCGGTCGATGATGAGGTCGTTTGCGGTGGGGATGTTGTCTTTAAAGAGCGGAGAGCCGAAGGTGGTGCGGATGTCTTTGGTGTTGACGAGGTCTTTGTGTGCGATGGGGAGACCGTGGAGTGGGCCGAGAAGTTTGCGTTTGGCTTGTTGTTCGTCAGCGAGTTTGGCAGTTTGTTGGGCCTGATCGATGGCAAGGGTGACGATTGCGTTGAGCTTGGGGTTGGCGCGCTCGATTTGTTTGAGGTGAGCGGCTAGACATTCGCGCGCGGAGAGCTTTTTTGATTTGATGAGTTGGGCGAGGTCGATGGCACTGCGGAAGCAGAGTTCATCAGGGGAGGCAGCATAGAGGGCTGCGGCTGCGGGGAGAAGAGCTTCGCGGCGGGTGAACATTGCTTCAGAGCTTAACAAAAAAGGGGCGCTGACCTTGCGGCCAACGCCCCTTTATTTGACTGAACTAGTTGGAGACGTCGGAAGTATTTGAGAGCTCACGAACGGGAAGCCAGAGCTTGTACCATTCGAGCTGCTCCGGGGAGTCTTTGTACTTCTTGAGGGCTTCTACGGATTCGAATTCCATAACGAGCACGTGGGTGAACTTGGAGGGGCCGCCCTGAACGCCGAGCGAGTTATTGAGCCAGACGTTCTTGATGCCTTTGTACTTTCCGGCAACGGTTTCGATGGCGGCAATGGCCTTGGCGACGTCTTCTTTCTTAGCGTCTTCCTTGAACTTGACGTTAATGACGTGAATGACAGTCTTGGGTTTGGCGGCTGCGAAGGCCTGTCCGACGGAGAGAATTGCCAGCATGGTTGCGGCGATGAGAAGTTTGTACATTTCTAAATGGTTCCTTTGATTTCGTTTCGTTCGAAGCCACTCCAATTTTGTGACAGCACCATGGAGTTGGCCGGGTTGGTTGTGGAGTAACGCACGGTGATGGGGCCCAGCAGGTTGCCGAAGCGGACCGGATCCGCGCCTTCGATTGCACTGACGTCCTGAGCGGCGTGGTAGGTAACCCCGCGCACCTCGTACGTGAAGTAGAGCAAGTGCTCAACGGCGTCCGTGAGCATGCCCTCGATACTTCTACTATTTTTGAGGAGCGCCTCCAACCGGAGACGCTCCTTCTCTTCCGGCGTAGCACGCCGGAACAGATTGAACATAAGAACCTACTTCTTGTCGGCGAATGCCTTGGCGTAATCCTTGAGGAAGATCTCGAGGCCCTTGTCGGTGAGGGGATGGTTGAACATCATGTCGAGAGTCTTGAAGGGCATGGTGCCGATGTCGGCGCCGATTTCGGCTGCCTGGGCTACATGGAGGGGGCTGCGGAGGCTGGCGGCGAGAACCTGAGTGGTGTAGCCGTAGTTACCGTAGATGGTGCAGATGGATTCGATCAGTTCCATGCCGAGCTGGGCGATGTCATCGAGGCGGCCAACGAAGGGGCTGACGATGTAGGCACCGGCCTTGGCGGCGAGGAGAGCCTGAGCAGGGGAGAAGCAAAGGGTGACGTTGGTACGAACGCCTTCTTTTGCAAATTCAGAACAGGCTTCGATGCCGTCGCGGGTGAGCGGGAGCTTCACCACGATGTTCTTGTGGATCTTGGCAAGCTTGTGGCCTTCGATGACCATTTGCTTGGCTTCAGTAGAAACGACTTCAGCTGAGATGTCGCCGTCGATGATGTCGCAGATGCGAGCAACCTGCTCTTCAATTGCGATACCTTCCTTGGCGATTAGCGATGGGTTGGTGGTTACGCCGTCGACGATGCCCCAGGCAACGGCTTTCTTGAGTTCATCCAGGTTTGCGGTATCGAGAAAAATCTTCATGTGAGTGGTTTTAGCCCTTGATTACGGTGTTGGTGAGCGAAGCAAGTCCTTCGATTTCAATCGAGACTTCATCGCCGGGTTGCATTGGCCCCACTCCTGCCGGAGTTCCAGTGGCGATCACATCGCCGGGTTCGAGGGTCAGGAATGAGCTTACGAAGGCGAGTATAGCACCCAAGTCGAAGATCATCTGGGAGGCAGTGCCTTCCTGCTTGAGCTCGCCGTTGAGACGGGTGCGGAGGGTGGTTTTGCTCAAGTCGAAGTCTTCTTTGGCAACCATCCAGGGGCCGACCGAGCAGAAGGTGTCGAAGCCCTTGCCGCGGGTCCACTGGCCGTCTTTCTTTTGCAGGTCGCGGGCGGTGACGTCGTTGACGCAGGTGTAGCCGAAAATGTAATCCATCGCCTTGTCTGCCGGAATGTGCCGGCCCTGCTTGCCGATGATGAGGCCGATTTCGCCTTCAAAGTCGACCCGGCTGGACTGGGGTGGGTAGACGATGTTGTCGCCGTGGGTGATCAGCGACGAGGGAGGCTTAAGGAAAATCAGCGGCTCGGTGGGGACGTCGTTGCCGAGTTCTTTGGCGTGGTCAACATAATTGCGGCCAACGCAAATGATCTTGGAAGGCATGACTGGAGGGAGGAGGCGAACGTCGGACAACTTATGATCTTCTGCGAAGGACTTGCTGAAGAGTGCCGGGGTCTCGATCACCGTGTCGCCGTCGAGAATGCCATACAGGCCGTGAGTGGTGGTCGGTTCTGCGTCTTTGGATAGGGCAAAGCGGATGTATTTTGTCATGGGATAAGAATTTCTACCTGGGTAGATTTGGGGCTTTCGTTTCCTTTTCGGTCTACTGCCGAGATTTGGTATCGATAGGTTTGGCCAGCGGTGATCGAAGCGTCGCGATAACTTGCGGCCGTGGGGGATTCTGCGATCTTCGTGAAGTCGCCATTGGGTGAGGCGCGATAGATGCGATAAGCGGCAAGGTCTGTTTCCTGATTGCGTTCCCAGCTGAGCTGGACGGCGTTTGGACCCGCAAGTGCGGAGAGCCCGAGGGGGGCTACGGGCGGGAATTTGTCTACGGGAGTGATGCCGAGGGGATCGCTGACTTCACTGATTGCGGCCTCTTCGAGGGCTTGAACTGTGTATTGGTAGGCGGTGTCGTAAGAGGCGCCGATATCGGTAAACTTCGGAGTCTTGACGGTGGCCATCTCGACAGGCTCGGCATCGGTACTGGCCTTGCGGAAGAGCTTCCAGCTAATGCCTGGACGCCGGTTGGTTTGAGCCCAATCGAGTTCTACGCCGGCTGGGGTTGCGATCGCCCGGAGTTGGCCTGGTTTGTCGAGAGGGCCAACGACCTTAAGCGTTACAAAGTTGGACCAGGGAGAGACGCGCATTTTGGAGTTGGCCATGCGGACGCCAAGGATCACTTCCTGGTTCGCCCAATCCCGGGCCGGCACTTTGGTTTCAATCTTTGCGGGAGCATTTGCAGAAGCCGGGATGGAGCGGGCACTGTTGCTCCAGGTATCAGGATTGAAGGGTTGGGATGAACTGCTGCCGATTTTGAGATCGATGCTGCCGAGGGTCTTCAACTCAAGGCCTTCCATTGTTTTTTCAGGAATGGTGAAGGAGATAAGCAGATCGGGGCCCACCTGCCGGGCGGCGAGATCAGTGACCGGGCTTGGGATTCTCAGAGCTGGCGGCAATGGGTCTCCGACGTAGGCGCAGCCGGTGAGGGCGAGGATCGAAATGAGAGTCAGAGCGAAACGCATTAGAGGATGTACCGGCTGAGGTCCTGATCTTTGACAATGCTTGAGAGCTGCTTGCGAACGTATTCAGCGTCGATGGTAATCTTCTTCTTCTTGAGGTCTGGGCCTTCGAAGGAGATCTCTTCGAGAACTTTTTCGAGGATAGTGTGGAGGCGGCGGGCTCCGATGTTTTCTGTGGATTGGTTTACTTCGGCGGCGAGCTTGGCCATTTCTTCGATCGAATCATCGCCGAATTTCAGTTTGATGCCTTCGGTTTCGAGCAGAGCAATGTATTGCTTGGTGAGGGCGTTTTTGGGCTCTTTGAGGATACGCACGAAATCCGCATGCGTGAGGCTTTGGAGCTCGACACGGATCGGAAAGCGGCCCTGGAGTTCCGGGATGAGATCTGAGGGCTTGGCGACGTGGAAGGCCCCCGCGGCTATGAAGAGGATGTGGTCTGTGCGGACAAAGCCATAGCGGGTATTGACGGTGGTGCCTTCGACGATGGGGAGGATGTCGCGCTGGACGCCTTCGCGTGAGACGTCGGGGCCGGAGCCACCTTCGCGGCCGGCGATCTTGTCGAGCTCATCGAGGAAAATGATGCCGTTGCGCTCCACCCGGTCGAGAGCCTCCTTGGTGATCTGGTCCATATCGATGAGGCGCTCTTCTTCCTCTTCGGTGAGGTAGTCGAGGGCATCAGGGACTTTCATCTTTCGCTTCTTGATGCGGGGCCCGAAGAGGCCGGGCAGCATTTCCTGCAGGTTGGCGCCCATTTCTTCCATGCCTGGAGCGGTTGCCACCTGTACCTGGGGTGCCTTTTCTTTGACGTCGATTTCAACCATCTTGTCGTCGAGCTTGCCGGCGCGGAGTTTTTCGCGGAGCTTGTCACGCAGTTTGCCGGCAGTTTTTTCGGAGTTTTCAGTACCTTCGGGCACGGGCTCTGCCAGCAGATCGAGGAGGCGGTCTTCGGCGTTTTGTTCTGCACGTTCGGCGACTTCGTCGAGGCGTTCTTCGCGGACGAGGTCAATTGCGATCTCAACCAGATCGCGGATCATGCTTTCGACATCACGGCCGACGTAGCCGACTTCGGTGAACTTGCTGGCTTCGACTTTGAGGAAAGGAGAATTGGCGAGTTTGGCGAGGCGGCGGGCGATTTCGGTTTTGCCGACGCCGGTGGAGCCGATCATGAGGATGTTTTTGGGCATCACCTCTTCGGCCATTTCCGGGTCGAGGCGCTGTCGGCGGATGCGGTTGCGCAAGGCGATGGCAACGGCTTTCTTAGCATCTGCCTGGCCGACTACGTATTTGTCTAGTTCAGCGACGATTTCTCGCGGAGTCAGCTCGTCGAGCAGCGGCGCGTCGTCGTTTTTGAGGTTGGGCAGGTAGATCACCATTTAGTTGAGTTCTTCGATTGTGATGTTGTGGTTGGTGTAGACGCAGATGTCGGCGGCGATCTTCATCGAACGCTCGACGATCTCGCGGGCACTCAGGGGGGTATTTTCGAGCAGTGCGCGGGCGGCCGAGATAGCGAAGGGCCCACCGGAGCCGATGGAGGCGATGGAATCGTCTGGTTCGATGACGTCGCCATTACCGGAGAGCAGGAAGGTGGTTTCAAGGTCAGCGACGACGAGCATCGCTTCAAGGTGGCGGAGCATTTTGTCGGTACGCCAGTCTTTGGCCAGTTCTACGGCAGAGCGGGGCAGTTGGCCGTTGTGTTGTTCGAGCTTGGCTTCGAAGCGTGCAAAGAGGCTGAAGGCGTCGGCGGTTGAACCGGCAAAGCCAGCGAGAATCTTGCCATTGTAGAGACGGCGGAGTTTTCGGGCACCGCTTTTGAGTACTTCAGAGCCTTGCGTCACCTGGCCGTCGCCAGCCATGACGACCTTGCCTTCGCGGCGCACGCTCAGGATTGTGGTCGATCGTATCCGTTGTTTCATTCCAAACTCCAGTGTAAGATCAATGGCATCCCTATGATTGAACTCAAAGTCAACGGTCAGGCGCGCAAGTTTGACGGCGATGGCGATATGCCTCTGCTGTGGTACCTCCGGGAAGAGCTTTCTCTGACCGGTTCGAAGTTTGGATGTGGCATGGGTCTGTGCGGTGCTTGTACTGTGCACCGCAATGGCGAAGCGATTCGAAGCTGTGTCACCCCGGTGAAAGATGTTGCTGGAAAAGACATCACCACCATTGAGGGTCTGAGCCCGAACGGAACGCATCCCTGCCAGGTGGCATGGGAAAAGCATGGCGTGGCGCAGTGTGGCTATTGCCAGGCTGGCCAGATCATGCAGGCAGCTTCGTTGCTCAAAAAGACGCCGAAGCCAACTGACGATCAGATTGATGCAGCGATGAACGGGAACATCTGCCGTTGTGGCACCTACACGCGCATCCGTGCAGCAGTGAAGTCGGCCGCGGGGGTGAAAGCATAATGTCGAACATCAACTACGGCGAGAGCCGGCAGGCTCCTGAGAGAGTTTCCGAAACGACAAAGCTGGCCAAGCAAGCGTATTCGCAATACGACCAGAGCGTGCAGATGCTCGATCGTCGCGGATTTGTGGGTACGGTATTGTCGGCTAGTGCGCTTGTGCTGGGTGTGAGCGTGACTTCGAGTGAAGCGGCTGCCGCCCCGACAACCTGGGAACCGAGCGTGTACCTGGGCTTTGAGGCCAATGGCACGGTTGTGATTATGGCGCATCGCAGCGAAATGGGTACCAGCAGCAGGACGACACTGCCGATGATGCTGGCCGACGAACTGGAAGCTGACTGGAAGAAAGTGCGTGTTGAGCAGGCACTTGGTAATGAGAAGTACGGTTCGCAGAACACCGACGGATCGTGTTCGGTGCGTGACTTTGGTGCAGCAATGCATAAGGCAGGCGCGACAGCCCGTACGATGTTTGAACGTGCAGCGGCCCAGAAGTGGGGATGCCAGCCAGGTGATGTTGCAGCCTCGCAAAGCAAGGTTGTGAATGGCAAGACGAAGCAGACGCTCACCTACGCCGAACTGCTGCCCGTTGCGATGAAGATGGAAGTGCCGAAAGAGCACGAGCTTCGCTACAAGACGCCCGACCAGTACAAGCTGATTGGCAAGAAGGTGCCGATGCTTGACGATCACGATATTGTGATCGGTAAAGCAACTTACGGTATGGACGCCAAAATGCCCGGCATGCTTTATGCAATGGTAGAGCGGCCGCCCGTGTATGGCAGCAAGGTAAAGAGCTTTGACAATGCAGCGGCATTGCAGGTGAAGGGTGTTACGCAGACGGTTGAGTTGCCGATGTTCAAGGCACCTCATTTGTTCCAGCAGTTGGGCGGCGTGGCCGTGCTTGGCAATAGCACCTGGGCCGTAATGCAGGGTCGTAAGAAGCTGAAGATCGACTGGGAACAAAGCCCGCATCAGGGTTATAACTCGACCGATGAAAAGAAGTTCCTGCTTGACTCTGTTCAGAAGCCTGGCAAGGTAGTACGCAATCGCGGGGATGTGGATGCGGCATTCGCCAAGTCTGCCAAGACTCATGAAGCAAACTACTATGCTCCGTTGCTGTCGCATGCTCCGATGGAGCCGCCAGTGGCCGTGGCTGAGTTCAAGAACGGCAAGGTTGAAACGTGGTGCCCGACGCAGAATCCGCAGGCCGTGCAGGATGCGGTGGCCGCGGCGATGGGGATCCCGAAGACCGACGTGATCTGCCACGTGACTTTGCTCGGTGGTGGTTTTGGCCGCAAGTCGAAGCCTGATTATGTGGTGGAAGCTGCGCTGCTTTCGAAGGCGACTGGTAAGCCAGTGAAGGTAGTATGGACTCGCGAAGACGACATCAAGTTCGACTACTATCACACCGTTTCAGGCATGCACATGAAGGCTGGGATGGATGCCGATGGCAAGCTGAACTCGTGGTTGTTCCGCTCGGCGTTTCCGCCGATTGCTTCGACTTTTGCTCCTGGTGCGCAGTACGGTGCCGAGTTTGAAGTGGGCATGGGTTTGAACGAGCTGCCCTACGATGTGCCGAACATCCGCGGTGAGAATCTGCCTGCGCCGAATCATCTGCGCCTCGGGTGGATGCGCGCCGTGGCTCACGTCTATCACGCATTTGGCATTCACAGCTTCCTCGATGAGCTGGCTGCGATGAACAATACGGATTACGTTACCTATGTGCTGAAAGCGCTTGGCCCCGATCGCAATGTCGATCTGAGCAAGGATGGCGTGAAGCCCTGGAATAACGGCATGCCGATCGACAAATTCCCGATCAATACCGGGCGTTTGCGCCGTGTGATTGAACTTGCGGCTGAGCAGAGTGGCTACGGCAAGAAGAAAGCGACCAAGAACCGGGCTCTTGGCTTTGCCGCTCACCGCAGCTTCCTGAGCTACATCGCCAGTGTGGTTGAAGTGGAGATTGACGATCAGGGCAAGTTGACGATTCCGAATGTCTGGACTGTTGCCGATGTCGGTACGGTTGTGAACCCCGACCGCGTGGTTGCGCAGTTTGAAGGCGCGGCTGTCTTTGGCACTGGCGTTGCAATGCTCGGTGAAATTTCGGCGATGAACGGTCGCGTTCAACAGTCGAATTTCAACGATTACCTGGTGCCTCGCCTGACCGAGTCTCCGCGCAATGTGCATGTGCACCTTGTGCCCAGCAAGGAACCGTCGGCTGGAGCTGGTGAACCTGGCGTGCCCGTGATCGTACCTGCGATTACTAACGCCATTTTTGCGGCTACCGGCAAGCGCATTCGCGAACTGCCAGTAAGGCGTACCAAGCTGGTCTAGACGCTGAAGATTCGATGTAAGTCAGAGCGGCTCCGCAGACGGAGCCGCTCTTTTCTTTTGTTATCCTGCCGGGATGCAACGTTTCTGGTTTCTACTTGGAAGCATCAGCATTTTGCTTGTCGGGCAAAGTTCCAATCCAAATGAGCTCGCCAGGCGCCCTGTGCCTGAAGGGGCAAAGAAAATTGCCTATGGCGAGGGTGCGGTGCAGTTTGGAGAGCTCAGGATCCCTGAAGGTAAGGGGCCGCATCCAGTGGTAGTGATCGTGCATGGGGGATGCTGGGTTGCCAAGTTGGGCGATCTGCCTTCTGGCGCGATTTCTCTGGATGCTCTTCGACCCATGGCAGCGGAGTTGGCGGGAAGAGGGATTGCCAGCTGGAATCTCGAGTATCGTCGTTTGGGGCACGAAGGTGGAGGCTGGCCCGGCAGCTTTACCGATGTTGGAAGTGGTATAGATTACCTGCGGAAACTGGCAAAGGTGCATGCGCTGGACTTGAATCGCGTGGTCGTAGTTGGACATTCCGCTGGGGGACATTTTGCACTTTGGCTGGCGGGACGAGGCAGACTTCGGCAGGACAGTGAATTGTTCACGAAAGACCCATTGAAGTTTCGCGGGGTAATCAATCTGGATGGGCCTGGAGACTTGAAAGCGGCTGTGCCTTTGGGGGAGCCGATTTGTGGGTCTCCAGTGATCACTCAACTCCTTGGGGGGACGCCCGCCGAGAAGCCGGAGCGCTATCGAGATGGATCGCCCGCTGAACTTTTGCCGTTCGGGATTCCCCAGGAACATTTCATTGGGCGAATGTTCGCGTCTCTGGCGCCAGCTTTTGATGTGGCGGGGAAGAAGTCTGGCGACCAGGTGCACTCGACGATTGACCCTGAAGGCGGGCACTTTGGCTGGATAGATCCAAAGTCTGACAAGTGGCCCGCAGTGCTGGCGGCAATCGAGCGACTCTTAGGCCGCTAAAAAAATCGAAAGTGGCAGCTCATTCAAAGGAGCTGCTCTTTTTTTTTGCCCTTGCCTCTCTCCTTGACGGCTTAGGAGAGATGTGATTATCATTCTACTAATCCACTTAGGAGTAGGAAGTATATGAAAATCGCAATCATCTTGAGTTTGGTGTGCCTTGCCGCGATGGGTCAGGTACAAGTGACTGTGCCGGCCAACGTGGTAATCCATCTGGCCGGACAGCCCAGTGGGACCCGGTCTATCAACAACAGCCGGAGCGCCCCGGCTGATTCTCCAGTGCTGGTCAATATTGCGCTTGTTGCGGGGCAGACTTTGCAGTTTGAAGCTACTGGAGCGGTAGACGGCTCCGGGCCCGACGGGCGCGCGGGGTGCAATGATTCGTTCTCTGCGGAGCATGGTGTTGCACGCGTAGATGCCCCTTGCCGGAGTCTTGTGGGCGTCTTTCTGTCGGACACCTCGCGGGCGCAGCCACTGAATCTGGACTTCAGAGGAGACGCGAAGAATCTGCCGGTCTTGAGGCCTCTTCTGCAGCAACCGTTCTTTGTGGGGAGCGGTGTTACCGATCAGGGGGACAGACGCGGAGTTGTGGTTCCAACTGGTGCGACGCGACTCTAT
Source organism: Bryobacter sp. (assembly GCA_044376335.1). Taxonomy (GTDB): domain Bacteria; phylum Acidobacteriota; class Terriglobia; order Bryobacterales; family Bryobacteraceae; genus Bryobacter. The sequence goes on from JBIPMY010000098.1 coordinate 15,248, forward strand.
CTTGGGCCGATTGCGTTTGGAACCTCCACGGGTTCTTTTGTGGTGAGGGTGAGTGTGCGACCGGCTGTTGAGATTCCTGGAAACCCGGTGCGGGTCTCTGGGATGAGCATGATCCATCTTGCCCAGCAAGGGCCTGGAGTTGCCTCGCGCAATGGAGGAAGCTCGCCGATGTCTTCGCCTTCTGTGGCCAATCTTCCTCTGGTGGCCGGGCAAGTGTTGCGCATTGTGGCGAGCGGATCGGTGGATGGGACTGGCCCGGACGGACGGCCTGGATGCAATACGAACCAAAGTGCGGAGTTTTCGATAGCCAGAATCGATACCCGGTGCCGCGCGCTGTTGGGCGTGTTTGTTTCAGAGACGACACGCACGCAGCCGCCAGCACTCAACTTCACTGGTGCAACCCGAGACGCTGTGCGCGTTGAGCCTTTGCTGCAGCAGCCTTTTCTGATTGGAAGCGGATTTACTGATGCGGGTGAATTGAAGCAGTTTGTTGTGCCGCAGGGGGCAACGCAATTGGTGTTTGGTGTGAATGGTAACAGCAGCTCTCCTGGTTCCTTTATCGCAACGGTAAGCCCTGAGGCCCCGGCCACTCCGACACTGCAAAGGAGCGGAATTACGAGGGCGGCAGGATTCGGTGGCGGGGCATTGGCAGCGGGGTCGATTGCGTCGCTTTTCGGAACGAATTTTGCACCGTCTACAGCGAGTGCGACGGCGGTGCCTTTGCCCTCCCAGATTGGGCAAACGCGTGTGTATTTCAATTTGAGGCCGGCACCTTTGTACTTCACCAGTGCAGGCCAGGTGAATGCGCAAATTCCGTGGGAGTTGAGTAATGAAACAGGAGTGCAGGTAGTGGTGGTGCGCAATGGTGCGGCCAGTTTGCCTGTGTCTTTGCCGCTCGGACCTGCCAGCCCGGGGATCTTTCTTGTTAAAGAAAACGCCGGTGTAGTGGTGAACGCAAATACAGGTCAACTGGTGGATGCGCAGTCGGGAGTGGATCGAGGGCAGGCACTCGTCATCTATGCCTCGGGGCTTGGTGCCGTCAACGGAAGTGTCGCGAGTGGGGTTCCGTCGTCATCGACCGAGCTTGAACCGACGCGTCAGCCGGTGGAGGCGATAGTGAGTGTTGGCGGGCAGTCCGTGGCGCTTCCGGTGTTGTTTGCCGGTTCAGCCCCGGGATTTATTGGGGTGAATCAGGTGAATTTGCTAGTGCCTTCAAACGCGCCAACTG
>JBIPMY010000424.1:0-5268 GCA_044376335.1 Bryobacter sp.
GGAGCAGTACAAACGCGAACGAGGCATCCGATAATAGAAGAAGCCATGGAGACTCAGCAGAAATCATTTGAAATCGAAGATCAGGACATCCACCTCGCAGACCGCCAGCACTTTACTTTGAATGCTGAGCAATGGCAAGCCTTGCACGATGCCCTCGATGCTCCACCGCAGCACTCCCCACGCTTGGCCCGCCTCCTCCGCGAGCCCAGCGTCTTCGAGCGTGGCGAAGTCGACGGCCTCTAAAGACGAGTCACTCCACCCGCACCTCAACCGTCCCCCGGCCCGCCTCCGCTCGCCTCCATAAAACTGCCCGCCCCACCCCAGAACAGAACCACGTCAGCACCTGTTTATCGTCCCCCGGCGTCTTCACAGACACATTCTGTCCAAACCACTGCCGCATAGACCTCGCCAGTCTCGGCACCGCATCCACTCCGCCCAGCCGAGTCCCTTCCATCTCCAAACTATCCACCGATTCCGGCCTCCCACTTCCGCAACTCAGCACAAACACCCGCTTCCCATCTTCCGCCCAGGCCACCCACACTGCAAAATCCTCATAAGAATCGGTCGCAACAAAATCCCGCCGCGTCATCCCACCCATACCCTGGAAAACCAATTCGTTTCTCCCCAACCGTCCCTTCTCCCAAGCATCGCGAACCGAAACACTCCGCCCACCCGGCCCATGAAACACCACCGTCCGCATCACCGGCATCATCTTCTCTCCATAACAACTCCGAACCGGCCAAAAGACCAGCACAAACAACACCAGCCCCACCACATTCCACCAGACAGGTATCTTCACCCCCACATCTTACTCCTTGCCTGCCATATTTACGTCCAACTTACCCCCCAGCCGCCTTTACCCGCTCATACAAAGCCGCCCGTCCCGCTCCATCGCAAAACCAATCCAATACCTTCGCATCGGGATCCGTATCTCGCAGATATTTATTCTTCTCAAATCTCAGCAAAATCGACCGCGCCAGCGACGCCACCGCATCAGCCCCCTCCTCCACCGCAATCGTATCCACCGCCTTCGAAACACCACCCCCGCAACTCAGAACAAACACCCGCTTTCCATCCTCCGGCCAGGCCACCCAAACACCAAACCCGCCACTATCCGTACTCCGTATCACCCGCTCCACCATGCCACGCTTGGTCCGCACTCTCACATCCCACGTATCCCCATCCACCGTCCGCGTTTCCGCCCTCTGCCCACCCGGCCCAACAAACACAACCAGCGTCTCTCCCAACACCCACCGCTTCAACCCGCAACTCTCCACTGGCAACAAAAAAAACAACACCAAAGCCACCAAACTCCACCAGATGGAAACTTTCACCCCCACATCTTCTCACCTCCAAACCCTCCCCCGCACGCTCTGCACCTTCCGCGCCCCCATCACTGCAACCCCTGCGCCAGCATGATCGCAGAGATCCTGCGAGACAAAGGCCTGAGCTGGACTCGCAAGATGCATGCACTGGCCTCCCTTTACGAGCACCGGTTTGCCGGAGCCGAGCATCCCAGCCACAACTGGTGAGCGGACTTCAAAGGCTGGTTCCGCACAGGCGACGGACAACGATGCGACCCGCTGACGATCAGCGACGCACATAGAGGCCTTGTTCGAAACATTGCGAACACAGGGGGCGGATGCCAGGAGCGGCGACAGCCGCTTCAGACACGCCCGTCCCAGATCGTTCAAGGATGTCCCGCAGCCTACCTCTCTTAGCGTGCTTGTTTCACTTTTCGATACGAGTGGCCTCGCAGGGTTCAGGATTCGTCGCCCGAAAAGAGTTCACCGCTGAAGGTGACAGTGTTTCCGTCGGAGCGGAAACGGATCCGTTGGCCGTTTGACAATTCCAGTGTGTAGGGTTTCGGGCTGGCGGAGGGAACCGGATTGATTTTTCCGGCATACGATTTCATACTTGCGAGCCACGTACCGCTACCTGTAGGCAGATGTCTGCGTTGTTCGTTAACTTCATAGTCAACTTCCAAACGTTCGTCTTCTTCGAGAATCACGCTTCCTCGACCTCGCATACAGGTTCCAACCTCCGTTTGTTCGAATGCGGTTTGCCAGTGGGTCGGCACGTCGCAAGATGATTCAGCTTAACAAATGGTCGATCGGCAATGGCATTTGGAATCCACAAGCTGAAGTGTGCGGCTAGAAGGGGGTGGTAGCAAGGTCGCCGAACGAATACAGAGGGCGAGTTCAAGTGGATGCCAAGTGGGAGAACGAGGGATTGCCTATTGGCTTATAAGCCGGGTTGGCGTTGTAGGTGGGTAGAGGGACTTCGTTTGCCAGGTGGCCGGTACGGGCCGGCGACGTTGGTGAGATATCTGGACTCCCTGGAGGAACGCGCTCTAGCGCCGTAGGATCAGCTTGCGCAGCACAACGTTTAGGGAGGCATCGAAGGCCCTTACGGTAACCAGGCTCTCGCCGGCTGGCAGGTTCAGGGTTGCAGTGGCTGATTCTTCACGTGAATCGTAAATGCCGTCGGTGGCATCGAGGAGAATCCAGCGGCCGGCATTGACGGAGTATTCGATGCGGCGGATCGGCGAGACGTCGTCCTTGCAGCGGATCGAGAGGGTTCCGTTGCTTAAGCTTGCCTCAAGCAGTGGTGCGGTTTGATCGAGTTGAACGGGTACGCTGCTGAATTCCGTCGTACGCAGTGCGGAGGAAGGGTTCGACAGCGTGTCGCTGGCTGTGACCTTGAAGAGATAGCGACCGTCGGCCAGGGTGTCGGCGTCGAGACTGTGGTTGGTGTCGGTGAGCTCCTGCTTGAGTAACTTCCATTCCGTTTCGTCTTCGGCTCGGAAGTGCAGGCTGTATTGGAGGGTGTCGCTGTCGGGGTCCTCAGCTACCCAACTCAACATCAACTGTCGGCCGGCGGGCCTTGACGCTAGCAGCGATGCAGTGCCGGCGCTTGTTGCGCTTGAGGCTTCGCCTGTGTCGGTGATGGTGAGTGTGTAGGTGGAGCTGGTGGTGGCTGCTGCCTGAGTTTTCGGCGCGTTGCTTGGCACCATCAGCAGGACTGCAGTGAGGGATTTGATTACCGGGGGTTGGTTGCGGGGCAGGTAGTTCAGCGTTGCCGAATGTAGCTTGAAATCGCGCTCGCCCCGGAAGCGCCACTGGATGTAGCGGGCGGCGGGGCTTTGCACGTTTCTTCCCTTTAGTGGTTGCCAGTCGGACCAGGTTGTGTCTGCCTTGGACGAATTGCCACTGCGGGTTTCAAAGCGGAGGTCGGCGCTGGCGCCTGTGTTTAGAGCGCCCCAGAGGGCGATGTTCGATGCTTCGTGGACGGGGGATTCAAATTCATAAGGCGGGGTTGGGCCATCGGCAATTTGCAGGAGTTTGGGGCTGGTGGTGACGGCAGCGAGCCAACCGGCCTTGGTGTGCAGGAGGCGGCCGACTTCAGATTCGCCGCTTTCGAGCAGCATGGTTGCGGCGCGGTCGCTATCGAGGCGATAGATGCGGCCCTGACGATCGGACGAGAAATAGATTTTTCCATTCCACTCGGCAATATCAAAGAGGCTTTCTTCTTTGGTGACGAATAGACTGTCTACCGTCAGATCCGGGTTGAGGCGATAGACGGCAGAACGATCGAGGCCCGGGACATCCATGATGCTGCTTACGGCGGGTGTTGCGGCTGGAGCCTGTGGAGTTGCGGCGGGGGTTGGCTTGGGTTTGAGATCGATGCCGGCCTGGGCTTCTTCGGTGACCGTGATGGTGGTGGTTACCTGGGGGACGCTGCCTCCGGGCGCGGCTGCTCCGGGTTGGGTTGCGGTTTGTGCGCGGCGGGCTGCAGCACCGCCCATGGCGAGGAAGAGGATCTCGCCATTCTTGAGCGGCACGAGAGATCGAATCTCGGTGAAGGGTGCATCGTAGAGCACTTGCGCTTTGCCCTTGGCAGTGATGCGATAGAGAATGCCGTTGGGGTCTGAGCCAGCGAGCAGGGTTCCGTTTGACGCGAGAGCCAGGGCGGTGACGTTGGATTGACCGCTTTCGTAATAGATTTCGCTCACGGTGCTGGTGGTCCGATAGATGCGGCCATCGTCGCCGCCGGCAAAGATACCGTCACTGGTGGCCAGCAAAGACCACAAGAACTTCGCACCGGTTTGGGCAAAGAGTTTCGCGTCGTTCGCCCCCAGTTTGTAGATATTCCCGCCGGGTGAGCCAGCGGCATAGACCCCGCCATCAGGGGCAACTGAGAGGGCGAAGACGTGCGGCTCGGGAAGGGTGGCGACGAGATCGAGGGATTTGGCTGTGCTTCTCCAGCGGTAGATGCGACCCTTGGGGCCGGTGCCGAGATAGACAGTGCCGTCGGGCGCTTCTGCCATCGACCAGAGCGAGACTTCGCCCAAAGACAGAGCGGCAGCAATTGCCGGGCCTGGCTGCAGGGTGCCATCGCGTGTGAGCGACAGATTCTTCAGTTTGCCCTTGATGAAGTCTGCATACTGTGAGAGCTCCCAAGTGGCAGGGCCGGAAGCATGGGCGGCGAGGCTGAAGAGCAGGAGTAGCGATAAACGCTTCATTTTTCGATTTCCAGAGTGAAGGTGCGTGAGCCCGAGACCACGCCGTCGGGGAGGCGTGTCTCACGGTCGAAGAGTCGGGATTGGTAGATGGGCAAGTAGGTGCCGGGAGTCTTCTGCAGGGTGGAAGCAATGGACGGGGGGAGGTTTGAGAGTTCGCGGCCTCCGGATTGGAAGGCTGGGCTTGACCGGAAGACGCGCACGTACATGGCGTTGGCCGGGTGCAGGGTTCCGAGGGTGCGGATCAATTCTGCGGTGGAGCGGAAGACGGGGCCGCCGGGTTGGTAGAAGGAGCGGAAGTCGAGCAGGTTTGTGATGAAGGAATCGGCGACGGTGAAGGTTAAAGTCTCGCCGCCTGGCAGCCAGGAGGGAACGGTGAACTGGTGCTCGACGACCTTCTCGACGCCATTGGGGCTTGAGAGCTGGGTGCGGATGGTTAGGGTGTCGCCAGGTTTGGCGCTGCGCCGGGAGGCGGAGGCAGATTCAATCACCCACTGCTCGTGCTTTGTGTTGGCTACAAGGTTGAAGGTCATCGATTCTGGCAACAGGGTTTCCTCTACGTGTTGCTGAAAGAAGGCGAAGGGGATGGCAGCGCCGAGTGAAGCGGCGACGGGCAGATTATTGTCTCCGGAGTAGCGGCCTTCGATTTCAAGGGGCTTGGCTTGACCGGGGAAGCGGATTTCGCCCTTGAGATCTACGGTGCCAGAGCCGGCAGTGCGGAAGTGGCTGTCGAGGGTGGAGAAGAG
>JBIPMY010000425.1:0-5264 GCA_044376335.1 Bryobacter sp.
GCCAAGCCTGCCGAGAAGGAAAAGAAGGAAGACAAGAAGAAGCCCAGCAAGAAGAATCCCGATGACATCGGCGAACGCGATGTGTCGAAGGGTGTGAATTTCTACTCGATCGAGAAAGAGATTGCTCTAGGCAAGGGACTGGCTCAGGATATCGAGCGATCGGCGAAGATTGTCGATGATCCGGTTGTGGCGGAATACGTCAACCGTGTGGGGCAGAATCTGGTGCGCAACTCTGACGCGAAGGTTCCGTTTACGATCAAGGTGGTTGACTCTGAAGAGATCAACGCATTTGCTCTGCCTGGTGGTTTTTTCTTTATCAATTCCGGGTTGATTCTGGCTGCGGATACCGAAGCCGAGCTGGCTGGCGTGATGGGGCATGAAATTGCGCACATTGCAGCGCGCCACGGCACACGTGGAGCGACTCGCGGACAGATCGCCAATCTGGCTACGATCCCGCTGATCTTTATGGGCGGCTGGGCTGGATTCGGAATCCGGCAGGCGGCACAGGTTGCGATCCCCGTAGGCTTCCTGATGTTCAGCAGAGGCTTTGAGCGTGAGGCGGATTTGCTGGGCTTGCAGTACATGTACAAGGCTGGCTATGATCCGGGCGCGTTTATCGACTTCTTTGAAAAGCTGCAATCGAAAGAGAAGCGCAAGCCGGGGACGCTGGCGAAGGTGTTCTCTTCGCATCCTCCGACTGATGACCGTGTGACTGCGGCGCAGAAGAACATTCAGGAATTGCTGAAAGAGAAGCCTGAGTATGTTGTGACCACGAGTGAGTTTCAGGATGTGAAGGCACGGCTGAGTGCGATGCACAATCGCCGCAAGCTGGACCCTCAGGATCCGAACCGTCCGCGGTTGCGTCGTAAGCCAGGTGATGGCACTTCTACCGTCGAGGATGAAGACGGCAAGAAGACCAAGACCGACGAAGACGAGCGGCCGACCCTGAAACGCCGTCCGACCGAGAAAGAAAACCCCAACTAAGCTTCGGGTTCGATTAAAGTAGAGAGGATGCGCATAGTCCTACTGGCGATCCTCTCTATTGCTGTTTATGGACAGGAAGTTAAACCTCTGATTCCGACTAACGGCCCGAAGCCCGTTGGTCCTTATTCTCCTGGTCTTTCTTTTGGTGATTTCGTTTTTGTCTCCGGGCAAGGAGTGGGTGACGGGTCTGGCAAACGACCGGCCGACACCCGAGGCCAGGCCATCCAGTGCCTGAACAACGTACGCAATATTTTGCGCCTTGGGCAGATGGATGTGGCCAACATCTTTTCACTGCAGATCTATCTGACCGATAAGGCGCAGGAGCCGATTGTCGAGCAGGTATTAAAAGATACCTTCTCGGGGAAGATTCCTCCGCGCACCACTTTGTTTGTGCCGAAGTTGCCGGTGGAGACTCCGGTTGAGATCACGGCCTTTGCGAGTAAGACCAGGCAAACCGGGGACCTGGAAGCGGCTGCGATTGATCGTCCTGCGGGGTGTAAGGCGCTGAAGCAGTTTATTCAATGCGGCGTGGAAGTAGCGGCAGGCGGGGCAGATGTGGAGCAGCAGACGGCGGCAGTGCTAGGGGCGCTGGACGCGCGGTTGAAGCTTCTGGGCAGCTCGATTACGAAGGTAGTTGCTACGAACGTGTACCTGGCTGACATGACGGAGTTTTCGAAGATGAACGGGGCTTACGCGAGCTTCTTTTTGTTGCGACCGCCGACACGGTCTACGGTGCAGCCGTTTGCGCTGCCGCGTGGGCGGGTGGCGATTTCTGTTGTTGCAGTGAAGTAGCCCATCGATTGGCCGTTGCGTAGCTCCACTTGGGCCGAGACGCGGCAAAAAGCACCCGGGGCTTGCCAATCTGTTCGGAAATTTCCATTAAGATCGCCCTAGTACTGATCCGATGTGAATTCTAGATGAAGCGATTCGGATTAAGGACAAAAATTGGCCTGGCTGTAGGTGCGCTCGTGATGGGGATGGTGACGATTGCCTCAGTTGCGCTTTACCAAGTGGGGCGCATGGGCAAAGTGCCTCAGCAAATCGAGAAACAGAGCGTTGAACCGATCATAGAGGTAGGACAATTCGTCGAAGTTTTCTTATCTACCCGGGTTGCAATCCGGCAGTATCTGCTGAGCGACGATAGCGGCAGACGCAGCCAAAGCAAGCGCGAGATTGAAGAAAAGTCCAAAGCATTGCTAAAAGTGATGCGAGATGCGCAGAACCATGAATTGGGAACTGACTACGAAGACGAGTGGCAAAAGTTGTCTGAACAGACAAAGGAATTCGGCGGCGTTTGGGCGAAAATCCTGGCGGCAAGCGAAGGGAATCAGCCGGAGCTCGCGAAGCAATATCTTTTTCGGGACTGCGTTGAACTCAGCGAGCGGATATTGAGAACCCTTGATGAGATCGAAAGGCAGAGTCAAGTCTCAGCGAAGATGCAGATTGCTGAGATGGAAAAGCAGATCAAGACGAACTTTCTTTCCATGACAGCCATAGGGGCACTCGGATTGGTGCTCAGCTTTGGAGTTTGGCTCTGGCTAACTCGGGAAATGAGTCAGAGCACGGTGCGGCTGCGACACGAAGTGAGTACGGCGAGGGCGCAATTGAGCCAAACATCCGATGCGATTGTTCAATCTGGCCATCGCGTGGCGCAAGAAAGCGGGGCGCAGGAACAAGCCATTAGCCAAGCAAATGAAAAGGTTGGCGGGGTGGCCAAGAGCGCAGCGCGCAATATGGCTCAAGTGAAACATATGGAAGCCAAAAGTCTCGAAGCGCGCCAAAGTATGAGCCAAGGCAGTGAAGAGATGAAGCAGACGATTCGGGCCTTTGATGACTATCTGGCAACTTCGAAACAGGTTGCGGCGGTGTTAGAGCAAATCGACGGTATCGCATTCCAAACCAACATACTTGCCCTGAACGCTTCGGTTGAAGCGGCACGAGCGGGGGAGGCAGGGCTTGGATTTTCGGTCGTTGCCACGGAGGTGGGGAGCCTGGCCAAGCGGACCAGTGCGGCAGCGGCAGAAACACGCCAACGCTTAGCTGCTGGTCAAGAAAAAGGCGAGCATTCGGTTCGCACCCTGGAACAAGTGGCAAGACGTTTCACCACCGTATCTGCTGACATAGCGGAAATCGATACAGGCATGCGCAGTTTGAAGGAAGAGGCGAGCGAACAAGCCACCAACCTGAAAGAAATCAGTCAGACGCTGGCGCAGATTGAGGCTGGCATCAACGAATTCGCTACATTTGGCCGTGAAAGCGAGCGGGTGAGCGAAGAGTTCACAGAGGCCATAGAGGATTTTGAACTCGCGATTGAAGTTGTAGTGGGCAAAGACTAGGCCGTCTTGACTTTGAAGGCAAGGCTGATTGGCCTTTCGATGGAAGCTTTCTCAATTCCAGAGTAACGAGGAAGCTGGAAATGCTTTTGCCTTCTACAGAGATAGCAAAAAAGGCCGGCTTCCCTCCCCTCCGGGTGAGAAAACCGGCCTTTGCGAGGGACTGAATCTACTGAATCGTAAGGGTCACCGTGTTGGCGACCTTCCCATCCACCGTCAGTATGACCGGTACCTCACCTCGCCCGCGCAGAGAGGCGGGCAATTCTACGTTAACCTGATCGAGGCCTGGTGCGCCTTGGGGGCCGGCAAAGAGGACTGGTAAATCCACTCCACCCACGGTACAACGCACACCAGCGAGGCTGGCTCTGCCGCGGATGCCGGTGCCGAAGAGCGACAGGAATACGGGGCCTGAAGCTACATCGACTGGTGTGGCAATGCAGCCATTGCCGGTGCAGCGGAAGAGCTCAACTGGGGACTGCGATTGATCGGCGTTGACACGGATGGCTGTGACGGCTGCAATGCCTTTGCCGTCGCCACTCATGGAGAAGATGCCGGGCGCTACGGGGCCAACGGTTAGGTTGCCGGAGGCCACCTCGCCTGTGGCTGTATAGACGGTTGCGGTAGCAGTGCCGCTGGCCAAGCCGGTTGGCACCTCGAAGTTGATTTGGCCCGGGGATACGAAGTAGAGCCTTGCCAGTTTGAGGAGGCCGGCGGAATCGCGGAGAGTCATTGTTGAGCCGTCCAGGGTTACGGGTAAGGCTGCTGAGGCGGCACCTACGACTTTTGAAGCGAGTTTGGTGCCGAAGGATGCGGCGGCGGCCAGGGGGGCTCCTTCGTTGCCGGTGTAGCTGGCCGAGTTGGTGATGCCGAGTTGGGTGGCCGCATCGGGGTTGATGACCGGGGTGCTTGCGTCAATCGATAGCAGGAAGCGGATGAGCTGACGGCGCTTGGTGGCGTCGGTGAGCGTGTCCACGCCAGCGGTGCCCGAGGCGCGGTGTTGCACGAGGGCCATAACGCCTTCGAGACTATCGATGCTGCCGTTGTGCATGAAGGTCTTGGGGAAGGCGTGGAGGCCGAGGAGCGGAGGAGGGTTGTAGCCAGCGGCACCGAGTGGGGCGGCGGCGTTTTGTCTTACCTCGTTTGAGACTGCGGCATCGAAGCTGCCGACGGCGCGAAGCTCGTTGAGGATTTGCCCGGCGTTGATGAGCGAGGCATCAGGAGCTGGGGTGTAGCGTACTTTGGAGACGCTCCATTGTGCGCCGCCGTGGCAATTCTGGCACTTGGCTTCGGTGAACCACTGGCGGCCGGCGATGACGTCGGGCTCGGTTGCTGAGACAGGCGAGATGGGGGTGCGGATGCCTTTTGCGATGTAGTTCTTGAGAGCATCCCAGGCACCGACGCCGCGCACGGTGAGTTGCTTACGGCCGCCTGAAGCGGGGGTGAATGCGCCGAGTGCGGGGTCTTGCGTGGCTCCGTCTGGCAGAACCAGGAGGCCCTGACCACCGGAGGTGCCGCGGATGTTGTTTTCGAAGTCTTCTTCTTCATCGAAGATGGCCGACCAGTTGAGAGCGCGGATCGAGTTGAGATCGCCACCAGCGAAATCGACGTGCTGGGGGATGGTGCGCCGAGGGCCGGCACCGAAGATCCAGACTACGTTGTCGGTGTGGCCGAGAGGATGGCAGGAGGAGCAGGAGCCCCAACCGTTGTTGGAAAGGCGGCCGGTGATGGCGGGCTGACCCGGGGCGACTGGATCGAATTCGCCGATGGAAGAGTGATAGAGCTCTTTGCCGATCTGGATGCGGTCTTCTACGGTGCCGGGGGTGGGCAGGTTTGCGGCCTTGAGTGTTGCGGTGACACGCTCGACGTTGCCGGTGAGATCGATCACGGTTACGTCGCGAGAGACGTAGTTCATGACGTAGGCAGTACGATCGTTCGAGCTGATGACGA
>JBIPMY010000426.1:0-5263 GCA_044376335.1 Bryobacter sp.
ACAGCCGCTGGGAAGAAAAAGAATGTCTGCGTGGTCGTATCGGATTTGGCAGCGGCGTACGATACCGGTGCAAATTTGATCCACCGCGCTCTTGAGGATGCGCGTTCTGAACTGGGCCGTCAGGAAAGGAGTATCACTCCAGTAGATCTTGCTGCCAATGAGATCTACGATATCCTTCGCAAGCGCCTTTTCAAGGTGCTCCCCGACAAGGCTGAAATTGGAGATATTGCTGAATCCTTTGGCCGGAAATTAGAGGAAGCTGCCAAGTCGAAAACTGCGAACAGGGGCGCTGAGGCGATTGCCGACGAGATCGCCGCCACGTACCCCTTTCACCCGCGATTGAAAAACGTCATTGCGCTCTTCAAGGAGAACGAACAATTTAAGCAGACGCGCGGCTTGATCGAGTTGGTGTCGCGCCTTCTCAGATCTGTATGGGAACGCCAATCAAACGATGTCTTCCTAATCGGCCCGCAGCACTTCGAACTCTCCATTGCGGAGGTGCGCGACAAGCTCACAGAGATCTCTGGAATGCGAGATGTAATTGCCAAAGATTTGTGGGACGCGCAGCAGTCCGCTCACGCACAAATCATTGACCTCCACACAGGCAAGGAGGCAGCTACCCAAATCGGAGCCTTGCTTCTAACCGCGAGTCTTTCCACTGCCGTCAACGCGGTGAAGGGTTTAACTCGCGAAGAAATGGTGGAGTGTCTGGTTTCGCCCTTGCGCGAGCCTTCTGAGTTCCTTGCCGCATTTGAGGAGTTGGAGAAAGTAGCCTGGTACGTCCATCACACACCGGAAGGTCGCTACTACTTCGACAGGCAGGAAAACCTGACGAAGCTACTGCAGAGTCTCGCGCATGACGCGCCTGCGAATCAGGTGGATGATCTCATTCGTCACCGATTGCGGGAGATGTTCAAGCCTACGCGAAAATCGGCCTATGAAGACGTGCTCCCGCTTCCCCTTTTGGGTGAAGTTGCAGACCGTGTCCGAAGAGGACGCGTGCTGCTCGTTGTCAGTCCTGATTCCAAGATTCCGCCCGAAGAGGTGCAAAAGTTCTTTGACGGCCTAAGCCAAAAGAACAACCTCTGTGTTCTGACGGGTGACAAGACCGCCATGGCTAGCGTGGAGAAGGCCGCCCGGCAGTTCTTCGCCGCACAGAAAGCGGATGGCCGCATACCCAAAGGCCATCCCCAGCGTGACGATCTCGAACGCAAGCAGCAGACGTACGAACAGGATTTCAACTCCACAATCCTGAGCCTTTTTGACAAAGTATTGTTTCCGATTCAGCGAGCCGGAAAACAGCCGCAGTTGGCAGCAAAGGCGCTAGATATGGCTCGCGACACCAACAGGCCATTCAACGGTGAGGAGCAAGTTGAAAAAACGTTGACCTCAAACCCGTTGAAGCTGTACCTAGATGTTGAAAAGGAGTTTGACGCAGTTCGTGACAAGGCACAGGATCTTCTCTGGCCGGAAAACCAAGACGAGGCGCGATGGTCGGATGTCGCTGACCGGTATGCTGAGCAAGCCGGAATGCCGTGGCTCCCTCCCAAGGGACTGGAGTCGCTAAAATCCCTCGCATGTAATCGAGCACTCTGGGAGGACCTTGGGAACGGTTACGTAACGAAGAAACCGAAGAAAAAGTGTACTTCTGTTCAGGTCATCGCAGAGTCTGAACCCGACGACGACGGCAAGGTAAGACTACGAGTGAATCCCCAGAATGCGGGGCCTGCGCCACGTGTTCATTACGCCGAGGACTCCGCCGTCACTGAATCGAGCCCCCAGCTCAAAGATCAGGCGTTTACAACTTCTGCACTTCGAGTAAACTTTCTTGTTTGTGACCCCTCAGGCCAGTTCGAAACTGGAGATCCAGTCACGTGGTCGAACAAACTTACTCTTCGTAATAAACTCTCAGAGAAAGCTGGCAAGCGCAGTATTGAGTTGTTTGTTGCCCCTAAGGGTACAATTCGTTACACGCTCGACGGCAGCGAGCCACGCGATGGCACAATTTACGAAGGTCCAGTCATGATCGGGGATGGTGACATACTGCTCCGAGTTTTCTCGGAAGCGGACAAACTAGAAACTAAAGCAGACTTCAAGTTTTCAGCGACCGGCAAGAAAGGCGTGCAGATTGAAGAAGTAAAGCCCGGTCGCCTGATCTCACGAACTGGTCGCAAGCTTGACTCGCGTGGCAAAACGTTCGAGGGACTGAAGCAGGCTTCTGAGAAGGCAGTTACCTTCGAAGGTGTCGTCCTGACTGTTGGCCAGGGCAGCCAGATCATCCAGGTCAGCGTGGGTGAGATACCTGTTGATGGATCATTCATTGAAGCACTTCTCACTAAGGCCCTTGAAAAGTTCAATGTGGATACGCCGGTCACGATGACATTCCGTAAGGCTCATTTTGCGTCTGGGCATGACCTAAAAGACTTTGCAGGTAAGCTTGGGATTGAACTTCAGCAAGCAGAGGTTGAGCAATGAGCGATCAGCCCGCGACGGTTGATTTTGGTGCGCCGACTAGTTTCGGTGCTCACATCTTTCGGGTTGAGATCCCGGCCGCGCGGACTGAGGCGGTTACCATCACTGAGGATTATGGCTACCGAGGTCAAGAAGGCGGCTTCCCGAGAGATGAAGAACGGGTCAACTTGAAACGCCCAGTCTGGTCTGCGATTGCAGATATCGCCCGGCGAGAGTTCAACGACCGACTTAAGGCGGCGAAGGTGTCCGTTGGACGCTGGCACACTGGCGACAATCTTGTAGATCGATTGCTGGGTAGGGAACTATGTGTTCTTGCTTGGGCCGCCGAGACCGCGAATGAAGATCTAATCCCAGTGATCTGCGGCAAGTGGGCGGCCCTCCGACCAGAAGAGCGTTGGTGGCTCTTTGCAATGACCGTAGCTGAGGCAGGTATGCCCGAGGACACCCAACGCGGGTGGCGTCGAGCGCTTTTTTACGCACTCTCTGATGGAGAGAAACCTCCTCCAGGTCGTAAGCGCCGTCGGCCCGTGGAGCAGGACCTATTTCAAATGACTTTGCTCAAGGACTCCGAATGAGTGGTTTTGTTACGCCGTTCTCTCTGAAAGATGCGCCCGCACTTATTGAACACCTCTTGCCAGTCCAAAAGCTATCCGCAGAAGCATACAAGGAGCAGATGGCCAATCAGGGAAAGACGCTTAATGCCCTGGGAAGCTATTGGAAAGGACGTAAGCCTTTGATCTTGGCCAAGGCTTGCATCCTGGGCTCTCTGCTCCCAAGGACCAGTAATCCGGTACGGGACCTTTTGGTGTTCGAAATGCTGATGGGTATGGACACTGAGTCTTTTGTTCCCAGGTGGAAACGGCGATTTAGACCGAAAGACATTTTGGCTTCACTCTCCCTTGCTGCAATCACAGAGTTTTTTGATGTGACACCCCTTGGTGTATTACCTGAATCGTCTCCTATCGATTGGTCTAACCCGCAATTTAGCGACGTGACAGTTACTTGGCGCGAGGACCTTCCATCGTCCGAACGACGACGTCTTGAAGCTCAGATGCTCCCCCAAGCATCGTATCGGGAGAGGGTGGATCAATCACTGCGAGCGGAAGAAGTGAGCGATACCGTTGACTCTCATATTTGGGAGACGGTCAACTCTCATCTAGGCACGACTGCTTTATCGATACCACAACTCATTGAGCAACTTGGTGTCATGCGATTTGGTCGCAGGCCACAAGTTGCAGACACCTTTTGCGGCTCTGGCCAAATCCCTTTTGAAGCGGCACGACTCGGCTGTGACGTTGATGCTTCTGATTTGAATCCAGTTGCATGCATGCTCACTTGGGGTGCTTTCAATATCATCGGTAGCCCAAAACAGAAGCGCGTGGACCTTGAAGAGCGTCAACAGGAACTCGTTGCGAATGTTCAAGCCCACGTTGATTCCCTGCACGTAGAAGATGGGTCAGACGGATGGCGGCCTAAAGCCTTTCTCTACTGCCTCGAAGCTCGTTGCCCCCAAACTGGATGGCTAGTTCCAATCATTCCTTCTCGTGTGGTCAGCAAGGGGAGAGGGGCAATCGCCAGATTAGTTCCCGACCCTGAAAACATGCGATACGAGATTCAAGTGGATTCCGGTGTTAGCGAGCAAGGGCTACTCCACGCCGAGCAGGGTACAGTCGATAGAGATGGCAAGTATGGCGAAGCCCACCTCACGCACACGATCAACAATCTTACTTATCGAACCAAGATCTCTACTCTCCGAGGCGACTTTCAAAAATCAGATGGAAGCGTTGGGAACCGTCTCCGACCGTGGGAACAATCTGAGTTTATGGCGAGACCGGACGACCTATTACAGGATCGTCTCTATTGTATTCAGTGGACGCGGCCTAAGAAAAAAGGACGTGCATATGATTACGAATTCCGGGCCGTGACTGAAGATGATTTGAGCCGAGAGATCGCTATTCAGAAGTTTATGAGCCAGAATTTATCGAGCTGGCAGGCAAAAGGCTGGGTGCCTGACATGCGGATTGAAATTGGCGGTCCGCCTCGGTACCAGGGCCTAGATCTCATAAGAGCTCGCGGTTGGACCCACTGGCATCACCTCTTTAATCCCAGGCAACTATTCGTCAACGGCTTGGTAAATCAATTCGCCCGGTCTGCCGAGTTGCGCTTCGGAGTTTGCCAGGTAGCGAATTTCAACTCCAAGTTGAGTCGCTGGAACAGCGGACCTGGAGTTGATGCTGTGATCGATACTTTTTACAACCAAGCACTTAATACAATCTACAATTATGGGAGCCGTTCCAGCCGTAATATCAGCAATCAAATAGCGACAGACTATAAGCACTTCCCGCTGTCGTCTGGCACCACGGTTAGGTGTCAGCCAGCAGATCGATTCGCCGGTTCCCCTGACATAGTTGTGACCGATCCTCCCTATGGCGACGCCGTGAAGTACGAGGAAATTCTCGACTACTTCATCGCGTGGCTGCGGAAAGCGACTCCGCCTGAGTTCGCGACTTGGGTGTGGGATAGCCGTCGATCTCTAGCGATTAAAGGAGAAGATGAAGACTTTCGCCGTGGCATGGTTGCCGCGTACAGCCGACTAAGCGAATGTATGACGGATCACGGTATTCAAGTGATCATGTTTACGCATCAGTCAGGCGCGATATGGGCGGACATGGCAAATATTGTGTGGGCTTCTGGTCTCCAGGTGACTGCCGCATGGTATGTCGTCACCGAAACGGATAGCCCACTGCGAGAGGGAAGCTTTGTGAAGGGTACGGTCTTGCTCGTTTTGCGT
>JBIPMY010000427.1:0-5260 GCA_044376335.1 Bryobacter sp.
ATTTTGGTGAACGGCGAACCCAACTAAGGGTTCGCTTTATGTAGGTTGAAAGAGACTTGGGTCTCTCACCCGGGCCGCTTCGCCTTTGGGGAGATCACTTAGGCTTCTTGACTGAGAGGAAGAATGTATTCCGTATATGCTAGAAGCCACAGCGAAGTTGCCAATAAACTAAGGCGTAATGATGAGCTTTCTTTCTCGCCATTTCAGTAGAAAGGTAAGCAGGGCGTACCTCCTGTTGACTATCTGCCTATCGCCCATCGCAGGGCCCTCAGCCATCGCAGGGACCTCAGCCAGCCCGGACGCTCGCTTCCCAAGCCGCCCTCTCACCAATCGAGTCTGGCAGACAGGCAACGGCCTGACTCACAACAATGTTACGGCGATCCTACAAACGCGGGATGGTTACATCTGGTTGGGCACCGAAGGCGGGTTGAGCCGCTTTGACAGCGTTGACTTCATTACGTATTCCACTGACAATACGCCGGCCATGAAGAGTAATAGCGTGTCGGCCTTGGCCGAGACTAGCGACGGCAGTCTGTGGCTGGGTACCAGTGGCGGCGGGTTGACGCGTCGCCGAAACGGCGAGTGGACAACTTATACGACGAAGAATGGCCTTGCAAGCGATTCGGTGACCAGTTTGCTCGAAGACCGCGAGGGCAGTCTGTGGATTGGCACGGACGGCGGGGGCGTGAGTCGCCTCACAAATGGGCGATTCCAGTCCTTTACCCCGCGCGACGGCTTGGCCTCGCTGATGGTGTTTAGCCTGGTTCAGGATGCTAACGGTGGCGTTTGGTTGGGTACTGATGTCGGGGTCAGCCACTGGGAGGGCAACCGCTTCCGCAGCTATACTCGCCAGCAAGGTTGGCCCAAGGCGGACATCCGCGCCATGGTGTGGGACCGGACCGGGCGGCTTTGGGCCGGCACCAATGGCGTTGGCTTGATTCGTGCTGAACTGGGACCTGATGGTGCCCTCCGGCTAGCGAAAATCGACCGCGCCAGCGAGCTTCCCAGCAACTCGATTTACTCCTTAAGGGAGGATTCGGAGGGAACGATTTGGGTAGGAATGTTGAGAGCTGGGGTGAGCCGGCTGAAGGACGGTGTCTTCACGACCTTCGCCAAAGCGGATGGCCTGTCGAGCGACGATGTTTGTTCCTTGTGGGAAGACCGCGAAGGGAATATGTGGGCCGGGACGATAGGTGGTGGTCTAAACCGGCTGAGCGAACCGAAGGTAAGGGTTTTGGGGGAGAAGGCTGGTTTGCCCAAGCCGGCGGTGCTGGCGCTATTTCAGGATCGCGAGGGAGCATTCTGGTTTGGCAGTAACGGCGGTGGAGTCACCCGACACCATAACGGCGTCCTCACCAACATCTCAACAGCCCAGGGACTGCCCAATGCCTTGGTGTTCTCCGTCGCCCAGGACCGCAGTGGTGACATTTGGCTGGGGACGCGCCGGGGCCTCAGCCAGTTGCGCAACGGCCGCGTCGTGCGGAATTACAGCACCCGGGAAGGATTGCCCAGCGACTCGGTTCGCGTGGTCTATGCAGACCGCCAGGGGCAGATCTGGATCGGCACGCGCGATGGCCTGGCACAGTGGAAAGACGGCCGTTTCATTGTCTACACCAAGAAGGATGGAATGCCATCGGATTTCGTGATCTCCCTTGAGGAGGGCAAGGATGGCCGCCTTTGGGTGGGCACCAGCGGGGGTGGGCTGGCTTGTCTGCGGCAGGGTAAGTTTACGAGCTACGGCATCGAGCAGGGGTTAAGCAACGGTGTGGTGTTTGCAATGCACGAAGATGCCTCCGGCGATTTGTGGGTGGCGACCAACGGCGGGGGCCTGAATCGCTTACACAATGGCCGCTTTGATGCGTTCCGGGCGCGAGACGGTCTTTTGGATGATGCGATCTTCTCGATCCTGGAGGACCGTGCCGGCCATTTCTGGATGAGCTCCAACCGTGGCATCTTCCGGGTGGCTCGGCAGAGGCTGCAAGACTTTGCCGCCGGCCGCTTACGGTCCATTCCCACCGTATCGTTCTCTGAAAACGAGGGGATGGTGAACCGGGAGTGTAACGGTGGATTCCAACCGGCCGGCTGGATCGCACGCAACGGGGAGATCTGGTTTCCCACGATACGTGGGGCGGCACACATCGACCCCGCCCGTTTGAACCGCCGCTCCGTGCAGCCTCCCTTGTTGGTGGAAAGTGCCTCCATCAACGGCAAGATGGCCGGGGAGGGCTACACGCTGGAAGTGCCGCCAGGACCGGGGCGGCTGGAGTTTCAATACGCAGCGCTGACCTACCGGGCACCGGAGAAGGTCCGCTATCGCTATCGATTGGAAGGCTTTGAAGAGGATTGGGTGGAGGCCGGCCCGCGCCGGGCGGCATACTACACCAACATTGCTCCCGGCTACTACCGCTTCCAGGTCTCAGCAACGAACGATGAAGGCCTGTGGAACACCACGGTGGCCAGTGTTCCATTCCGAATACAGCCGCACTTTTATCAGACTTATTGGTTCTACGCCCTGTCTACGCTGCTGATGCTGAGCATCGGTTGGGGCATCCAGCTTCTTTCCCGCCGTCGTTGGCAGGTGCGGGGACTGGAGCGTGCCGTTGCCGAACGAACCTTGTTCTTGAACTCCCTCATTGACAACAGTCCACTGGCAATCGCCGTATCGGACCGCGACGAAGTGATCCAGGAGTGCAATCCGGCCTATGAACTGCTCTTCGACTGCAAGCGGCCCGAGGTCCGAGGCACGCCGCTGGAACAGCATATCCTGACGGCGGAACTGGAATCGGAAGCCAGGGACTTGCGCAACCAGGTGCGAGCGGGCAATCTGGTGCGGGCGATCTCTCAACGGCAGCGCAAGGACGGGTCGATGGTGGATGTAGAGTTTTATCACGTCCCGCTCCGGATCGGCGGCTATACAGTCGGGCTCTATTCCTTGTATCTCGACATCACGGCCCGCAAACAGGCCGAAACCTCACTGGTCAAAGCCAAGGAGGGCGCCGAGTCGGCCAACCGTGCCAAGAGTAATTTCCTGGCCAACATGAGTCATGAAATCCGGACGCCACTCAACGGCATCCTGGGGATGTCGGAACTGCTGGGCCGCACGGACATGACACTTGAGCAGGTTGACTACCTCAAGATGATCCACACCTCGGCGGACTCGCTGTTGACGGTGGTCAATGAAATTCTGGATTTCTCCAAAATCGAAGCCGGAAAAATGGACATCCAAGCCGTTCCCTTCAATTTGCCGGAATGCTTGGAGCGGCCGCTGAAACCTCTGGCGGTTAATGCGGCCCAAAAGGGCCTGGAGTTGAACTGCCGGATGGTGAAGGGGCTGCCCGACACCGTCATCGGCGACTCGATGCGCCTGCGCCAAGTGCTCGTCAATCTGGTGGGCAACGCCATTAAGTTCACCTCCCAGGGAGAGGTAAGCGTCACGGCCCAACTCATCTCCCGCGCCGGGGACCAGCAGATCATCCAGTTCACCGTCGCCGATACCGGCATTGGGATTCCGCCGGAGAAGCAGGCCAGGATTTTCGATGCGTTCACGCAAGTCGACGCATCGACAGCGCGGCGTTTTGGTGGCACCGGATTGGGCCTGGCCATCTGCCGCAAGTTGGTGGAACTCCACGGCGGCCGCATCTGGGTGGAAAGTACCGTGGGGCAGGGCAGCCGCTTCCATTTCCAGATGCCCTTCGGGGTAGCAGTGGAAAGCGCGGTGCCCGCCGCCTCCAGCGAGGCTCTGCGGGACCTTCCGGTGTTGATTGTGGACGACAATGCCACCAGCCGTCAGGTGTTGACTGAGATGGTCCAGCGATGGGGCATGAAGCCCACATCGGTGGCCAGCTCCGCCGCCGCGCTACAGCAAATGGATCGGGAGGGAGCATTCCCGCTGCTGTTGGTGGATGTGCGCATGCCGGAGATGGACGGATTCCAGTTGGTGGAGCAGCTTCGCCAGATTCCAGCCTGTGCAGACAGCAAGGTCATCATGATCAGTGCGGCGGGCCAATCCGTGGGAGCCCAGCAGCAGCGGAGTTTGGGCATTAGCCGCCAATTGGCCAAGCCTACGGAGCGGGAGGAACTCTATGAAGCAATCCGCGAGATATTGGGCCAACGCAGCCTGAGAGCATCGGCCACCACCAGGATCTCCGCGCCCGCGGTGACGCAAGCCGCGCGCAGCTTGCGCGTTCTACTGGCCGAAGACAACAAAGTGAATCAGTTGGTCGCCCAGCGTCTGCTGGAGCGGGCAGGACACCATGTCGAGTTAGCCGAAAATGGCCTCGAGGCAATTGCCTGGTTTCAGAAGGGAAACTTCGACATCATTCTCATGGATGTTCAGATGCCAGAGATGGATGGGTTTGAGGCCACCAATTCGATACGCCAAATTGAGCAAGAAAGCGGACTCACTTCCCACACGCCGATCGTGGCACTGACTGCCCACGCCGTCCTGGGCTACGAAGACCGCTGCCTCGCCGCCGGGATGAACGACTTCGTGACCAAGCCGATTCAATCTCAACTGCTCTTTGACATGATGGAGCGCCTAACGGCGAAAGGCGCAGTGAACGAGAGCCTCAAGTTGGATAGCTTGAAAATCATTTCGATCTCCAAGTAGGGCACCGCCAGGGAAAGCAGCTGGCAGCGCGTGGCAAAAGTGCCTATTTTCCGGAATCCCGTCTCAAGCTTCCAGCAGCAGTTGCCGATGCTCCGCAAAGTGCTTCTTCGCACCAAGTAGCTCCCGCAGGCCGAAGTCAGGCCATCCCCGCGGAAAGCATGCCATCAAGTCGTCGATCCACGCGCAGATGTCGCTGATAACAAGGCTCTTCCGCCCCTGGAATCCCCGGGACGTTCCCATCTGGAACATGCCCCGCAACACCAGACTCAAGTTGAACGCACTGGCGTGATTCAGAATCCGCTTCC
The DNA here is from genome assembly GCA_044376335.1 of Bryobacter sp. Taxonomy (GTDB): domain Bacteria; phylum Acidobacteriota; class Terriglobia; order Bryobacterales; family Bryobacteraceae; genus Bryobacter. The sequence continues at coordinate 4,915 of JBIPMY010000427.1, forward strand.
CGATTTTATCCCGCCCTCGTAAGTGGGTCCGCCTCATCGCCCCCGTCTCATACAGATGCGCAAACCACCGCTCGATGTACTCACCCCGCCTCCGCAGGAGCCGCCTTGCCCGCCCACTTTCACCGTCCCCGAGCCGGCTCCGGAATGTAACTGCGGACACCGTTCTCACTCAGCTTCCGCAGCACCGCATTGCTGTGATACCCCTTGTCCGCCACCACCTCGTGCGGACCCTCCGCGCTCACCCGCTCGCCATCCGATTCGTTGTTGACGACCGCCGCCAGAGCCACCAACGGAGGCGAACATCGGAATCGAAGGAAGAAAGGCCCCCCCAATTCATCAGCAACTT
>JBIPMY010000099.1:0-16376 GCA_044376335.1 Bryobacter sp.
CAACGCCCTCTTCCTGGCCGCGAAGAAACTCAAGCCTGCGTAACCTCACTCGACGATTGGGTCAAGACACTCAGTTTCACCCATCTCAAATTCACTCACTCCAACAATAGGCCCTCTAAGCGTGGCCCTTCAATTGCACTCCTTCTCATGTAAGGACAATCGCCATGCTGAATTCATTTTGCCGGCCGTCCGCTCTCGCCCTCCTGCTTTGCGCGACCGCGCTCCCTCTCCAGGCACAAACCCCCTCCATCGCCCCCAATGGCATTCTGAATGCCGCAGACTACTCCCGAGACCTTGCCCCAGGCACCATGGTCGCCCTCTTCGGCACAAACCTCGCCCCCAAAACCACAGCCGCCTCCGCTGTCCCTCTGCCTAAGACCCTCGAAGGCGTCAGCGTCGAATTACAGCAGCCAGGAGGCACCTTCACCGCCGTGCCTCTTTACTTCGTCTCCCCCGGGCAGATCAACATTCAGCTCCCCTTCTTCACGGCAACAACAGCTCAAGTCCGCGTCCGCAACGCCGTCTCTACGAGCGCTGCCGCCCCCATTACGCTCACTCCGCGAGCACCTCGAATCTTCACTCGCACCATGGACGGCAAAGGCGAACCCATTCTATTTCACGCTAAAGACTTCTCATGGGTCAGCACCTCTGCCCCTGCTTTTCCAGGTGAGTATCTCTCGCTCCTCCTCACCGGCCTTGGTGCCGTTAGTCCGGCAAAAGAGGCCGGCGCTCCCGGCGGCGACAACGGCGTAAATGGCCCCCTGAACCTGGTCGCAGACCCCGTCTTTGTCAGCATTGGCGGCATCGAAGTAGCTGCTATTTTCGCCGGTCTGATGCCCGGCTTCCCCGGTGTCTACCAGGTCAACTTCCAGGTACCAGAAGCAACCCCCGCCGGCCTGCAGGCCCTTCAGCTCCGCACCGGCACTGCCCGATCTCAGGCAAGCGTGGCTACGCCCTGTGCCCGTTATGCCCCCGGCGCTGTAGTCTCGGTCGTCTCTCCATCCGGAGCCACAATCACAACCACTGGAGCCTCGATCAACCTCCCCGCCGGGCTGTTTACAGAGCCCACAACGGTGGCCGTCTCAAGATCAACCAGCACGGCAACCCCGGTTGAAACCTGGCGCGCCAGCGACGTCTACACAGTCACTGGCCTGCCCGCAACCCTCAACGTGCCAGTCACTGTGAAGGTTGATCTCACCCGCACACCCGGCACTGCAGCAACCCTGATGGCAATGTCCTCAGGTCGCGGTGTCCGAGGTTCAGGCCTCGAGTTTCTCGAAGCCGAACTCACGAGCAACCAGGCAACCATCGTCCTGCCAGCCGCCCCGGCAGGTGGAGCCACTGGCCTCGCCGCAACCGTACAGCCCAGAGCCGAATCAGGCGCCGAGATCTCCCTCTACGTCATGACCTACTACCGCAGCATCTCAGTCGGCAGCTTCCTGCTCTTCTTCCCCGCTGATACAGTCTCCGAAGCAGATGTCAATTCCATAGCTGCTGTCCTCGAGCAAACCAAGTCGAAGCTAGTTACCCTCGGCCTCAATTGGGACCGCCGCACGCGCTGGCCCATACGCGTCGTAATCTACCCCTTCGCCAGTGGAGACTCAGACAAGTGGGGCATGGCTGAACCATCGATCCTTGGCCTCAACTATCACTCCATCTCGCTCAACGCAAGCAAGCTCAGCTCTGGAGTCAGTGACGACCTTAAGGCCACCGTCAGCCACGAACTCTTCCACATCCTGCAGAACCTCTACGACCCTCGTGATGCCTTCCGCATCGCCAAAGTCCCCGGCTCCTGGCTCTGGTTCCAGGAAGCAGCCTCCACCTGGTTTGAGTCCGTCGCAGCAGGCGATCCCAACCAGGTCCCGGCCATTGTCCGCCAGGACAACTACGCCTTCTTATCTCGTCACGGCCTCGAATTCCAGCCGGGCGACCCGACAGCAGTTCAGAATCACGGCTATGGCGCTGCCATCTTCCTCCACTACCTTGCGGCCAAAGCCGGCGGCAACACCGTCGTCGGTAACATCCTCAAAGAAGGCTTGCTGCGCGCCCCCGGCCTCCTGGCTAGCTCCGCCCGCTGGCCAGTCGAAGGCACCGCTTCTGTTCTGCCAGGCATGCTCTCCGAGCATTGGCGCAACTTTGTCATCGAATATGCCGAGGGCTCTCTCTATGGCGGAACCTTCCCCGACCGCTCTGCCGTCATCAGCCAATTCCAGGATCGCCACGCCTTCACAACTGAAACAACCGCAGGCAAGACATTCTCCTGGAATGCCCCTGCCCTCTCAGCCGCTGTCTATACTGCCCGCTTCGACGCATGGCCCAAAGATGTCAAACTCTCCATCACGCTTGCTGACCCTGGCGGCGAGGCTCAGCTTTCTGTCTATCGCGTCCGCGGCGGTGACTGGACTCTGATCACCCGCATGCGAGCCGGCGAGTTCGACTTCCCCAAACCGGAAGAACTCGCCGCCAACCGCGACACCCTGATCCTGATCGTAGCCAACGCCAACGGCTCCGGACGCTATACCGGCACAACCAACATCGAGGTCGGCGTCAACAAGACCATCGACAGCATCCTGCCCTTCCTGAGGACCATGAATCGCTTCAGCCATCACGTCTACGGCATCGTTTCCTACCCGAATCAAACTCCGGGTGCAAACCTGATGGGCCCCTTCTTCGGCCTTCCAGGAGTCACCTGGAGCGGCAATAAATTCTCCATTGAAGTGGCCGATAGTGCTCTCGTGAATGCTGGAGATCCGCCCTATCAAGTGACGTTTTCTGGCACCATGACCCCAGACGGCCTCAAGGTTGCCAGCGCCCATTACAAACGCTACCGGCTCCTCGACAAGACCTATACCGACTCTGCCAAACGCGTCTATCGCGACTATGAGGAAGACGTGAAGGAATGGGATCTTACCCTGCTGCCAGTCAAGGTACCTGACCGTGGCTTCAGTGCAACTACCACCAGCTTCATCTACGAAGTCAAAAGCGCAGCTTCAGCCTCCGTGCTCAGCGGCTTTGTCTGCAAGAAGCTCTTCTACAACGGCCTCGCAAGCGAATTCACGACCGACAAGCTCAAGACCATCAGTTGCAGCGTCAGCTTCCCTGAAAATGACCGCCTCTATATCGAATTGACCTTCTACAAGTAAGGCGTCTATCGAATCGTTAGCGTTCCACCATCCACCGGCAGCGCCGTCCCGGTGATAAAGGAAGCTTCGTCCGAACAAAGAAACAGCGCGGCATAAGCGATCTCCGAAGGCTGAGCCATCCTGCCGATTGGCTGGGCCTTCGAGAGCTTCTCAAACATCTCTGCTTCGCGTCCTGCATAGTTCTTGGCGATAAAGCCATCGACAAACGGCGTATGAACCCGCCCAGGCAGGATCGCATTGCAGCGGATCTTTTGCTCAAGAAAGTCCTTGGCCACCGAGTAAGTCATCGAGAGCACCGCACCCTTGCTGGTGCCGTAAGCGAAGCGATCCGCAATCGCCATCACAGAAAGACAACTGGCCAGATTCACAATCGCCCCACCCCCGTCGGCCACCATAAAGCGAAGAGTCGAGCGCAGGCAGTTGGCAGGCCCGAAGACATTCACCCGCTGCACCCTTTCAAAGTCTTCGGGGCTTGTCGTGAGAGCATTGCCAACATGCGCGATGCCAGCGTTGTTAATGAGGATGTCGATCTTCCCCCGTCGCGCATGAATCTTCGAGATCACCTCGTCCACCATCTTCGCGTCGGCAACATCACAGTACTCGGTCGAAGCCGCTTCCCCAATCAGTTCGACGGCCTTCTTCATCTCATCTTCATTGCGATCGAGAATCTCAACAGTCGCCCCTTCCTGGGCAAAGCGCTGGGCGATCGCAAGGCCGATTCCCGAGGCACCCCCGGTGATGATGGCTGTCTTATTTTTGAGTTGTGGCATAGTCCCCACAATTCTATCGATCTAGCCGGATCTGTCTCAAATCTTCGCCAAGATATTCAAGCTCAATCCTCGGCGTCTCCTTCGGCCAAAGCCGTGGGAAGCGCTCGCCCCATTCGATGAGAGTCAATCCGCGACGATCGAGATACTCATCAAGCCCAAGCGACAACACTTCCTCTTCCGTCTCAAGCCGGTAAAGGTCCACATGAAACACACGCGGCGGATCCCCATACTCATGAATCAGTGGGAAGGTCGGCGAGCTCACCTCTTCAGGTTCTGCCGCCCCTCTGGCCTGAGCAATCCCCTTCACCAGCGTCGTCTTGCCTGCCCCAAGATTGCCAATCAACAGAACCGCGCCCCGCTCTGGCAATAGAGCCGAAAGCTGTCTGCCTACCTCAATGGTTTCTTCCGCAGAACGGGTCTCAAACTGATAACTCATCGAGAGCCTCCGCCAGATGATCACAAAGCCTGGAGGCGAGGCTCGTCATCTCGTGGCTCAGTTCACCAAGCCGCCCATGCAGGTAAACCGCTGCCAGAATCGCCTGTTCCGTATTGTTTGGATACTGACTGATCAACGCTGCCATCAGCCCGGTGAGGACATCACCAGAACCGGCCTTTGCCAGGGCCGGTGAGCCGGTTGGATTGACCCAGACCTGCCCACCCGGGAAGGCGATGACAGTGCGGTGCCCTTTGAGAACCACAACCGCATTTGTGAGCTTCGAGAGCCCGCTGGCATCTTCAATACGATCGCCGAGTTCTCGGCCCAGAAGCCGCCGCATCTCGCCAGGATGGGGTGTGAGAACGCGCAGGTGGGGAGTGGATTGGGTCAAGGGTGCCAGCACGTTCAAGGCATCCGCATCGACCACCATGGGGCCCTCATGATTTGCGTAGAGGCTCTCGACAAGAGCCTTTTCGCTTTGTCCCAGCCCGGGCCCGATTGCCACCACCTTGCCTGCAACGCTTGGTGGCCAGGCACCCTTCATTAGATCGGGTAGGCCAATGGTGACGTTTGGGTTGGGTGAGTAGATGGTTACCCAGCCAGCGCCAGCCTGGATTGCTGCCGCGCCAGCCATCTGTAGCGCTCCTCCACCGCCGATCACCGCAACATGCCCGAAGTTCCCTTTGTGGGAATCAAGAGCACGCTTTGCTCCTACCGGCTTCAGGTCTGCTGGCGTGATCCAGTTCAGATCAGAAGCAATGAACTTATCGGGGATGCCGATTGGGGCGATCACAAGCTTTGCTGGATCGAGCGAGAGGTGTTCTGGCTTTGGGGCTGCGAAGGTTACCGTGAGGTCTGCTTCGACGCGGCTGGCGCTGGGAATATCGACTGCGACACGCCGGGCCAGTGGAAGCTCGTTGATCAACTGGATCAGCTCTGCGATAGGCGAACGGGGCTCGCCACTCACGCCGGTTCCGAGCAGTGCATCAATGGCAAGAGTGGTAGCGGCCAGATCCTGCGGCAACTGCATCGAGTAAGGAATCTCGAGGGCCTCAAGCATCGCCAACTGCTTTGCCGCGTCGGGCGAGAGTTCTTCCGGCTCGAAGGCGAGGATCACCTTCATGTTTCTGGGCTGATGGTGGATGTGAAGGAGCCTGGCAAGGGCCAGACCATCGCCACCGTTGTTGCCCTTACCGCAGAAGATCGCGATGCGTTGCGCCGACAGTGGCGTGTAGCGTTGCTCGAGGGCTCGCAGTAAAGCGTAGGCTGCATTTTCCATCAACACGAGCGCCGGTATCCCTGCAGCGATTGCGGCGAGATCGGCATTGCGCATCTGCTCGTGTGTCAGAACCTTCATGACTTTGAGACGACCAGTAGCTTTTCCAGTTGATGCAAAGAGCTCGCCTTGCCCATCACGATCAGGTGATCGCCCGTGTTGATTGGAGAATCAGGATCAGGGTTAAAGACCATCTCGCCATCGCCACGCCGGATGGCCAGGACGGTGACACCGTACTCCTTGCGCATCCCTTTGAGATCGCGCACCGAGCTCTTCGAGAAGCCGGAGCCAGGATCGATCCGAAACTGCTCAATGCCGAGATCGACGGATGGATCAAGCATGGCGTAGTCGAGGAACTGTGTTACGTGAGGCCGGATTAGGGATTGGGCAAGCCGCGAACCGGTAACGCCGTAAGGAGACACGACGGAGTCTGCTCCGGCGCGCCGGAGCTTAGCGGCGGACTCTTCTTCATTGGCCCGGGTTGCGACAGTGAGCTTGGAATTCAGCGTTTTGGCCGACAGAGTTAGAAAAAGATTGTCGGCATCGCTGGCGAGGGCGGCGACGAGGCCGCGGGCACGATCAATGCGGACGCCGCGCAGGGTTTCGTCTCTGGTGGAATCGGCCAGCACGCCCAGCATGCCGGCTTTGATCACCATGTCGATGCGGTCTTCGCTGTTGTCGATGACAACGACTGGCACCTTGGCTTGCATTAGTTCATGGGCAGCACCACGGCCCACGCGGCCGAAGCCGCAGATGATGTAGTGATCGTGAAGGGAATCGATCATGCGTTGTCTCCGCTTGCGGTCAAAGTAGTGATCGAGCTGGAGCTCGATGATCGTAGATGTCATCATCCCGACGCCGAAAAGGATGGCATTCACACCTACGAGTAAGAGAACCATGTTGAAGACGCGTCCTGCCGCAGAGAGCGCCTTTACTTCGTAATATCCGACGGTGGTCAGCGTAATGACCGTCATGTAAAGGGCGTCGAACCAGTGATAACGCTCGACGATGATGAAGCCCAGAGTGCCAAAGAGGATGAGGGCACCCATCATGGAGAAGAACAAAAGTGCGCGGCGACGAAGAATTTCCATACGTATTAAGACCGCCGGGCAATCAAGAGCGTCATGTCGTCCTGCAACTCGTCAGAACCGGTCCATTGCTTGACCGCTTCCATGACGGCGTTGATGATGCCTTCATCGCTGAGGTGTGCATTCTTCTTGACCAGCTCAATCAGGCGCTCTTCACCGTACATTTCGTCATAGTCATTCTGAGGCTCGGAGATGCCGTCGGTGTAGAGCAGGAGCAGGTCTTTGGGCTCAAGGACAATCGAGCTTTCGCCATATTGAGCAAAGGGGAAGGCACCGACCACCATACCGTCGACAGCGAGGAGGGAGGCCTCGCCATTGCGGATCAGGATGGGGGGTAGATGCCCGGCATTGGTGTATCGCAGGGTTGAGGTTTCTTCGTCAAAGATGCCCAGGAAGAAGGTAGAGAATTTCTCAGGCGCGGTGTTGGCGTAGAGCTGTTTGTTGAGCTCAGTTACAACCTCGGACACACAAAGGTGACCGGTATGATTCTGGATTCGCGAGCGGAAGCTGGATTGCACGGTTGCCATCAGCAGGGCGGCTGAGATTCCCTTGCCAGCTACATCGCCCATCGAGAAGCAGATGTCTTTGGGTGAGAGGCGATGGAAGTCGAAGTAATCGCCGGACACCATACGGGCGGGCACGTAGTGGGCAGTGATTGCCAACTGGGTCGACGCCGGGACCGACTTTGGATAGAGCTGCCGCTGGACTTCGCTGGCGATCTCAAGTTCGGCGTTCAGACGTTCGTTTTCTTTTGCGACCTTGAGCAATTGCTCGAGGTTTTCAGTCATGCGATTGAAGGAGTCACCCAGTTGGGCTAACTGATCGCGTCCGCTGAGGAGGATGCGGTGGGAGAAGTTGCCTTCCATGACCCGGTTGGTGCCTTCGTAGATGTCGTGGACGGTGGCGGTGATGGTGCGAGTGAGGGTGACGCCGATGATCAGAGCAATGAGCTCGAAGACGAGAAAGAGACTGCCGAGAGAAATGAGCACCAGCGGAATGAAGTTCTGATCCCAATCCTGCTTCGAAGAGAAGATGATCTTGAGTACTGCGAGGAAGCGGGTCTGAATCATCAGAACCGGATTGCGCGTGGCCTGGCTGCCATCCCAGACGGCAACCGGGATCTCGCGGAACCCGGTCAGCTGAATATCGAAACGGTTGATCGGAACAGGAACGTTAACCTGGACTGGAGCGGCAACGGACCGCTTGCGCTTTCGTATCCCTTGCGACTGAGACCGTTCACCCAGCGACACAGGGCCGAGGCTCGGAATCAGACTCGACAGATAAGCCGAAGTGAGCGGAGCCATCGCCGTGACTTCACCGTCAGCACTTCGAATGTGTGCCCAGACAAAGTAGTCTTTGCCCTTCAGCAAGATTCCAGAGTTGTCCGTAAGGCTGGCAGGCGGCTTCTCGAGCGAAGCATCGTCCGGGTAGATAAAGGTGTCTGCCTGATCGACGCGGATCTCGAAATTGGGGAAGCGTTCTTCGAAATAAGCGCCGAGCCGTTCGATGGAAGCAAGACGGCGCTCGGGAGGTACACGCAGGATCGACTCTGCAGCACCCCGCAAGGTGCCGACCTGCCGCTCTAGCTCACTGTTTACCAGATAGATGGCCATCTGTCCGGTGACGAAGTAAGTGGTGACCGCCGCGAGCGTTGCCAGCAAAACGATGGGTACGAGGGCAATGAAGACGTAGGCAACGATGAGCCTGTTTCTGAGCCGCCAAATCAGAGATCGCATGATCAAACGGCCAAAGCGCCAAATGGCGACTGGCGCAGTAGCGATTGTGCCCATCAAAGCCAAAGCGAAGACGACATCGCTCAGGGCTAATGCGGCGGTGAGGATGACGATTCCGAAAAAGAGGACAAAGAGCCGCTCCCACCAGCCGGTGCGGCTGATGGCTTCGCTCAAGGTCAACTTTCGGGGCGGGGCGATTAAGGGCGTCACACGCGGGAACTGGCGATGGCCGGAGTTTTGATCTCGGCCTCGGGCAGTGGAACCTCTGGATTCAAGTATAGTTTTGTCAGGCCGGACTTGAGAATATCGAAGGCCGTATCAACATCGTCGGCAAAAACAAAGAGGTCGAGATCGGCCTGGCTGATCATGCCGGTTTCGACCAGCGCTTCAAAGTTGATGATCTTGCGCCAGAAGGAAGTGCCGTAGAGAAGGCAGACCATTTTCTTGTGCAGCTTGCGGGTCTGGACGAGGGTGAGAATTTCAGTCAACTCATCGAGAGTACCGAAGCCACCGGGGAAAACGATGAGGGCTTTGGCGAGGTATGAGAACCAAAACTTGCGCATGAAGAAGTAGTGGAACTCGAAGCTCAAGTCTTTGGTGATGTAAGGGTTCGGTGCCTGCTCCATCGGCAGACCGATGTTGAGGCCGATCGACAGCCCACCGGCATCGTGAGCGCCGCGATTGGCTGCTTCCATGATGCCGGGGCCGCCGCCGGTGCAGACGACAAACTTGCGCTCGGTGTTGGTGAGGCTCATCGACCATTCGGTGAGCCGTTTGGCCAGCTCACGGCACTCTTCGTAGTAGCGGCCCATGGTGTGGGTGGGGAAGTGAGGGTCTTCGGGTGCGGGGATGCGGGCTGAGCCGAAGAAGACGAGCGTGTCGTGGATGTGATTGAGCCGGAACTCGCGCAGCGGGTCGAGGTATTCGGAAAGGATACGAACACTTCGGCCTTCAGGCGAATGGAGGAACTCGGGTTTTTCGTAAGCGAGCTGGTCGCGACCGGGCTTATTGCTCATGCTTGGTTGTACCTTCTTCGAGAGTTTTCAGGCGGCTTTCGAGGTCGCGTAGAGTGCGCACCATCTCGCCGAGCTTGGGGAAGGCAGTGACGGCGCGCCGCCATTCCCGGAAATCAAAGGCTGGAGAGCCAGAAACGATTGTGCCCTTTTCGACATCGTGCCCTACGCCACTTTGGGCATAGACTACTGCGTTGTCGTGGATGGTCAAGTGGCCTGAGACACCGACCTGGCCGGCAAGCAGGACTGACTTTTTGAGGATGGTGGAGCCGGCCAGCCCGACCTGAGAGCAGATGATGTTGTCTTCACCGACAACGCAGGCGTGGCCGACCTGAACAAGCGAGTCGACCTTGGCACCACGCTCGACGCGGCTTTCGCCCATGGTGGCGCGGTCAATGTTTGTGAGGCTTTGAATCTCGACATCGTCTTCGATGACGGTGATGCCGGATTGTACGATCTTGTGATGCGTACCGTCGGCGCGCTTGGCAAAGCCGAAGCCATCGCCACCGATGACAACATGATTCTGGAGGATGACGCGGTTGCCGATGCGGCAGAATTCACGAACTACTGAATGAGAGTGGGCCAGGAAGTCGTCGCCAATTTGAGCTCCTGCGTAGACTACGGCGTGGGGATGTAAGGTGGCGTTTTTGCCAATCGTGACGCCATCACCGATGTAGCAGAAGGGAGCGATAGAGGCGCCCTCGCCGATGGTTGCAGTGGGCGAGATGAAGGCCTGGGGGGAGATGCCGGGGGCGAGGGTTGGGGGTTGGTAGAAAAGCTCGAGTGTGCGGGCGAAGTCGAGGTAGGGATTGCTTGAGATCAGCGTGGGGAGGAATGCAGAAGGCTGAGCGGCGATGATGGCCGAGGCCTGGGAGTCTTTGACCTTATGGGCGTATTTTGGGTTTGCGAGAAAGGTAAGCTGGCCTGGGGTGGCTTGCTCCATGCCAGAGAGGGAAACAATGTCGGGGTCGGTCTCACCGGCAACGGTGCACCCGAGGCGGGCAGCAATCTCGGATAAAAGCATACCCTTCTATTGTGCCTGTCAAGAGGCTTTGGCGGCGCAGGCCTCGGAACAATATTGACGATCGGCTGGGGCGTAGGTTCCGCAGACGGGACATTTTTTCAGGGAGGTAGGGCCAGCGGTGGGTTGAGGCTTTTTGGGGGCCTCGGGGTTGACCATCTCCTTCACTTCTTTGGTGATCATGGCCATGACCGCCCGGATGAAGGCGGCGGCGATTGCGGCGATGAGAAGACCGATGAGTGCTTTGATCATAAATTAGAAAAAGGGCGGCTCAGGTGAGAGCCGCCCTTCCTTTGGTTTGTGAAGAACGGCTAGTTCTTCTTTTTCTTGGCTGGTGCTGCTGCCGGAGTGCTCTTTTTGGCGTCCGGGTTGGTGTAGGTGGTTTGGACGGTGCCGCCCATGGTTTCGATCATGCCTTTGGCGCTGGCGGCGAAGGGGCCGTCGGGCTTGAGGGAAAGGTACTTTTCGAAGGAGGCCTGGGTGCCTTCAGGGAAGGTCATCTTGCCGGTCTTGGTGTCGACCTGGGCCTTGCCGGTGAGGTAGATTCCGAGCTGGTAGTGGGCATCAGCGTAGTTAGGATCGGCTTCGATTGCCTTCTTGAAGGCGATGCCTGCGGGTTCGTTCTGCCCGGCGTTGACAAGCAAAGCGCCGAGGTTGTAGAAGTAACGGCCGGCACCGGCGGGATCGAGGGCAGCGGCTTTGTTCAGGTTTTCCTGAGCTTCAGGGAACTTGCCAGCGCGGGCTAGCGAGAGGCCGTAGTTGTTGAGATAAGAAGCGTCATCGGGCTTGAGGGCGATGGCCTTCTGGAAGTACTCGAGGGACTTCGCGTTGGCGGCATCCTTTTCAGCACCGGTCTTGGTTTTGCCCAAGCTGCCATATGCGTCGGCCAACTGGCCGAAGATGACGTGCTGGGTAGCATCGAGAGCAGCGGCCTTTTCGAAGGACTCGACAGCAGCCTGGAAGTTGTTGGTCTTCATGGCTTCCATACCGCCGTTGAAGGCGTCGTTGAGTTCTTTGTTCTTCTTCATGGCTTCAGAACGTTCTTTGGCCTGCTTTTCGAGGGCAGCCTTTTGTTCTGGAGTCATGTCGCGTTCCATTTCTTTGGTAACGGTGCCGGTTTCGGCGGCCTTTTGCATGGCGGCCTGACGTTCGGCGTTCTTGGCGAGGTCAAACGTTACGGGGACGGGATCGCCGAGGCGCATACGGACGCCCTTGACGCTATCGACGACTTTGCCTTCGACTTCGCAGGAGACGTCATAGGTGCCGAGGGGCAGGCCGGCGTGGAAGAATTCGCCCTTTTTGTTGGTTTTTACTTTGTAGTTGCCTTTGATATCCGTGCGGACAATGAGGATCAGTGCGGCGTCTTTGCCGACGGGCTTGCCGTCGACGCCTTTTACCGTACCTTCGATTGCGCCGGTCTGAGAGAAAGCGGGGTTGGCACTAAGGCCGAGGAACAGGGCGAGTGTAAAACTCAAGCCGATGATGTTCCGAAAGAGATTTTTCATGGGGTTCACTCCGATTGTGGTTCCTCAATGAGAATACTACAGAGGAATGTTGCCGTGCTTTTTGCGCGGCAGGGTGTCGACCTTGTTTTCGAGCATCCGCAGCGCGCGAATGACCCGGGGACGCGTTTCTCGAGGCAGGATGACGTCGTCGATATAACCGCGTTCGGCGGCCACGAAGGGGTTGGCGAATTTCTCTTTGAACTCTTGCACTTTAGTGGCTCTCAACTCCTGCTGGTTGGATGCACGGGAAATCTCGTTTCGGTACACGATATTTACAGCACCTTCGGCACCCATGACGGCAATTTCAGCCATTGGGTAGGCAAGGTTGATATCGGTGCGCAGGTGCTTGGAGCCCATGACGCAGTAAGCTCCGCCGTAGGCTTTTCTCGTGATCACCGTAATCTTGGGGACGGTGGCTTCGGCGTAGGCGTAGAGGAGCTTGGCACCGTGGCGGATGATGCCGCCGAATTCCTGCTCTGTGCCGGGGAGGAAGCCGGGGACGTCTTCGAAAGTGACGATGGGGATGTTGAAGGCATCGCAGAAGCGGACGAAGCGAGCGGCCTTAACGCTGGAATTGATGTCGAGACAGCCGGCTAGAACTGCGGGCTGATTGGCTACGATTCCGATGGACTTGCCGCCCATACGAGCGAAGCCAACGAAGATGTTGCGGGCGTAATGTTCGTGGACTTCGAAGAAGTTGCCGTCGTCGACGACGCGGCTGATGATGTCTTTGATGTCGTAGGGCTGGTTGGATTCGGCGGGGACGACGGTGTCGAGCTCTGGATCCATACGGTCGATTGGATCTTCAGTGGGCTGTTTGGGGACGTCGTCGCGGTTGTTTTGGGGCAGGAATTCGAGGAGGCGACGGATCTGGCGGAGGCAATCCTGATCGGAGGGGGCGAGGAAGTGGGCGACGCCGGAGGTGGCGTTGTGAGTCATGCCGCCGCCGAGGTCTTCTTTGGAGACTTCCTCGTGTGTGACAGTGCGGATGACGTCGGGGCCGGTGACGAACATGTGGGAGGTGCCGTCGACCATGAAGATGAAGTCTGTGAGGGCGGGCGAATAGACTGCGCCGCCGGCGCAGGGGCCGAGGATGGCCGAGATCTGGGGGACTACGCCGGAGGCCAGGGTATTGCGGAGGAAGATGTCGGCGTAGCCGGCCAGGGAGACGACGCCTTCCTGAATGCGTGCGCCGCCGGAATCGTTGAGACCGATCAGGGGTGCGCCGTTTTTAAGGGCCATATCCATGACCTTGCAGATTTTGAGGGCATTGGATTCTGAGAGCGAGCCGCCGAGGACGGTGAAATCCTGAGCGAAGACGTAAACGAGGCGGCCGTGGATGTAGCCGTAACCCGTAACGAAGCCATCGCCATCGAAGACCTGATCGTCCATCTGGAAGTCGCGGCAGCGGTGACGGACGAAGGGGTCGAGTTCTTCAAAGGTGCCTTCGTCGAGGAGGAAGTCGATGCGCTCGCGGGCGGTGAGTTTGCCGTCGCGGCGCTGGCGTTCGAGGCGGTCTGGACCGCCACCGAGTTTGGCATTGGCGCGGCGGCGTTCGAGTTCGGCGACAGGATTCTTGTCAGTCATCACGAACCAGTGTAGTAGCCTGCGCGGACGCGGATTGTGGTTTTGCCGTACTTCTTTTGGCCTTCTTTGGAAAGTGTGACCTGGACTTTACGGAATTGGTTGGGGGTGGAGGGCGGAGCGTTGTAGGTAATGAGGTAGCGCTGGCGGAGGTTGGCGAGGAGTTTGGAGAAGGCTTCGTCGGCGCGGTCTGTACGGAGGACTTCGCCGCCGGTTTCGGCAGAGAGCTTGAAGACATCGGCCCAGGAGAAATCGGGGTTGCGGGCTTCTGGATTTTTTACGGGCTTGGGGGGCTCGGCGTTTTTGGTGACGATGGCGTTGAGGACGGCATCGGCGGCGGAGAGTTTACGGATGACGAGATCGTCGGGGACACGGTAGTTGAGTGCGCGGTTGTCGGTGAGGATGAAGATGGCGCGGTGGCCGGTGAGTTTGGGGTTTTCGATGAAGGCGTCGCCGGCATCGACGAGGGCTGCGTTGATGGAGGTGCCGGAGGGGAGGAGGTCTGGACGGAGGGCCTGGTCTATGGCGTTGGCGGCGCGATCCATGTTGGAGGTGAAGGGCATTAGATAGTCAGACTCTTTGGCGAAGATCATGACGCCGACTTTGTCGTTGGGACGGAGTTCGCTGAGGAGGGTGCGGGCGCGCTTGCCGATTTGGGAGAGGTAGTCTTTCATGCTGCCAGAGACGTCAAGGACAAGGAGGATATTGAGGGCATCCTGATCGCGGCCGAGGTAATTGAGCTGGACGGGATTGCCATTGTCCTGGATGACCAGATCTTCTGGTTTGAGGTTGAGAATGAAGCCTTTATCGTTGCTTGCGAGGAGGTCGAGGCGGACCTGGGTGACGCCACCTTTGAAGGTAACGTCGTCTTGTGCCTGGGCAATCAGACAAAATAGGTAAGCCACTAGCCGCATGAAGAATATTATCGTCGGGACAGCCGGACATATCGACCACGGAAAGACAACTCTTGTCAAAGCATTGACCGGGATCGACACCGACCGGCTGAAAGAAGAGAAGGAACGGGGCATTTCGATCGACCTCGGTTTTGCGAATTTGAAGACGTCGCAGGGGGCGCGGATTGCCTTTATCGATGTGCCGGGACATGAGCGTTTTGTGCGAAACATGCTGGCGGGTGTGAGCGGCATTGATCTGGTGTTGTTTGTGGTGGCGGCCGATGAGGCGATCAAGCCGCAGACGCGGGAGCACTTTGATATTTGCCGACTGTTGGGGATCGAACGCGGAGTGATTGCCTTGACCAAGGCGGATCTGGTGGAGGCAGAGTGGCTGGAGCTGGTGCGGATGGAGATGGAGGATTTTGTGCGGGGGAGTTTTTTGGAGGGTGCGGCTATTGTTCCGGTGAGTGCAACGACGGGGATGGGACTGGAGGAGTTGCTCAAGGCGATTACAGCTGCGGCGGTGGGGATGGAGCAGCGGGACCTGAAGCGGATGCCGAGGCTGGCGATTGACAGGGCCTTTGTGATGAAGGGGCATGGCACGGTGGTTACGGGGACGCTGAAAGAGGGGCGGCTGGCGGTGGAGAGTGAAGTGGAGCTCTATCCGAGCGGGAGGGTGGCGCGGGTGCGGGGGATACAGGTGCATGGGGAAGCAGTGAAGGAGGCGCAGGCCGGGCAGAGGACGGCGGTGAATCTGGCCGGGGTGGAAGTGGCGGATGTGGTGCGTGGTTATGTGGCTGCGCCGCCGGGAAAGCTATCGCCGGTGCGGATCTTTGACGCGCAGATCGATTTGTTGCCGGGGGCGAAGCTGATTCGGGACCGGGCGCAGGTGCATTTTCATGCCGGAACGATGGAGGTGGCGGCGGAGTTGCGGGTGCTGGATGAGAAGCGGACGATTGAGCCTGGTAACAAGGCGTGGGTGAGGCTGGTGCTGGAAGAGGAGACGCTGGTGCTGCCGGGGGACCGGTTTATTTTGCGGAGTTTTTCGCCGGTGGTGACGATTGCCGGCGGGACGGTGATGGAGTTGCACTACGGGGCAACGCGTATGAAGCGGAAGGGAGCGGTGGAACGGCTTACGAGGTGGAAGGGGCTGGATCTTGCGGGGCGGATCGGGATGCTGCTGGAGGAGAGGCCGCTGGGGATGGAGTTTGGGGATCTGCGGCGGCGATTGGGTTGTGTGGAGACTGATATTCCGGCGGGGCTGGAGAGGATTGGAACGTGGGTAGCGTCGGGGGCGAATCTGAAGAAGATTGCGGCGGAGCTGGTGCAGAGGCTGCGCCAGCATCACAAGGACTTTCCGCTGGAGGCTGGGCTGTCGCGGGAGGCGTTGCGATCTGGATTGCTGGCTGGAGCGCCGGGTGGACTGATGGAAGTGCTTCTGCGGCAGGCCCCGAGTGTGAAGGCAGAGGGGGATTTGTTGCGGCTGGAGAGCCATAAGGTGAGGCTTGAGGCGAAGGAGGATGAAGCTTCGCAGGCGATGGAGGCGGCGTTTTTGCAGGCGGGCCTGGCGGTGCCGGCGGTGGATGATGTTTTAGCTTCAACCGGGCTTGCGGCAGCGCGGGCAAAAGCGGTGCTTGGGTTGTTGTTGAGGGAGGGAAAACTCGTAAGGGTGGGACCGGAACTTGTTTACCACCGGGAGGCGCTTGGGTTATTGAAGAAGATCTTTGCCGAGCGCAAGGGGCAACGGTTTGGGGTGGTGGAGTTTAAGGATTGGACAGGTGTGTCACGAAAGTATGCGATTCCGCTGCTTGAGTTTTTGGATCGGGAGAAGATTACGCGGCGTGACGGGGACCAGCGACTGATTTTGTAATTCGATTCTTGAATGCATCGCTCTCGCCGATAAGGACCAAGAAG
>JBIPMY010000428.1:0-5239 GCA_044376335.1 Bryobacter sp.
AAAAGGCGGTGTTTGCCATAATTCAAATCTCCAAAAAGAATGGGTTTAACGAACCCGGCCCTCTGCGTATGCTTTCATGATTTCATCACTGAGCGATTCGTAGCGGCCAGGGTCAGTCATCTTGAGCCGGATGAGGTCGGCGCGTCGGTAGACTCGCTTTGAGCTTTCACCAGAGCCACCCACATCAACAGTCGCGGTTTTCAGATTTTGCTTCCTGACTGCCTCACCGGCATCTTCAGTCTGCTTGGTCTTAACGCCACGGATCTGCTTGTAGGTTGACAGCAGTTCATTGGCCGAGTCGAAGTCAAACTCGCTATCGGCTTTCGCATAGAGGCCAACCCGAATCGGTGAGCTTTTCACCCAGGCTGCAAACTCAGGGTCTTGAACCAACTGAGCGTAGTCTGGGTGCTCTTGCGAGAGCTTTTGCTGAGTCTGCATCCTGCGAAAGTCAGCGGCGGCTTGCCGCGCTGCCAGAACATCAGGGTGCTTCTCTACGGTCTTTAGAACAGCTTTCTTTGGATCCTCAAAGAAATCTACCTCAGGTTCGATCTCTTCCTTAGGTTGTTGCTTAGAACTGAGACTCTGCTTGAGCAGCTCATCTGCGAGTTTTCGCACCTCGCCCACTTCCTGGGCTTGTTTGCCAATCAGCTTTTCAGCCTCTTGGTGCATGCGAATGACCTCTTCCAGACTCTTTGCCCGGTATTTCTCCGGGAGTTCTGGCGCTGCGGCCTTGGTTTCCTCGACTTCGATTTCGCTGGGCGGATTCTGCTCTTCGTCAATCAACATATTTGGTTCCTGCCAATCTGGTTGTAGGAGATTCAACTCGGCATTCATGCTTATGAGTTGGCTTTGCGCTCTGCGTTCAACTTTTCGATGTGTTTGCGCTCAAACCGCCCGTATTCGGACGGGAAGTGCCCAGACCAACCTTCAAGTTTGAACGCTGGAGCGCTCATAATGCGTGTAGCGTTTCCACCACACGCGCACTGAACACTGCCCGTCTCATAAACGGTCAGACGCTCAATTATTTGCCCGCATTCGCAGGCGAATTCATACATTGGCATTTAAGTCCTCAAATGCGCGTTCGCTGATCTGCTTGAGATTTCTCAGCCATAGCAAGATTGACAACTCGCCTTTGCGAAATTGTAAGGCGTTGCCGTCCTCAATCGTAGAAATATTGTTTAGCGATTCCAGCATCTTGTCAACATCTTCCATCAGGTCTAGCCAGCCCTGTTGGGAGAACATGCTAAATCG
Source organism: Bryobacter sp. (assembly GCA_044376335.1). Taxonomy (GTDB): domain Bacteria; phylum Acidobacteriota; class Terriglobia; order Bryobacterales; family Bryobacteraceae; genus Bryobacter. The sequence continues at coordinate 1,252 of JBIPMY010000428.1, forward strand.
TTCTTCGTAATACTTCTGAAGCTCAGGGGTCATGAGGTTGCCTGTCGGATAATGAGGACGACGATGATGCCAAAGATGATGACGACCAGGGTGCCGCCGATGATCTGGGCGTAGAAGATTCGCTCTTTGACGAGCTTGCGCTGGGCGATCTTAGCTTCGCGCTCGGCTTTCTCCCTGGCCTGCTTGATTTTCATGCGCTCTTTGAGCATCTGCTCCCAGAGTTCGGGGTACCCCCCATAGATCAACTGGTGCTTGAGCTGCTCTTCGGCCTCGCGCAAGGCGTTGGCCTGCATGACGATCTCCATAGCTTTCCCCGTATCGGACTGGCCTTTTTTGGCATTGTCGTTGGCTGCTTTCTGGACGACATCACGGGCGTCGAAAAACTTACCGAATTCGCCAACTAGCTGGTTGATGTCCTTGCCCAGCTTGATGGCCTTTTGAATGCCAGCAACTGCGGCCTGGGCCGTGGCGAATGCGGTAATTGGATCGATCACATCAACACCCAAATGCCGAGCTTAATCAGCCCGATCAGCGATCCGACAAGGAAGCCAGCGACTAGAAATCCGAGAATGAAGTCAATCATCTTCTTCCTTTCTTTTAGCTAACTTGAGATGCTGGTGTTTGTACCAGATGTTCACGATCAAACCGATGATGGCAATGATCAAGCCGCCAAAAGCTGCAATCTCATTGGCAGTCAGGCCGAAGTACACGGCGCTGGCGCTGCCCCCGTACTGTGCTGCGGTTGCTGCTTTGACGACTTCGACGCTCATGTCTTACTCCTCGGCAGGCAGGGGTTGGTTGCCTTCTTCCAGCCATTTTAAGTACTGCTGGTAGTCGGTGTTGGCGGGATCTGGAGGTATAACGGCACCATCGGTAAGCCTTAAAATACAAATCCAACCAGTGTTTGCCAGTAATTTGTACATATCAAAGCTCCGAACTTAAAACGGCGTTTAAGGAGACAAATGCCCCATTAGACCAGTTATTTCCGGGATTCCCAAAAGAACAGCCTAATGATGTAGCTCCCGCCCAAGGTAATCCCGGAATAAAACTGACCGTCCCAGCGGTTCCAGTATTAACACTATACGTCGCCCCGCTTTCAATTGTGGGGGTTGCTCTCATTTGGACGGGAAAAGAAATTAGCGGGCTATAAGCGGTTGAGTTATTTAGAGTTAAACCTAGATTTTGATTAGTGTATTTAACAGCATACCGCTGACACATCGCCAGCTCGCGCCCGTAGTCGCGGCGCTCAAACGGCGAGGCGACAGAGCCAGCTTCAAGCTGGACGCCGGTGATGTAGAAGGTGGCTCCTGCTGTACCAATCACAGACGTTGCACCAGTGGCCGAGATGTAGCCCGAGCCAGCCCATGCGCCTGCGGTACCGCTGTAGGTAGAGCCAACACCCAACCCGAAGAAAAGCTGTAGCCCCACGCCGTTAGTAGAGCCAACCCAGGTGCCAGTAGTGTCGCCGGCAATCGTGACGGTCTTGTACTCAAACGTATTGGCCGCAGAAATTGTGTAAGTGAACGGATAGCTGCGGTTGAATGCGTTGTTGGCGAGGGCGCCGCCAAATGTGCCTGTCAGGCTAGAACGCACCCAAAAAGAAAGCGTTACTGTTTGAGCGCTTGCAGTGCCCCACGCAAGGTCGGCAAAGTTAAAGCCCTCAATTTTCTGGCCCACATAGCAAATCTGGGTTGCGCCGAGGCTGGCATCCGCCGTGCCAGTTGTAAGCACTGCGGAGTTTGAGAATCCGGTGGGGGCCGTAGACGATTGCTGAATCGTCATAGTGCCATCGGTGTCTTCAACTGCAAACCACCGATCAAGGAAGTAGGTCTGGGCAGAAGTTAGTGAAGCACTCGCACCAGCATTGCGCTGGTCAATGCGACAGTCCCCGTTCAGAATCCGATTTCTGAAGCCCATCGACCCCGTGGGTGCGGCCACGCCGTACAGGACGGCATTGCTGCCGCCGTCTTTGTCGTAAATGTTGGATGCGCGTAGGGTGCTCATGCCTGCCCTTTCGGGTACTTGTCTTTAACCGCTTGAATCACTTCGCGCCAAGCATCGTAGCCGCCGTGATACAGCAGGTCGAACTGGTCAACGATGGAGGGGTACTCTGCCGCACGTTGAGCTTTATAGGCGGCGGGATCAACCCAAGCGCTAACCGCCGACGCGTCGATTTCGACTTTGCTACCTTGTGCGTCAAAAGCGCCAGCGCCGTCGTCAATCGTCACCACCTGCGGGTATAGCGCATAAATAGCGTTGTGATTCATGCCGCAATCTCCATGACGGTGATGGATGACACTGGAAATTGAACCGCCGCAATGTTGGCGGTTTGCGCTTGCCTATTTATGTAACTAGCGAGACTACTGTATGGCGAAGCAAATTGTGCTTTGTAAGTAATTGCAGAACCCGTCCCAGGAGAGTCTAGATGTGAAATAGATGCAAACTCCATTTTGTACTCGTTGGAGGAACTGATGGCAGTAGCAAAACCACCCAAGGTAATGTTCACCTGATTGCCTGTAGCGCCCGTACCTTGTGCAATGGCTGTAGAGTCGCGCATCAAACGCACTGCCGGATAAGCATCGTTTACAAAACCAAACGCCACATGCAAATGAATTAGAAATTTGCTGGTAGAACTGGTCGGCGTAATTGATACAGACAGACCGGTTACATCAACGAATGTGGCACTGGTGGACGAAGCTGTATCCGTTTTTGTTGAGCTAACAACTTGTAGCACCGCCCCTGCCGGTAGTTGGGATCGCGTAACCGAAGAGGCGCTTGACATGATCGTACCGGTATTGTCCGGCAGCGTCAGCGTCCGATCCGTATTGCTGTTAGGCGCAGCGACAGTGAAGATGCCCGTGCCGCTGGCGTTGCCTTGAACTTTTACGAGGCTCACAGAGAACCTCCTTTCGGGTATTTGTCCTTCACGGCTTGCAGACGAGCAGCCATGTCAGCAGGAAATGCTCCTGCATGAAACAGGGCATCAAGCTGATCACCAATAGACGGATACTCCGCAGCGCGTTCTTCACGATACTTCTCAGCGTCCATAGCCGCAAATTCAGCCTGGATTTGCTCGGCCGTTGGCTGTTGCACATCTGTGGAGTGCCATTCGATCTCATCACCCCGAATGACGTATTGCGCTGTTGGGGCAAGGCGCGTAATCGCTTTTGCAAGTTGGCTCATATCAACTCCACCGCCAAAATAGTAGGCGCTTGTCCGTTACCCGTTTCACCATAAGTGAACGAGCCGCTGCCTTGGTTAGCCTTTGTGGTGTAGGTGTAGGTGCCTGCGCCTATACCGGAATCAATAAAACACAGCGCAAACGGGCAGTTGGCTGAATTGCCACCAGCGTTTTCGCTAATAATGTATTTTCCAATTGCGGTGCTGCCCCGGTATATTTGCAAATAATGCCATCCCCCGGACTGATTCGGGTTCCCATCGCCGGTGCTCACAAGCAGTACAGGTTTTCCCGTGGTGGTGATCGTACAGGAGGCAATGGTTGTAGGGGTGGCTGTGTTGACCGTCACCGCTGTGGCGTCCGACACGTTGTAGGCAAGCGTCTGGCCACCGGAAATGAATACGCCATCCACGCGCAGGTTGACGGAGAAGTCGCCACCTGATGGCCCCGCCGCTCCGTGGATACGAAACTCCGTTTGAGGGCCGTATGCGGTATTGTTTATGACGCTGATCGTTGGGTAATTGTCCCAATCACGGGACATATTCCCTTTCCACGTATCCACGTCCAACGTGCCGTTGCCATTGGCCGTAAACTTATTGCCTCCGTTTGCAGCCAACGCAACCTGATCAGAAGCAGGGAAAAAGACCCCGGTGTTGGAGTCGTTGCCTTGAATGGCAGGCGTACTCGCAGATCCATCGACCGCAGAGACGCCAGTAGTGCCGTTGAGTACGAGGGTCATACCACCGTCCAAGTAGATCCAGAAGAAACCGTCACCGTGATGCCGGAAGCCACCGATACGGGGCCGAACGA
>JBIPMY010000007.1:0-47448 GCA_044376335.1 Bryobacter sp.
GAAGCGCTGTGGGAACTCACCATCAGAAATGCCGGGGGCGAAGATGTAGTCGAGATCCCATTGGCGGCTTTCAAAAAGATCCATCACGTGGACGACATTGCGGCGAGCGTCACGCTCGTGAAGGCTGAGATCAGCAAGATTCGATTCTGTGACTTGCCAGAATTCGCTCAGTAGCAGAGGCTCCTCGCTAAGCGAGCTGGCCGTTGAATCCAGTACGTCGTGGAGAGACCTGATGGCGGAGGCACGCTGGTGCCACTGCCAGGCCGTCTTGATGTCTGGCTCCACACGCGTTGGGGCTTCAAGAAGCTGCGTTAGGCGCTTGATCTGACTCGCAGCTTCGACAGGACTAAACTTCTGGCCTGGCCAATCCTTGAAGGCCTCCAGTTGCGGGAAGAGTTCGAGACTGTTCGATGGCAACGCAGTGCGCACCTGCTGCTCCAGAGAGTCGCCCAAAGCCGTACCGCCGAGGCCAGTAAAGCGCCAGCGCATCGCGCTGAGCAGATCCACGTTATCCCAGCCGGCGTCCACGGCCTTGAGCATCGCGCGATGAAACACAACAACGGGGTGCGCTGTAATCGGCGTGCCCAAATAGGAACGGGACGGGATCTCCAGCCGGGCCAAAGTACTTTCGATCAGAGGCGCGTAGACTTCGGGGCTGCGCAGCAGAATTCCGATCCGTCGCAGTTCCACACCCTGAGATACCAGATGAAGGATGCCTTCCGCGATGATGAGCGCTTCATGTGTGCGGTCGGTTGCGGCAAGGGTGTTGATGCGCGGTTGGCGGTAGATGGGAGCGTCGGCACCTGATTCCGCCCGCGTCACTTCGACAACAATGCGTTTACTGAGGGAAGCAAGAAAGGCTTCTTCGGTCTTTGAAAAACTGAAGAAGCCGTCGAGCAAAATTCTGGAAACGCCGCCAAGATCGGCCTGGTCGATTTGCTGGGTGGCTTGCTGCAAGCGTTGCCCGCGCAACGCCAGTTTCTGCTCTTCGAGAGACTTCAGGATGCGGCGGTACACATCACCCAGCGGCCCTTCCAGTTGTTGCGGTGCAACACCGGCCAGAGCAAGCGCGTCGCAGGAGGACGCGAGGTGGCGAACAAATCCTGCCTGAGCGGCAACTTCCTCATACTCTACGGGGCAACGTTGATTGAGTACAGCCCTGATGATCGATTCGAGAGCAGAGGGGGAAGGGCCGGGCTGCGAGAGCTTGAGATCGTCAACAAAGCGGGTCAGCGTTGAGACGGTGGCTTTGCGCAAGACGTGGCCTTCACGTGCCAGTTGATTCCGCATGTGTTCAGCCATGGTGGCTGACGGAACCAGCAGCCGCACAGACCAGTCCTGCTTCAGAAGAGCCGCGCGGAGACTCACCAGTAACTGCGTAGATTTGCCACCGGCTGGTGGCGCGGAAATAATACGGAGTTGGGGGCCCTCGGTCAAACTAATAGTTTAATTCGGCAGCCATGCTGTGAATTTCAAGGAGGCTTTGCGGGAAGCCCGCAGTAGTGAGAATCTCGCGGAGCGAATCCAGTTGCGAATCGTAGATTGGGAATCGTACCTGCGTCGTAGAAGAAGCAGTGTGATCCAGCTCAGGATTGATGGGGAAAGGTGCGGATGCTAGCGCTTCAAGAATGTCTTCGAGGTATTTGGGAGAAATAAGAATCTCAGCAGCCAGAAGCTCGCCAGAGGTTGGGGAAACGAGTAAGGTGTTTGTCATTGAATCTGCCTTTAGCAATTTTTTTCGTGGTTGCAAGTAGCCGGCGTGCAAACAGGGCAGGCCTAAGATGATCCACGTACAGGGTTAATCGGTTGGCGGAGGCCTTTACTTGAGACTCCCGCAAAATATAGTCAGCAATTTGAATAGATGCTTTAGCGCTGGGAACGTTGCCAGTCGCCCATCAATTTATCAAACTTTTTTTTCTGCTCAGGATTGAGGGTTTTGGAAATACTCTCTCTACCGAAGAGCCGTACTTCTTCCATTTGCGCCCCAAGACTTTGCAGGTACTTGAAGTGATCATCAAGCAAGTCTTCTACTTGATGTTGTTGCTTATCGGATAGATCCAGTTCTTTCTTGAAATAATCAAGCAGAGCGGATCTGTCCATGCCACGCATGGCTCTTGAGTTGGCGTTGAATGCACCTCGGCTGTAAAGCTTCATGCCGAGAGCGCCGGAAGCAGCACCGACAAGAAAAACAGCAAGCAGGGCGGTTAGGACCTTGGGATGAGACCAGGAAGCACGATCATTCATGGGATGAGATCTTGCTACTGATCGTAAGTCGTGAGTTGCATCAAGGCAGCGCCTCGATCATCATTCGGGTTCTTCGATTCGACAACCGGCATTCCACCAGAATCACTGGCCAGAAAGGCTCCGCCAATCACAGGGCTGTCGGCTGCAGGAATCGATTCCGTCTGGGCCAGCTCGGGCTCGCTGATTGGGCTGGCATCAAAGAACGTGGCAGTGAAAAGAAGAGTAGCCAGGGCCAGTGACGCATAGACAATTCTCATGCCCAGAGGTTCAAGGAAAAAATCCCAGATGCTGGGCGGAGCGGCTTGAGCTTCGATGCGGGACAGAACGCGGGCGTAGAATCCGGGCGCGGGTTCAAGGTCTTCGCGCTCCTCTGCACTCAGCGTAAAATTCTCCCGAATGAGACGTGAAAGGTCCATCATGGCTGCAACTTCTTCGCGTGCGGCAGGGTTCGACTTCAGGTACGCACCAACCGGAGTGTTTTCGTCCGGTAATCGCCCTGATTCGATCATGCCTTCCAAGCCATCTTCTAGTGGCTTCATATTGTGCCTCTTCCCTCAAATTACCTTTGCGAGCCGGACGCTTGCCTTGTCGGGACCTCTCTCACTGGGAGTTCTCCGCAAAACTTACGTTCGATCCGGAACGCTTCTCACTTTTTTGGCCCTAGGTTCGCCGGCCTCACCCGGCGGGAAACAAAAAGCAAATGTACTACAGATCTACTTCTATTATGCGCCCGGTCGCTTCAGCAGTCTTTGTGCTGCCTTCAGCAGTTTTTGACGGGCACGGAACAATTTCACTTTAACCGTATTTTCGTTCATCCCGGTGCGCTGTGCCAACTCTTCCACTGAGTGGCCTTCTACTTCTTTGAGCAGAATGAGCGCGCGGTCTTCGTCGCTGATCTTCTCAAGCATCTTGAGCAACAGATCGCGCTGAGCCAGACGGACATCGGCAGGGACGTTCTGATCGCGGGTGAGTTCTGAATTCTCCATCAACTTGGAATCGTCTTCAGAGATATCGCTCTCGTAAACCAGTTTGCGAACACGCTTCTTGCGCAGGTAGTCGTAGCACTCGTTAACCGTGATCTTGTAGATCCAGGTCAGGAGTGAACTCCGCGAATCGAAATTGCCGATCGAGGAATAAACCTTCGTGAAAACCTGCTGGGAAATATCCTCGGCGTCGTTGCGATTGCGCAAGATCCCGTAGATGATCGAGAACACTTTGTTTTGAAAGCGCTCTACCAATTCGCGAAAAGCGAGTTCGTCGCGTTTTTGAACACGCGCGACAAGTAGCGCTTCTTCACTCTGGGAACGATCCACGGCTCTAATGGTGCGTTGTTTTGCCGCAACGGCCGGAACTGGAAATACTGCACTAATCCCGCTCATGCCCCAATGGACGCAGCCTCAAGCCTGCGCGTTTCGACAATTTCAACTAACCCTTCGACGATAGCAAACGACAATGTCAAACTTTGCAACTTTTACTGGACCAAAATGATCCAATTGAATATAGTAGAAGGAGAAGACCTATGATTCAGCTAACAGAACGCGCAACCGAGAAGGTTTCAGAGATTTTGACGTCGCAGGAGCCCAAGCCCTCTGGCCTGCGTATTTCCGTCGTTGGTGGCGGATGCTCGGGATTCACCTATTCCATGGCATTCGAAAACACCCCCGGTATGCTTGACAAGACCTATGATTTCAGCGGCTTGAAGGTATTTGTGGATCAGGCGAGCATGCTCTATCTGGACGGCGTCGAAGTGGATTATGTCGAGTCGCTCGAAGGTTCAGGCTTCAAGTTCAACAACCCGAACGTGAAGTCCACCTGCGGCTGCGGATCCAGTTTCCAGGCCTAGGCATAATTTTTGTAACGAATCTTTTTCGGTCAGGCTCATACAGTTGACTGAAAAGTTGACCCGAGAAGTAAGCGCTCTCGGAAATCGCCCGCTCTCCTCCAATTGAGCGGGCGATTTCGCGTTTATACTCATTTCAGACATGCTGCTCACACTCAATCCCGTCATTACCGGTGGCCGGGCCACCTGGCCCGAGTTGGCCAAAGTTGCACATGAGGCTGGCTTTCCCGGAGTGGAGATTCCGATTGTCGCCGCGATGAAGGATTCCGCAGCCACAATCAAACAAACTCTCGCAGCCAATGGGGTGAAGCCGGGAGCCATCGGGCTTCCAACCGAGATCCGCAAAGACGAAGCAACCTTCGAGAAAGACCTGGCAGGCCTGGCGCAGGCAGCATCCTACGCCGCAGCAATCGGCTGCCCTCGAATGGCCACCTGGATTCCGTCTTCCAGCACCTTACCCAAGCCCGAGCAGCGCAAACTCATGATGGGCCGCATCCGCAAAGTGTGCGACATCCTGGAGCGCAGCCATGTACGTCTAGGGCTGGAATTTCTTGGGCCGTTGCACATCCGCACAGCCAACCCGCATGAGTTCATCTGGAAGATGGGCGAGATGCTTGAATTCGCCCGCGAGTGCGGGTCCAATTGTGGCCTGCTCCTCGATAGCTGGCACTGGCATCATGCCGGAGCCACCCCGGAAGACATCGTCAAGGCCGGCCGCAAAGCAATCGTCCACGTGCATCTTGCCGATGCGCAGGATCTGCCGCCGGAGAAGGTGAAAGACAACGAGCGTCTCTTGCCCGGCGAAGGCATTGTCAACTGGAAGGGCTTCTTTGGGGCGCTCAAGGAAATTGGATACAAAGATGCCGTCAGCCCCGAAGTCTTTGGACGTGGGCTCAAGGAGATGCCGCTTGGCGAGGCCACCCGGATCACCCGCGAGGCAACTTCAAAATTGATGAAGAGTCTAAACGTGGCATGAAGTTAGGCACCCTGCTGACAGAGCAAGCAAACCCGGCCTCGGCAAGTATCGACGCCGTACCAACGCTTGAGATGCTGCGCATCATTAACGAAGAAGACAAGAAGGTAGCGCTGGCAGTTGAAGCGGCCTTGCCGCAGATTGCCGTAGCGGTAGATGCGATTGTGGCTGGAATCGAAGCCGGCGGGCGACTCTTCTACACCGGCGCAGGCACCAGCGGCCGACTGGGTGTACTCGATGCCAGCGAGTGCCCGCCCACCTACAACGTCTCGCCAGAACTGGTGCAGGGCTTTATCGCTGGTGGCGACAAGGCGCTGCGCAAAGCAGTAGAAGGGGCAGAAGACTCACGCGAATTGGGCGCAGAAGAAATGCTCGCCATGGGTTTCTGCGGCTCAGACATCCTGTGCGGGATTGCCGCTTCCGGCCGCACTCCGTACGTACTTGGCGCCATGGCCAAAGCAAAAGAACTGGGGGCTCAGACGATTGCTATCAGTTGTTCGCCGGGCTCTGAATTGAGCAAGGCGGCTGATATTGCGATTGAAGTGCTGCCCGGTCCTGAGGTAGTTACGGGCTCAACCAGGATGAAAGCGGGCACAGCGACAAAGCTTGTCTTGAACATGCTCTCCACCGGGGCGTTGATCCGTTTGGGTTATGTTTACGGGAACCTGATGGTGAACGTACAGCCCACCAATGAAAAGCTCGTAGACCGCGCAATCCGGATCGTGATGCAGGCCGTGGAAGTGGATCGGGAGCGGGCCTCAGAATTATTTGAAGCAAGCGGCCGACTGGTGAGAACAGCCATCGTAATGGGCAAACTCGGCACCAGCAGAGCTGATGCCGAGTTGCGGCTGGCTGCAGCCAAAGGCCGCATCCAGGTCGCGCTTGCCCAGGCTCCCTAAGCCTTCTTCCGGCGTAGACACCACAATGCCAAGGCACCAAGAGTCAAACTCAGGGAAGACGGTTCCGGCACAGAGTCACCCGGAAATGTTTCGGACACACTCGTCAGAGATGGTGCCGTAAAGCCAAGCGGGTCGATTCCGGCAAAGGTGGCGAGTGAAATAGGCCCAAGATCCAGAGTCAGAATCGCCGATGCGAATGCATCCGTCGTCGGAATCGAATTCAAATTCGAATCCAGCAGATAGATTGACAAAGTATCAGGGACGCTAAAAGGCAGCAGCGGCGCATTGTTGGTGACCGTCAATGTGAATTTGAGCAAAGATCCAGGGGTAAAGCTGATCATCGATTCATTGAAGAAATTCACGTTTGTATCAAGCGTAACGTTCAGATTGGGCCCCGAGCCGCCTCCGTAGCTGAACTGGCTGAGGCTAGCCTGGTTGCCCACATCGCCAATCAGGAGAACATCGAGAACGAAGTTGGCATTGGTGCCAGCCAGTACCGATGTGTCCCACTCGAAGTTGTAGATTGTGGCAGCAGACATCGGCATGAGGGTCAAAAATAGGGCGAAAAATAGCTTTCTCATTTTGTCCTCTATTAGCGGCGGCCCAGCCCGGCCAGGGTTTGTGGTGTGTAGCTGATGGGAGTGCGCGTCGGATTATTGAAGCGCAGGGTAACGCGCACCGTTTGATTGGGAGCCAGCACTCCGTTGGGACAAATGCCAGCATCTACAACCGGTGTACCAGGGGAATTGCAGGTGCTCAGAGCAAACGGGTTGGCCAGTGTGGCGTTGGAGGAAAGCCCGGCCACCATCACCGAAACCGGGCCTGGAATTGCCTGGGCCGTGCGATTGGTGATGTCAATGTCCTGAATGAATTGGTTCGTGTTCCGGTCGAAGCGGAAGCCGCTGGCCGTGAAGCTTGCTGCCGAGGCCGCACAAGCATTGCTGGTGACAATCACAGTAACCAGTTTTGAGATGATTACGGGGCTGCTCGAAGTCGCCTGAAAGGCGGCTGTGATGTAGTGGATGCCTTGAGGGAGGCTTGAGGTTGTGAAGTTAGCGGTGCCGTTCATGACAGCCACTGCTGCACCGATTGGGTTGGAACCGCTGTAGAATGTCACCTGGCCCTGGTTGGTGATGGCAACTCCAGTGGCCGGTGAGGCGATCAAAGCGGTGAGCGTTATGGGAACTCCAGGCGCGGCTGGGTTCAGAGACGTAGAGACGAAGACCGAGGGCGGCTGGCTCAAATAGATCGTGATCTTGTCGCTGGCAAGGCTCTGCGTGTAGAAGTCTTGACCACCATCTCGATTGATGTCGACGAATTCAAGAAGGTAACCGTTGACAACGGCATCGTAGGGGCCAATTTGTCTGTTTAGAGATTCAGTAAAGAGGCCAGGAGTTGTGCCGACGAGAACTTTGAAGGATGCCTCGTCGCTCACAAGCAGATCCTTTACTCCATCAAAGTTTAGATCCGCGCTAAGAACTGCCCATATTTTTCCATTCGCAGTAGCAAGAGTTACTGGAACAGTAGCAGATGCTTCGGGCAGTAAAGTGCCATTAGAGGCTCCATAACGGATCGCTTTCTGATTCAGCTTGATCACCAGAAGGTCGTTGATTCCGTCTGAGTTGAAGTCATCGATGGCTACGCGACCTGGAAAGCTGCTAACAGTAACGGGTGAAGCGAAACTACCATCTGGATTGCGGTAGGCCACAGCCACCCCGGTTCCCGCACATTCATTAACAGCGTCGAGCAGCCCGTCCCGGTTCAGGTCCGCCAGATGGGTGCGTCGGATCGAGGCTTCATTAGTATCGACACATGCGGTAGCGAATAGCGTTGTAGGGCCTGTGAACGTTCCGTTTCCGTTGCCAAATCGAATGATGGATGCACCGCCAATTAAAAGGTCCAGATTGCCGTCATTATTGAAGTCTCGAATAATGACGTAGTTTTCTGCTGCTCCTGTAGTGGCGATTGAGGTTTGGAATGTGCCATTCCCATTGCCCTTTAAGAAGTAGAAGGCAGTCCCCCCAAAAACCAGCAAGTCCTGCCTTTGATCATTGTCAAAATCGCCGGCGTAGAGTTGCCCTGGAGCTTGAACTTTTACGTGAGTAATCAAAGATTGGGCCGGGACAATCGTAGGTTGACCGAATTGAGATGTACTTGAGTTCTGCCCCGCATAGAAGTACAAGAATACTTCGGTGACGGAACCGCCCGGGCCTGTTGTCGTCTCAACCACCGAGACAGCCGCCATGTCGATACGCCCATCGCCGTTAAAATCGGCGAAAGCCGGGCGCGAGGGATTTGTAATGGGGTAGTCCTGGCTGGGGGCGAAGAAGGTTTGAGCCGTACTCAATTGAGCGCTCAGGGATAGGAGCAAGAGAATCTGACGGGTTTGTGGTGTCATGAATCGAAGATTAGGTGAGAAATCGAAAATTCTTCTCTGACCAAGCACTGGGAATCACATAACGGATCAATCTATTGAAAACAGGTAATTTAGCAGGTGATCTGACTTGAGGTTCCAGCTATAATTCGAGATGTGACACCACCGCAGCAACATCTTTTTCGCTTCGGTGACTTCCTCTTTAATGCCTCAAACGGCGAATTGTCCAAAAGCGGCATCCCACTTCGACTGCAGGAGCAGCCAGCCCGGGTTCTCAAAATCCTGATTGAGCGCCGCGGAGAATTAGTGAGCCGGCAGGAACTACAGAATCTCCTGTGGCCAGAGGGCGTAAACGTCGATTACGAAACCGGCCTCAACTCAACCATGCGAAGGCTGCGTCAGATGCTGCTGGATGATGCAGAAAAGCCACGCTACGTCGAAACCATTCCCAGGCGAGGCTACCGATTTCTGGCGGCGGTAGATGAAGTCGTACTCGATCTATCCGTAGAAGAAGACCCGGCAATGGGTCACAAGGTAAGCCGGCGCTGGGTTTGGGCTGCCGGAATCGGCGCTGCCGGGCTCGCTCTAGCGGCAACCTGGCGGCTCAATAGGGAATCTGCACCCAGAATTGCGGTTCGGTCCTCAATCCTCCTTCCACCAGATCAGATATTGCCCAGACTCAGTGGCCGATCTGTGGCTATTTCAGCAAATGGAACAGAGATTGCCTTTGTTGCCTCGTCAACGAAATCGAGACAGGTCTTTCGCCGCAGCCTGAGTTCCGGCGAGAACAAACTGGTTCCGGGCAGCAGCATTGCAACCAGCCCGTTCTTTACCCAACCAGAAGGTCGATTGATGTGGGCAGCCGGCGCCGGGCTCTACCGCGAGAATGGCGGCAGAAGCGAAGAAGTGGCAAAGTTTGACATCGGCGCCTCGCTTCAGTCAGCTCGCCAGACACCAGACGGCCACCTGCTTTACCTGGCCCCACGAAAACTGGCTGACGGCGCCACAGAAGGCCTGGCATCAGACTGCATGCTTTGGCGCAAAGATACCGCCAGGCCAGAGAAAATCGAGATTCCCTACGGTGGGCGAGGCCTCGAAACACTGGTACCCCAGGATCTCCTCGACGGAAGATACTTGCTCTATAGTTCAGTCCTGGGCCCGCAAGCGAGAAGTATCTGGGTTCAAGACCTTTCCTCTGGCCAGCGCAAAGAGTTGTTGGCCCCGGCTATGGGCGGCCGATTTCTCCCCAATGGAAAAATCCTCTACTACTGGGCCGGCAATCTCATGACAGCGGATTGGGACGCCGAAAAGCTTGCTCTGCACAGCCAACCGCGAATCGCCCTCGGCGAGGTGGCAAGCGCGGGATGGACTGGCCCCGATGCCGATCTTTCCTCAGATGGAACTCTAGTTTTTGTACCCAACCGGCCTTATCCAGACTGGAGGCCCGTCTGGGTCTCGCTCGACGGGAAACAGACGCCACTTACCGTTCCTCCAGGGCCCTATATGGTGACCGATATCTCAAGCGATCAACGATTCCTACTACTGGTCCGCCGGCAGAGCAATGGGCTGGGCTCTCTCTTCAGCTACGATCTTGAAACGGGAGCAACGAAAGAATTGGCGAAAGAAGTGGAATGGCGCGCCTGTTGGTCGCCAGACCGCAAACGCGTAGCATTCAGCCGCAGTGGGCCGGGAGAATGGCTACCCTCGATGCATGTCCTCAATTTGGAAACCGGGCAAGTAGAGTGGCGTTTGCCTTTCAGCGGACTTGGGCAATTCCCCGCGCAATGGATCGAAGCTAGCGACGAAATCTATTTTTCTGAAGGCTTCCATCCGAAAAGCCAAATTGACTTGCACAAAGTAAAGTTTCGCGAAAACAGCACCCGCACCATTGTTGCCGGCGGCGGCGGCTCACAAACCCAACCGACGGTCTCCCCCAACAGGCGATTGCTCGCGTATTGTCAAACCAGGGACGGATTCGAAGTTCGAATCCGAAATCTCGCTTCGCCTCACCACGAAGAGCTGGCCATCTCTGGCCCAGCACAAGCCCCAATGTGGTCTGCCGATGGCAAACACCTTTACTACCGCTCCCGGCGAAGCATGCGCAAAGTAGAAGTCAACGAGACGCCAAAGTCTATCGAAGTCAGTGCTCCCGTTGAGCTTTTTTCCGGTGACTTTGTTGAAACAACACAATGGGATCGAAATGTCTTTTTTGACGAACAGCGTAAGCGTTTTTTGATGGCATTGCCCGAAGAAGAGATAGAAGCCCCTCGGCGCATTGAAGTAATCACCAACTGGCTTTCCACACTGGGCTAGCCTAGAGAAGAACCTAAATGGATAAATTTCGAATCCTGGGGCGAGAACCCCTGAGTGGCACATTGCCTGTAAGCGGATCAAAGAACTCCTCTCTTCCCGCAATCGCGGCCTGTCTGTTAACTGAAGAACCGGTGATCCTGCACCGCGTACCCAACGTTCGCGACATCGCAACCATGCTGAAGTTGCTCGAATACAACGGGGCCAGCGTCGAGCGTCGAGCCGACGGCTCAGTACGAATTGAAGCGGCAAAGATCACCAACCCGGAAGCCCCCTACGACATCGTCAAAACGATGCGGGCTTCTTCACTCGTGCTCGGGCCCCTCGCCGCCCGCACAGGCGTAGCAAGAGTCTCCGTACCAGGCGGTTGCTCGATCGGTGCCCGGCCAATCAACCTGCACATCAACGGCCTCGAGCATCTGGGGGCAGTGGTGCATCAGGAGCACGGCTACATTGAGGCCACCGTACCCAATGGCCTGAAAGGCAACAACGTCCACTTCGAGCGCATCACTGTCACAGGCACAGAAGACCTGATGATGGCAGCAGCCCTGGCCCAGGGCATCACCGTGCTTGAGAATGCCGCAAAAGAACCAGAAGTGGTAGACCTTGCCGACCTGCTCACGAAAATGGGAGCCAGGATCAAAGGCGCTGGCACTTCGCGCATCGAAATCGAAGGCGTGCCGCGCCTGCATGGCACCGAGCACACCATCATCCCCGATCGCATCGAAGCAGGCACTTTGCTGATCGCCGGCATCATGACAAATTCAGAGGTCATCGTCACGGATTGTCTGCCCGAACACTTCTCTTCCCTGCTCAGCAAGCTGCGCCAGGCCGGGGCCCGTGTAGAGGAATCAGCTACTGCCGTCCAGGTAAGGCCGGTAACCCGTCTGCGTAGTGTCGACATGACCACCGAGGAGCATCCCGGATTTGCTACCGACCTGCAAGCCCAGTTCATGGCGCTGATGACCGTCTCTTCAGGCATCAGCTTCGTCACCGAGAACATCTTTGAGAACCGCTTTATGCACGTGCCAGAGCTCTCCCGAATGGGCGCAAACATCCGGATTGAAGGCCGCCAGGCGATTGTCGCGGGGCCCAGCGATCTTACCGGGGCGCAGGTAATGTGCTCCGATTTGCGGGCTAGCGCATCGCTTGTACTTGCGGCTCTGGTAGCGCGTGGAGAATCCATACTCGACCGCGTCTATCACATGGACCGTGGCTACGAGAAAATTGAAATGAAGCTCGCTCAGGCGGGCGCTCGCATCGAAAGAATTGCTTAAAAGGAATCAACCATGAAACACAATCCTGGCTTTCTGGCCCTGGTAAACGACGCGAAGGCTCGTGTTGCCGAGATCGATCTGGCTCAGTACAAAGAAATGCTCGCCGCCGGTGAACCCCATATTCTTGTGGATGTACGTGAAGAAAGCGAATTCGCCGCAGGCCACGTCAAGGGTGCCATCCACATGGGCTAAGTCATTATCGAGCGTGATATTGAAACGAAGGTAGAAGACAAGAACGCCAAGCTGGTGCTCTATTGTGGCGGCGGTTTTCGATCTGTCCTGGTAGCCGACAATCTCCTGAAGATGGGCTATACACAACCGATCAGCCTCGATGGTGGCTGGCGGGCACTCAAAGAATCAGATATTGAGCTGGCCTAGAAAGCAATCAGAAACAACGAATACGCAATCAGGCCGAGACAGATGAACTCTGCCATCTGAACCATCTTGAGAAACCAGCCCGACATGAACTCAAAGCGAATGAGCATGGCAGCAATAATCGCCGACAACACAACCGACTGGGACAACCCCTCAGGGTTGAGCTGTAGATGCAACACGGTGAACACGTAATAGACAAGCGGCCAGTTGCTATCGGTAGATTGAGCGGTTGCACGGAAGTAGACCACGCCGCAGGTCATTGCGATCAAGATAATCGTGCTAATCCAATATCCGTCAATCATTTTTCGTCGCTCAACACAAGTTTAGAACGACCATAGCACGCTTAGAAACCCGGTGTGTGCCCGATAGTCTTGCAGGGCAAGAACTCGTTCTGCATAGTCGTAGTATTGATACCCGAAATTAGCTCGCAGCTTTTCGTTGATCCGGTAGCTCAGCCTCATCTGAGGCGAAACAAATCGGAGCGGGAATGACTGCGCAGCAAGCAATGCCGTCTGCGTCGTAAAGCCGGCTGCTGCAGCACCTGTGTCCTTGGTAGAAGCAAAGCCGCCATATACATCCAGCTTCTTAAGCAAAGCCATCCGCACCCCGGCATGAACGGCATGTACGTTGGACACGAAGTACGATCGATCCCCATCCACCTGATTGAAGTTCAGGAAGTAGGCAATGCCCGTAATCGTGTCCAGATGCAGCTTCTGATAGCCGGCATCAACAGCAAAGCGGGTGTTGGGGGTCCAACTGCCATCAACAGTGTAGTTGCGGCTGCGGGAAGAATGCCGGAAGAGGCTGATCGAGTTGAAGTTCACATTTGTGCGAGCTTGAGCGGCCAGACGATAGAACTTCTGTTTGTACTCAAGCCTTGCGCCGAACGCATGGTAATCCTTCTCACTGGTAGTGAGGAAGGGCCGGTTCTGTCTACCGACTTCACCGTCGGCAACCAGAGTCAATCCTTTGAGCGGACGAAGCCGAAAGCCTGCAGTTGCTGCCTGCAGACGATTGGATTGCTCCCCTGCCAGGAGGTCTGTAAACCCGGTATCGTCGACACGCTCAGTAGAACGAATGCGACGGTCGCTAAATTGGTAACCACCCTGCAGAGAAATCCAGGGCCGCAGTGAAACATCAATCAAGGTTGAGTTGGTCACTGCCCGAATCCCCAGAAACTGAAAATTGGCAACAGTCGAATCGAGCGTGTTATTGGTGAGCTGCCGCAGGGTATTGTCGCCTTCCATCTTGGTCTGGCTGTAGGCAGTGTGATTGCTGATTGTGATGAAGTCTGTGGGCAGAATCGAGAATGACAAGTTGGCCGATGTAACAGGCCGGCGAGCATTGCCAAACACCAGTGTCTGTACATTGCGAGCGCCACCACGAACAGCCCCCGAAGCTAGCTCATCGTAAATGAAATTGCGATTGCCGTCAGAGTGCGTAAATCGCGCATTCACGGTGAACCACTTGGTGTTTTCGCTAAAGAGATTCACGCGCCAGTGTGGTGTTGAGCCATGATACGGTTCATCCCTGCGTAGCCCCGACAGCGTAGTGTTTGTAACGGTTGGGTCCAGCGGGATACCCGGGCTATCCAGATTGCCACGAGTGTCTTCCTTAAAGTATTCCCAGCCCCTCTGCCAGAACAGCTTGAAGCCAGCGGCCTGAACCTGGCCCCCAACGCGGTATTCGTTCTGCTCTCGCCTCACGTTTTGAAAGAAGGGAAAGATGTTTCCACGGGCGTCGAAGATATTCGCAGTCGAAAGTGCCGGCCCGTCCTGTAAGTTGCGCGAGTAGCCACCATAAAACTGGATCTTGCTTTGCGGAAAAAGCGTGAACTGGTGATCCTGCATGCGGCGCTGTAGATTCTGCCAGTGCTGTCCAAATGCAATCGTGAGCGCGGGATTGAAATAGTCGTTCAGACGCCAGTTCATCTCGTAACGATACTTGCGATTCTTCTCGACGCGAAGATTGCTGTTTTGATAAGGGTCGTTGCCAAGGCCCTGCGTATTGAGGATGATCTCGTCGAAGTATTTGCCTTTGCCGTTTCGTGAATTCACGGTGAGCGAGGTGCCCAGCACACGCAAGCCATTGCGGAAGTTCACATCGCTGCGGTACTTACCCCGATTGCCATCGATGTCGGCAAATCGATAGCCGGTCTCAAACGACTGCCGGATGTTGTAGTCGCCAATCGTCTGGCCGCGGGCTGGCCCGACGGCTTCCACAGATGGAGCCACAGTTTGCTGAGCGAGGAGAGCCAACACCAGGATGTTCATCGCAGGAAACTCGCATGTGAATTAGAACCATGAATGCGCGTATGGCAAACGGTACAGTTCTGGTATTTGGGGTCGGTGAGCGAATGTGACGAAGGCGTCAGTTGTATGCCGTCACCCTGCCGGCCAAAGTTGCCGGCTCCATTGTGACACTCCAGACAAAGCGTAAAGACTTGAGGCCTCTTGAGCAGCCTTGCGTTCATGCTGCCATGAGGGACATGGCAAGAATTGCAGCCATCAACTCGAACAGCAGCATGTTCAAAGACGAAGGGCCCACGCTTATCGACGTGACACTTCATACAGGATTCCTCGTTTTGAAGAGCATGTGCCATCATGCGCGGCCGGGCACTCATCCGGTTAGTAGGAGCATCTGCGCCATGTGGATTATGGCAATCCGAACACTGCATGAAGCCTTCGTTCACCCGATGCTTCACTGGCATCGAGAACTGCGCGCGGACATTCGAATGGCAACCATAACAAAGATCGGTTTGCGGCTTGGCCAGCAGTTGCTTCGGCGTCGCAGGCTTGTGCATGGAATGGCAGTTTGAGCAAACAACATCAGCCGTGGTGTGAGAACTGCGGCGAATGTTTGCCCGCCCCAGTTGCTGTGTGTGGCACTGCAGACAGGCATCGAGTGACTTCTTGGCGCTTAGATTTGAAAAAGCGATGATCTTGGTCTTGTCGCCTTTGGCCTCGATGTGAGCCTTGCCAGGCCCATGGCAACTTTCGCAACCCTTTTGCTCGAATTTCAACCTGTCATCGGTTGTGCTCTTAAAGTGAGCATTCCGGAAGAAGCTGGCTGAGATGTCCGGGTGGCAACCACGGCACATAATACTGCCTGCATAGCCGGCCGGTGGCGGGCTAGCCTTTTTTTCTTGCCCAGGCAAGATGATGGTCGCGAGAAGAGACACTGCGAGATGGACAAGTATTCGTTTCAACAAGAAAAACCCTATTCGCCCGATTATAAGGTAGGCTTGCCGGTGCCAGATGCATCATTTTTGTCAAGATTTTGTTCACGAGACATCTTTTCTTTGGCCCAGGCCAACCATCGATTGAGAAATTTATCGAGCCAGGGGAACTCTTCAGCAAGAATCATGAGCCCAGGAACAAGAAAAACCCAACCCGGCATGATGGGCAGAATCAGCCCGATGACCCCGAGAATCACCAGCCCCACCCCCATCGCGTTTCTGAGAAACTTCTTCACTTCTTATATTGTCGACGTGTGGCTTTTGGAAGTCGAGGTGGGTTTTTGGTTGAAACACTTTCTTTTCTGCGGCAATCCAACTACCGCACATGGGAGTACTAGTTCTTTTTGCCTATGTCATCTCCGTATTTTTCTTGACCCAACAAATGAGGCCTAGTAGATTAAGGTGAACCGTGAACGAAAACCGTAAGAATCAACGCTTTGAACTGCGCCTCCCCTTCGAAATTATTCGCAGCGGCCATCGCTTTAGTTTTGTTCAGGGGCAAACCCTGAACATGTCCTCCAGCGGCGTACTGTTCGAACTCAATCAACCGCTCCCTGTGGGAGAAATCATCGAATACATGATCACATTGCCAACAGGGCAAAATCCCGATGAGGATGTGCGTCTACGCTGCATGGGTAAAGTAGTGCGCAGCCACGAGAACTTCGCTGCTGCCACGATGGAGCGCTATGAGTTTGTCAGGACTCGTCCTTCCTCCAACGAAGAATCAGCCTCCAGTGCTTCTGCCAGCTAGCTTCGCTTGCTGAAAAGATCGTTCTCGCCCGGCACGATTTAGTTTTGTCATTCCCTGACCTTTTTTGATTAGAATTGACGCATTATGAAACAGGAGCCTTGCATGCGAAAACAGCCGTGTTGCTTTGGTTTATAATTCATGTTGCCGCTCATGCAAAGTTATGGCCTCAGCGATCCGGGTCGGGTCAGGAAGAACAACGAAGATTTTCTTCTAATTGATCGCGGGCAAAATCTCTACATTGTCGCCGATGGTATGGGTGGAGCCCAGGCTGGTGAAACAGCTTCCCGCCTTGCAGCCGAGACTGTCCTCGACGTCATGGAGAAGCGCACCAACCCCAAGCTGCACGATCTCGAAGAAGCCTTCATAGAAGCCAACAACCGCGTCAAGCGAACTGCTGCCAGTGATCTATCGCTTGAAGGCATGGGCACAACCCTGGTTGGATTGCTGCACGACGGCGATCAGCTTCATCTCGCCAGCGTTGGCGATAGCCGAATCTATTCCTACCAGGAGAATCGCCTTGAGTCTCTGATGGAAGATCAGACCTGGGTAAACGAAGTCGGCCGGCGCCTGGGAATCGATGAAGACACCCTGAAGCGCCACCCGATGCGCCACGTGTTGACCATGGCGATTGGCGTAGGAAATCCACTTAGAGTTAATACCCGCAGCATTCCCAGAACGCCTGGAATGCTGATTTTGCTTTGTAGCGACGGTTTGCACGGAGTAATAGCCGCCGATGCAATCTCGAAGATCCTTTCCGACGAAAGCCAGGACTTGCAGTCCAAGGCACAGTCCCTGGTTGAGGCAGCCCGCAATGCCGGCGGCCCCGACAACATAACCGTCCTCATTCTAAAAGTGTGATCAGGCCAGTTGTTCTCACCATCGCCGGATCAGACCCCAGCGGCGGGGCTGGCATCCAGGCAGACCTCAAAACCTTTCATCAGTTTGGCGCTTATGGCGAAGCCGTAATCACGCTCCTCACAGTGCAAAACACGGTCAGCGTTGACGCAGTTCAAGTTCTGGAGCCTGATTTTGTGAGCGCTCAATTGCTGGCTGTACTCGAGGATATTCCACCAATGGCGGCCAAGACTGGTGCGCTGGGCTCTACGGCGATGGTGGAGCGGATTGCCTCACTCGCAGCAGACTTCACCTTCCCGCTGGTGGTAGATCCGGTAATGATCTCCAAGCACGGTGCCCCCTTGATGGCCCCAGACGCCCGCCAGAAGCTGATCGAACTGCTCTTGCCCGCCTGTGCGCTCGTAACACCCAATCTGCACGAAGCCTCCGCCATTACTGGATTGTCCGTCGAGACTCCTTCGCAGATGAGAGACGCCGCAAAGGCGATTCTCGATCTTGGCGCAGGTGCAGTGCTGCTGAAGGGCGGCCACCTCGAAGGTGCTGCCATGGACTTCCTGCTGTGGCCTCAAGGGGAAGCAACGCTCACCGCAG
Organism: Bryobacter sp.; assembly: GCA_044376335.1. Classification (GTDB taxonomy): domain Bacteria; phylum Acidobacteriota; class Terriglobia; order Bryobacterales; family Bryobacteraceae; genus Bryobacter. The sequence goes on from JBIPMY010000007.1 coordinate 17,728, forward strand.
AGCGCATCGAAACAAAGCACACACACGGCACTGGCTGCAGCTATTCGGCTGCGGTCACAGCGTCGTTGGCATGGGGTATGGGGCTTGAAGAATCCGTGCGCCAGGCCAAGGCATGGATTCACTCCGCCATCGCCACAAACCCGGGCCTCGGCCGCGGCAACGGCCCGGTCAATCACTTCGCCAAAGTCTAAAACAAAAGGCTCCCGCTTCTCATTGAGAAGCGGGAGCCCGGTTGAATTTGGACGATCAGCTAAAAGGTGAGCTTCAAGCCCAACCGCAACATACGATCGCCATTCGGTTCACGGCCACCGGCGTTGGTGCCAGTGATTTCAAACACACCGCCAGTAAACTGGCCAGCAGCATTCGTGATGCGCCCGTTGATTGCAGACGACGGGTTGGCAAACTTCGGCGTATTGGTCCAGTTGAAGAGTTCAGCCCGGAACTGCAGGTTCATCTTCTCCTTGAGGTCAAAGCGGCGGAAGAGGCCAAGATCGGTGTTGATGAAACTCGGGCCGCGCAGGCTGTTGAAGCCGGCGTTGCCGAAGCGGGGTTCGAGAACACGCTCGAAAGCGAAAGGATCGTAGTAGGGAGTACCACGGCCAATACCGCCAAGCACAGCAACTTCCTGCTTCACCTGATCTGCCCGCTGCGTGCTGCCCGGCAGTCGCAAGCTACCACCATCGGAAGTAACTCGCACCGGCGTGCCACTCATGAAGCTCGATAGCGTGTTGATCTGCCAGCCACCGGCAATCATGTTCACGGCCTTGTTGCCCGCAAACCTCTTGCCCTTGCCAAAAGGAAGCTCATAAGTAGCAGTGAACTGCAGGTTGTGCGTGCGGTCAAAGTTCAGCGGTACGTAGTTGAGGCTCGTAAAGTTGAGCGCCGGCACCAGCGGACCACCGTTGTTGTCTTCGTTGCAGCACCAACCCATGGCCTTTGACCATGTGTAGGCGACATTGGTCTGCAGCCCGCCAGAATAACGCTTGGTGAGCGTGGCCTGCATCGAGTGATAGTTGTTATCACCCATGGGGCCAATCAGACTGGTTTCTACAGCTCGGCCAAAGCGGGGGAAGAGCGGCTGCCCTGCCTGGTCGGCACCAATCACCTGACCCGCGTTGAGGTTCAGACGACCAGAAACACGAACCGCGCGGCTGGCCACATAACCCACCTGCGTAGACCAGTTATTGCCGAGGTCACGCTGCACAGTGAGGTTGTAGTTCATGATGTAGCTACGCTTGAATTCGTCACCCGTTGTGTTGACGGCGTAGTTGGCCGGAATTGCGATGCGGCCATTGTTATTGATCACCGGGGTGGGCAGCTCAGGCAGCCCCTGCGTCAAAGTGGTTGACCATCCAAGCGCAGGCGGTGCCAGATTGAATGCAGCGAGAATTGGGAAGTTGGTACGCAGGGGACGTGCCAGATTCCAGGGGTCCCAGTTGATACCAAAGCCAGAACGGATCACCGTCTTCTCATTCATGCGATAGGCGAGTCCGAGACGGGGAGAAAGAAGGATCGGGGCAACCTTGGTTCCGCAATCACGAGGAGTACCACCGAGACCGCAGGCGATCATTTCGTTGGTAGCGAAGTCATAGCGCTCGGTGCCACGGTCACCTTCGCGCCACGGCATCGGGAAGCTCTCGATACGGGTTCCGTAAGAAAGCGTCAACTTGCGGTTCACCTGCCACTGATCCCTTACGTAGAAGCTGTACAGGGTGGTCTTGGTGCGATAGATGTCCGGCACCTGGAGGATACGGCCACCGCCATCAACCAGACCAAGCAGATAGGTGCCCATCGAGTTGAAGTTGTTGCCTGCTGCTACGTTGCCATTGTCGAGACGCAACTGTGTCGGGCCCTGGCCAAAGTTGAGCCGACCCGAAGCGCCACCATTGGCACCGGCAAATTCAGGCTGAGTGTGATTCAGCTGCAGGTGATAGATGTCCATACCAAAGCGGATGTTGTGCGAACCCTTCATCCAGTTGGCGTTAGCCACGTACTGGAATTGAGGATCGGTGCGGTAGTAGGGCATGTAGGTTTCTGTGGAGCCAAACGCAGAGAAGCCGCCGATGCCGAAGCCGGGGTAGCCGGACTCGAAGAAGCGGGTGCCATTGGTACCAGGGATTCTCAATTCGTCACGCCCGCGGTTGGGGCCAAGTCCTGGCTGCTCGATGTTTGTATCCATCAGCGTGTAGCCGAAGTAGGCATCGATGAGGAAGGTTGGCTTGACGGTGTAGGTGCTGGCCAGAGTGCCGCTCCAGGTGCCACCAAAACCCTTTCCAGGATTGCCAAACGCAATCGGGCCGCCACCGATTTCCCCAAACGCCGTTGGCGCGGTGAGATCGAAGCTGAGCCAGCTCAGGCGGGCGAACGAAGTCCACTTGTCGCTGATGTTGTAGTTGAACTTGGAGTCAATCGTCTTGCGATCAAATGCTGCTTCTCCCAGTGCGAAAAAGTTGTTATTGGGCACCCCGCCAGGGCCGGGATTGTTTTCCTGAGGCAGGCTCCGCATCAGCAGAGCCGACGTGGGATGGATTCTCGAAGCAGGAATTATGTTGCCAGGAAATGCCTGTCGTCCCGTGCCGTTGGCCGCACCCGTGCTCGGGTCGTAAATCGGCAAGGTGGAAGTCGAGAGGTTACCAGTGCGCATCATCGCCGTCGGTACGGTCTGAAGGGCACCTGCAAATCGTCGATCGGTTGAATTCTCAAAGCTACCGAAGTAGAACAGTTTGTTCTTGATGATGGCACCACCCAGGCGTCCGCCATACTGATTCGATACGAACTTCGGGTTCTGCTGGTTGGCCGGCAAAAAGAAGTTGCGTGCTTGAGACCAGTTGCCCTGATGGTAGTGAAAAAGAGCACCAGACATCTCGTTGCCACCAGAACGAATGCTGACGTTGACGGAAGCTCCACCGGCCAACCCCTGTTCGGCGTCAAAGGTATTCGTCACGATATTGACGGTTTCAATGGATTCAAGAGCCGGGACGTAGCTCGCGATGTGGGGCAACCAAATGTTAGTGGCGCTGGCACCGTCGATACGGGTGTTGTTGGAAGCCGTGTTGTTGCCGTTCGTCTGCCACTGCATGGCGCGCGAAGGATTCGACGGCACCGAGTGCGGCGTCGAGGGCGGCGAAATACCAGGCAGCGTCACAAAGAGGGCCTGATAATTGCGCCCGTTTGCCACCGGCAGCTCAGTCAATGTCTTCGAAGTGATTTCAGCCCGCACCTCAGATCGATCTGTCTGCAGCACTGCAGCATTGGCTTCGATCGTCACCGATTCGCTAACCTGACCTACAGTCAGCTTCAAATCGATGCGCGTAGTGGTGTTGGCGGTGATTTCAACGCCTTCCTGCCGGGAAACCCGAAAGCCATCCTTACGGATTTCGATATCGTAAATACCGCCCTGGATGGTTGAAATGCTGAAGCCGCCTTCAGCGTTGGTAGTGGCCGTACGGCTCACTCCCGTTTCCTTGCTCTTGGCAGTAACGGTGGCACCGGGAATTACTGCGTTGGAGGCGTCCGTGGCCGTTCCAACGATCGAACCGTAAAGAGTTTGGGCAGCAGATGTTGTGACATACCCTGCAAACAGGGCAAGGCAAAAAAGAATCAGGGGGCTTCGCATGGCGCGAAATAATTTGCTTTTCATATGTAACCTCTAAAGCATTAGCTGAAAATCACTCCAGCCAAAATATCACAATCGCGTGAAGTATGAAAAAACATTAGGTCGGGGCCCTACTCGAGGCGTTCGACTTCTCAAAATCACCTTAGGGCCCGCAAACACCTCATGCGGTGGAACAATTGCCAGCGCAAGCCAGACTTTTTCACTCAGAATAAAGTCTCTTTGCGGGCTCGCTTCAATCAATCGCCGCAACTGATCGAGATCCTTTGCCAGGACGGCATCCACTGCAGGTCCCGGATTTTGAAGGAAGTCCGTGACACTCCTCGCAATCCCCAGCTTTTCAAAATCCAGCGGCCCATTCGGCGGCAGATGTTCGATCAGAAAGATGTATCGAACGGTAGCACCCGGAAGAAGAGTCGTTCGCAGCTGGTCGTCCGGGTCGAGGTGCAGCACTTCCCTGCCCGCAAAAGAGTTGTCGATGGCTGGCTGCGCTTGAGGGGCCGGGTAACTCATGAGCGCGGCCAGCGCGAGCGGGACAAAGGCCCAATGGATCCAACCTCGATGACAAAGAAGCAGTGCAGGCGCGAGTGGAGCAAGGTAGGTGGTATTGCGGTAGCTATAGGCGAAGATGGAGGCAAGCAGAACGCCACACCAAATCACCCACGCAGCATTCCATCGTCTGGCTGCAAGCGGGATTGCCAGTGGCAGCAACCACACCAATCGTGGCAAATAGTAGCCAAGCTGGCTGTCTCGGCTAGCTTGTACCGGGGCGCTAAAGGCGTAACCAAGAAGCTCAACCCCAAGGTATTCAGCGAGAAACCAGTCATGATTCACATTGAGCTGGTAGAGATGCCAGGGCAGAGCTACGATCAGGATCGCTCCAGTAGCCTCAATCCAGCGGCGCAGCGGAGGCCGTGCCCAGAGAAAGAGCGCCAGCGGCAGCACCCCTGCAAACCATTTGGTCATGATCGCAAGCCCAACAGCTCCCCCTACGACATACCCTGCCCAGCGAGCACTCAGCTTCGGATCACGCGCAAATTGCAAAATCGCAATCAGGTAAAACAGCGTCAGCAGATCATCCATCAAAACCAGGCCAGCACGCGATCGCCAAAGGTGTGTTGACATCAACAGAATCCAGCCGACAGGCCCGCAGGAGTGATAAACGATCGTCAGTATCGCCGCAGCAGCAAGAATACTCGGAAGCCGCAGCACCCACAGATGATTGCCAAACAACTTCAGAGAGGCCGCACTCAGCCATTGCAGCAATGGTGGCTTCACCAATAACGGTCTCCCCAGAAAGCGTGGCGTGAGCCAGTCCTCACCTGCCGCCATTCTCAAAATGCCATGGGAATAAAGGGCTTCATCCTGGGCTGGGGTCGCCAGAATGGGATCTAACGGAGCCGTCGCGATTTGCGTATATGGCCCACCCAGGCAAAAGAGGGAAAGAACAAAAACCAGTACAAGCGTGGGACGGCTATTGAGCCATGCGCCGTGCGTAGACAATTTCTCCAGATTCACGCTCTGGCAGGTTAACACTAACGCCTGTCGTCATGAGTTGCTCACCTGTCATCGTGAGGATTCGCCGGTCGTCGGCAAAGCTAACCCGATATGTGTGGGTTGCCACAAGATCTCGAAGTCTCAGAGTGAAGCGTTCTGCTGGAGTAGCATCGCGCGTAACCACTGCGATTGCTTCATCCAGCGCAGGGTTGTAGCTTTGAATGGCATCGGTGCGACCCAAGGCCGGACGAAGTGTCAGGTGGAGCACCTTGCCATTGGTAATCGAATTGCGAATTTCCTTATATGTCCTGATCTCGCTTGCCAGAAAGTCAAGCTCTTCGGCATCGAGATCCGTCAGGCGATTCATCAGGATCCATGGGCCGCCAAAGATGAAGCTGCGTGTGTTGTAGTCTGTCATTGCGGCATGCGGCATGTAGCGATCGGTGTAGCGGGGTGGAAACGGAAAGCTCGCACCAAAAAGCCCCTGCCGCGAACCCAGAGACCCCGAAGCGTCGTTCGTAATCGAAGTGACATAGTTGCGCACCATGCTGAAGGTCATCATGTTGCCGCCGTTGGCGCAATTCTCCCAAACCACGCCCGGGGTTTGGGCCTGAATCTCGCGAAGAATCCGGTTCAGCCCCTCGTCGCCAGAATAATTCCAGTCTCGCGGGTCGTAGCTTAGCCCTGCGTTGGTACACTGCTTCACCATTGTCTGGCCGTCCTGTAAGATCCAGTCGACATTATATTCGCGGATAATTCTCACGCCCTGCTCAATCACCCAGTCTTGAACCGGTTTATGCCCCAACGCCAGAGACTGCGCCCCATGATAGTTGTAATTCGTCGAGCATGCCCAATCCGGGTGGTCCTGTAAAACCTTGGAACCAGCCATCGCTTCACTGATCACATAGTGCAGCCCAAATTTCATGCCTTTGGAATGCACATAATCAGAAAACGCCCTCATGCCGCTCGGAAACTTTTCCGGGTCAGCTTCCCAATCGCCCATCTGTTTTGCCCAGCCCAAATCCACAATAAAGAGCTCAACACCTCGTGCTGCCGCCAGATCCGCTTCCCGCCGTAGATTTACTTCATTGATTTTGGTTTCGTAACCCCAGCTATCCCAGGCAATGTAGGGAAACTTCGGGTCATCTACCTTTGGCGCCAGCGCCGCCTCGGCATAACGCTGTGTGCGATACCCAGCCTCGTCCCAATCTCCCATAAAGATCCCCACAAAAGAAGCAGGTGCGTCGTACCAGGTCTGCGGCTCAACCGGATGCATCAGGCCGGTGACATTCACGCCAATATCAAGAACGGAATCCCGGCGCTGGATCAGGGCATCGGCAAGTCCATCAAATTCCCACCCCGCGATCAGTCCCACGTTGTCCGGCTTGGCGATGGCAACCCAGGTGCATTGCGCCCCGCCCGCACCCGTCTGCATCGTTACTCGCTGCAGCCGCTGGCTCAAGGTGGTAGTAAGAGGTTCAAAGTTCCGCCCACCTTCCAGTACACTCCACTGATTCACCCGGAAAACTCGATAGTCCACATTCTCGAGCCTGGGTGCCAGCGCGACGATGTCGTTGGCGCGCAAAAATACCCGTGAGCCACGCAAGTTCTTCACTCGAACTTGCTGATGCAGCACCGGGTGGCCGGCATAAATCTCCAAAAGCAACTCGAATTCATATTGCTCGGCAAGATCCCGAAAAGAGATGGCCAGCCCTTTGCCGCCTTTGGGCGTAACAAAACCCCGCTGGCCCATCAGACGCAGCGGGGTTTTGGCATTAAAAATAGTGTTGTTAATTCGAAGATCGATCGGGCTGCTTGGCTCAGACTGCGAACCTTCCCAAAGCGTATACCCAGTCGAATCCGTCAGATGGATCCAGCGAAAAGTAGAATCGGCTTCCATCTTGAAGCGAGCACTGAATTGGTCGTTGCCAACCACCCAGCCACTGGCTTCGTTGTAACGAAAGTAAACGGGATCTTCAACCTGAGTTTTGATAGACGTTAGCGAGCCCAGCACAAAAAGCCCCGTCAATAAACGGAGACTAGTACTTCGGAACGCTGGGGTCCACTTTGTCACTCCAGGCTAAGATTCCTCCCTTCATATTGCGAACCCGCGAGTAGCCGCTTTGTTTCAACAAATCGACTGCTTTTGCGCTTCGCATGCCACTTTTGCAATGGCAGACAATATTAGAGTCTTTCGGCAACTCACTTAATCTCATCGGCAGTTGGCCCAAAGGAATTAGAGTTGCTTTAGAAATAGACGCAATTTGATACTCATGAGGTTCCCGAACATCTACGAGAATAAAGTCATCCCCTGAGTCAATCATTGATTTCACCTCAGTGACTTCTAAGTCACCCGTACTAGCAACAGGTGCTGGAGGTGTGTCTGGAATACCACAGAACTGTTTGTAATCGATCAGATCTTTCACAACAGAACACTTACCCGAGGGGCAATCCGGATTACGGCGAAGTTTCAACTCGCGAAACTTCATATTCAGGGCGTCGTATAACATCAACCGGCCCTGCAAGGTCTGGCCAATGCCGAGGATCATCTTCACCACTTCAGTCGCCTGAATCAGCCCGATCACACCCGGCAGAATCCCAAGCACGCCACCCTCGGCGCAACTCGGAACCAGTCCCGGAGGCGGTGGCTCTGGATACAGACAGCGATAGCAAGGGCCATCGTCGGTAGCAAAAACAGATGCCTGCCCTTCAAAGCGAAAGATCGAGCCATAGATATTCGGCTTACCCGTAAGCACGCAGACATCGTTCACCAGGTAGCGAGTCGGAAAGTTATCCGTACCATCAGCCACCATGTCGTACTGTTCAACGATCTCTTTTGCATTCTCACTCGTCAGCGGCACTTCATGCTTGATGATCTTGAGGTTCGGATTGATATCAAGCATGCTCTCGGCAGCCGAATCGATCTTGGGCCGTCCGATATCCTTGGTGCCATGAATCACCTGACGCTGCAAGTTCGAAGCGTCGACGACGTCAAAATCGACCAGGCCAATCGTTCCCACGCCTGCTGCAGCAAGATAAAGAGCCAACGGCGCGCCAAGCCCGCCCGTGCCCACCAGCAGCACCTTCGCGTCCTTCAGCTTGATCTGCCCATCCACGCCCACTTCCGGCAGGATCAGGTGCCGCGAATAGCGCTGTATTTCTTCGTTAGTTAAAGTGGTCGCCATACTCTAGCGTCCTCCGGCAATGCTCGGAATGATCGAGACGGTATCGCCCGCAGCGACTTCAGTCGCTTCCTTCGACAGGTAGCGGATATCTTCGTCATTCACATAGATATTGACGAAGCTGCGCAGCTTGCCTTCATCGTTGAAGAGATTCTTCTTGATGTCGGGGTGATTGGTGGTGAGCGCGGCGAGCAATTCGCCTACGGTCGCCCCACTGGCTTCAACGGTGTCAGCTCCACCAGTAAACTGCCGCAGGGGCGTCGGGATCAGGATTTTGGCCATATCAGTTCCTCTTCTTCACTGGCCGTCTGATCGACGTCGACGCGGAAGCATTTGGCATCGCTGACAACACGCGCGCGCACGCTCATGACGACGTTCGAATAGAAGGGCCAGTGGTTTTTCAAATCGGTTTGGGAGAAGTAAGCACCCTCGTCCGGGTGCGAGTGAAAGAATCCAAGCACGCCAAGCGACAACTCGCGAGACTTGCGCTCAGCCGCAATCTGGTCACGCGGGTCAATCTCGAAGCGATCTTTTTGCTCGCCTTCGTAGGCATTGCGGCAGGCAACAGCAAGTGTCGCATGACGCTTGCCATCGGCCTCAGAGCCGATCAGAATGCCGCAGCATTCATTGGGATAGCAGTTTTGCGCGTGTTCGACCATAACGGCCCACGCCTCAGTTGAAAGCTCAATCATTCCAGAAGGGTTCGCTCAAGTATTTAGCGGCGCCGTCACACAGGATCGTCACCACCACTCCAGTCTCGCCTTTTTCGGCCATCGCCGCTGCTACTTTTGTCGCCGCAACAACATTGGCTCCAGCAGAAATCCCCACCAGCAATCCCTCTTCACGAGCCAGCCGCCGGGTCATTTCATATGAGGCTTCGGTCGAGATCCAGAGGTTCTCGTCAGCAAGCTCCTCATCGTAGATGCCAGGCACAATCGCCGACGGCATATGCTTGGTGCCCTCAATGCCGTGAAAACCCTGATCCGGCTGCGCAGAAATGCACTTCACCATCGGAAGCTCACGCTTCAATCGCCGCGCCGTACCTGTAAAGGTGCCGCTAGTGCCCAGCATCGCGACAAAGTGTGTGATGCCGTAGCTGGTCTGGTTCAGAATCTCGGGAGCAGTCGTTTCGTAGTGCGCCTTCCAGTTGGCGTGATTGTTGTACTGGTCAGGGTAAAAGTAGCGGTCGGGGTCAGATTCGTAAACTTCGCGGCACTTCAGAATCGCCCCATCAGAACCAGCCCCAGGATCGGTCAAAATCAGATCCGCCCCATAGGCCTTCAGAATCATCTTGCGCTCAGGGCTCGCATTCTGCGGCAGGCAGAGGCGAACCTTATATCCAAGAGAAGCCCCGATCATCGCATAGGCAATCCCCGTATTCCCACTCGTTGCGTCGAGTATCGTGCGAGCCTTGGTCAACTGCCCGGTCCGCTCACCCTCAAGGATCATGTTGAGCCCCGGACGGTCCTTAACACTGCCTCCAGGGTTGAGAAACTCAGCCTTACCAAGGATCTCGATGCCATGAAAGGCCGAAGAGATCACCGGCATCCGTAAGAGCGGAGTATTGCCGATTGCATCCAGCAAAGACTCGCCATTGTCCCGTTTTTGAAAGGCTGCAGCTTGCACAATTCGACCTATGGCCGAAGAATACCACAATTCCTCTAGGGATTGGGGGGATTAAGCAGCAACGGCCAAATTGGCAACCTGATCCATTTCGCAGAGTCAGGCAACAACCGAATCCCACTGCACAGCCATCTCAATAAAGGCTGCTCGGTTCTCAGGCCAATCGTGAAGCGTCGCAGGGTCAAAATCAGCCCCATTGGGCCAAACTAGCGTATGTACTTCTTCGTCCAAAGCAACCTGATTAAACAGCTCAAGATCCCGCAAAGGACGATACAGATCTCCATGCAAAACAGGCTCAAAATCGATGACTTGCTCGGTTCCATCGTCGAAGCCAACGCGCAATGTATACGCCGCTAGGATTGCAAAGCTATTGATTTTGTTGATTCGATGAAGCATGGCAACTTTGATTTTACTTCAGAGGATCAATGGGAAAGGCTGCGCGGCCGGAATGTAACAACTTCCAGTCGAATATCTATTCCGCTTGATGCAACTCAGCCCAAGCCTCAACAAGCCGTCTTTGTTTCTGGGGTAAAGTCCCGGCCATCAAATCAACTGGAGATATTGCGAACACAGCAGACTCACCCTGGTAGTAGGCGTGGAAGTGAGGCACATGGTGCGTCATCCCAGGTTCGGAGAACATTCGAATGATGATTCCAAAGAATCGGCTGATTTCAGGCATCTATCTCTACCGCACCGCCTCAAGCGTCTTCGCCAAAAACCCCATATCCTCAAACGGCTCCCCGCCCACCCGGCTCCACCTCAGCTTCCCCTCTTTATCAATCACGATCGTCGCGTGCAACTCCATCCCTTCAAAATCGTCATAAGAAAGAAAGCGCTTGGCATTGGCATGATCCTTGTCACTCAAGAAGCGAATCCCCTGATACGCCTCATCTCCAAGCAGACTGCGATTCTGCTCCGCACTATTGCCACTCACCGCCAGCACAACCGTATTCAGCCGCTTCCACTCCCCCGACTTCGCCTTCAGGTCCTTCAACTGCTTCAGGCAATGCGGGCATTCCTTCCCCAGATAGAAAACAAGAATCACATTCTTCCCGGCAAGCTCAGTCAGCTTCACCGTATTGCCATCCACATCATTCGCCTCAAGCGCAGGAGCCGCAATCGGCGACCACTGCTTCGGCCCATACTTCTCAAGTGAATCCGTGTTGTAAGCCCGCTCCGGCTCAGGAGTCTGAATCCGCGTCGGCTTCCCCGCCCGCTCCAACCCAATCAACGCAAAGTGATCGTTACGAGTCAGCTTCAGCGCCTTCTCAAAGGCAGCAACGGCAAGGTCCTTACTACCAGCCTTCAAATAAGCATCGCCAAGCGCATTAAACAAAACCTGCGGATAATGAGGCGGGTCGTTATCACTCTTCTGCAATTCAAACTGCTTCTCGGCCGCCTCGGTCATCAAACCGAGACCAAGCAAAGTATCACCCTTGGCCAGCGCAAGCCGGGCTTTCAATTCCACCGACATAATCTTGTAAATCCGCTCGACGCTCTTGTCTTCTTTCAGTTTGTCCAACTCAGACATCGCCTTCTCAGCCGCATCCAGATCCCCAAGGCCAAAGTGCGCCCGAGCCTCCACATAAGCCTTCAGCAATTTGTCCTCTTTGCTGTCTCGCCACGGAATCGTACGTGTATCCAGCAACTCCTTCCAGCGCTCATACTTCACCAGCACCCGAGCCATACTCCGAATCCCCTGCGAATGTGGGCTATACGGCGACTTATCATTCGACTTCGGATCCTGCGGCGCATCAATCAAATCGCGAGCCCCAGCGATAGCCAATTCCGGCAGCCCCAACTCTTCCTGGATGTAGCTCAGGTAAGCGCGGTTATGCCCCCAGTTCCAATAGTTGAACGGATAAACCTGCCGCTCGTGCATATGCCGCACCTCGGTACGAGTAGCGGCATCCATCGAGATGGCTGCCTCCTTCCACATCCCGACTGTCGCGTAAATGTGCCCCGGCATATGAAGCGCGTGGCCAATATTCGGAGCTACTTCCCCGTAACGCTTCGCACTCTTGAGCGCCTGTTCCGGCTCATGATAATTCCAGTTGTGTATGCGATAGTGATGCACCCCCGGATGATCCGGCTGCTTGCCCTGCACCTCACGCAACACCATCTCGGTGCCGTAGCGAGAGTCCCCCATGTTGGCTAGCGCGAGCAACAACTTCGCCTCCTGATCCTCCGGGTACTTCACACAAATCGTCTCGAGAATCTTCTTGTAGTCACGGGCGCGATCGCGATAATCGTCACCCCGATCCCGCAATCGATCGGTCCGCTCCCGAGCTTCGAGCGCCTCGATATAAAGCCGTTCGCGATCCGTCACTCCAGCCTTGCGCTTGGCCGCCTCTTTGATAAATGCCTCACTACGCTCATCCCCAGCCGCACGAGCCAGCCCCCAGTAGCACATGGCGTTTTCCGGCTCCAGCTTCAGACACCAACGAAAGCTGCGCTCGGCTTCATAATCCCAAAATGAATGCAGCAAAGCATTGCCCTGGTTGAACCACTTCTGCGTCTCCGGGTTCTTATGCGTGATCGGAAAATTGGCAACACCAATCTCTTTCATCAGCACCGGCTTGGTACGAGGGCCACTATCAAAAGCATCGCCATGGGGCGAGTGCCCCGGCCGAGGCTCAGCGGCGTTAAGGCTAAGAACAATCAAAAGAGTAAGGAATCGCACACACTAAGCGTATCGAATTAAGATAAGAGAATTCTGACTGAGTTAACAACATTGATCGCACAGGTTCGGGCTGGAGAGCCTGGGGCAGAGCCATTGCTGTTTGAGCGTATTTACCCGGACTTGCATGCAATCGCCCGGCAACGCCTCGCAAAAGAATCCTTCTCTAGCGAGAGCACAGAGTCGCTGGTGCATGAATGTTACTTGAGGCTAAAGCGGAGCGGATTGCCAGAAGTTGCAGATCGTGGGCACTTCTTTGCAGTGGTTTCCAGAATCATGCGGCAAATCCTGGTGGACTTTGCCCGTTCCCGGACAGCGCAGCGAAGAGACAAACGCCTGGAAAAATCGCTCGATCTGGTTCGGCATGTGTCAGATGAGCAGGCGCAGCGAATACCGCATTTGCTGGAGCTCGACGAGCAACTGAAAGAGCTTGAAAAGATTGCCCCGGAAGCAGCGCAATTGATTGAACTCCGGTTCTTTGGAGGCCTGACGGCAGAAGAGTCTGCCGGGTACCTGGGATTGGATGTCGGGCGCGCACGAAGGCAGTTGCGATACGGGCAAGGATGGTTGCGCCGCGCGATGTCGCAAAAATGAGCGTTCGATTACGCATAACGGGATGAGACTTTGTTTATGCCGATCAGTGCACGTGAAGAAGCGGAACTTTTTGAGCGCCTTGTAGAGCTCGAAGATACCGAGCGCTTTGCCGTTCTGGCTACGATCGACCTCGACCCGCAATCGCGAGCGAGCCTGCAGCAGTTGCTGGAGATGGAGCGTGGGGCCGCAGAAGAATTTGAGCAAAGTGTAGGCAGCGCCATGCGGCTCTGGGGCCAATCGGGAGTGCTTGAAGCGGGCATTCAACTCGGACGGTTTGAGGTAATCCGTGAGTTGGGGCGTGGCGGAATGGGCGAGGTTTGGCTGGTTGAATTTGAGGAAGAGGGAGTCAGGCGCAGAGGTGCACTCAAGGTCTTGCGCCAGCACCTGATGGCACCGGCTCAAGCAGCCTTGTGGGACCGCGAAAGAAGACTCGCAGCAAGGCTCTCGCATCCCCTGATCGCAGGCCTGATTGAGAGCGGAACCCTCGACAACGGCATGCCTTTTCTGCTCATGGAATACGTGGACGGAAAGCGCCTCGATGAAGCCGTCGAGGGGATGAGCTTGCAGGGCAAAATCGAGGTGATGCGAAAAGTGTGTAATGCCGTAGCGGCGGCGCACCGCCAGATGGTCGTACACCGCGACTTGAAGCCCAGCAACATTTTGATCACACCGGATGGATTTCCCAAGCTGGTCGACTTTGGGATCGGCCAGGCCCTCGACCTGACGCAGACCCATTTGGGAGCAGGCACGCGGGCATACTCCAGCCCGGAGCAAATGGCAGGCGAGGAGCCATCGATGGCGATGGACGTCTTCTCGTTGGGACGAATCCTGGAGCGGATCGTGGGCGAAGGCGCGGAGGACTTGAATTCGATTGGCAAGAAGGCGTCGGCAATTGTGGCTACGGATCGCTATGGGACGGTGGGGGAAATGGAGGCGGACCTGCAGCGGTGGCTTGAAAAGAGGCCGGTGCGGGCACACGGGGATGGGCTTGGGTATCGCTTGCAATGTCTGGTGAAGCGGCAGCCTTGGGCGACAGTCGGCGGCGCTGTGGCGGTGGTGCTAACCATGCTGGCTCTGGTCGTGGCATGGAAACAGTATGATCGGGCGCAGAAGCGCGCTGATGATTTGCGGGCACTGGCAGGGGTTGCGATCTTCGATCTCGACCAGGAGGTGAGAAAGCTGCCAGGCTCGATGACGGCAAGGCGAATGCTGCTGGAAACGGCAACGAAATACTTGGCAGATCTGGGAGCGGCGGCAAAAGCAGATCGGGGGCTACAGGCAGAACTGGCTGATGCCTATCAAAAGACCTCGAGTCTTATGTTCACGGCAACGGCGCAGAGTCTGAATCGAGAAACCGAAGCCTTCGCGCTGATTGAGAAAGCCTACCGCCTCAGGGAGGCCTTGGGGCAATTTGAGTCGCTGGACCCGAAGGTCCGCAAAGCCTATTCAGATACGGCACGCGTTTACTCGGAAAAGTTGCGAACCAGCCGAAGGATCGAAGAGTCTGATGCTGTCACGGCAAAGCTGGAGCGGCACACGGAGAAATGGCTGCGCCAGGAGCCACGAAGCTGGGAGGCGCTGGAGCACTTTCTGTATATCGAGAATGGAAAGACGCGACGCTTGCGCCTCAAAGGGCTCGACCTCGCGATTGCCAATCAGCGCAAGGTGCTGGCCAGGCTACCGGAGTTGAAACAGTTGGGAGCACCAGAACGCAATTATTGGAGAAATGCCGCCGAGCAGTATCGCTTAATGGGTGGGTTACTGACGGACGATTCGCTCGCGAAGCTGGCACCAGCGTTGCTCGATTCCATGACGCAGGGAGTGCGGGCGGCCGAAGAGTTCTACAGGATCGAACCATCCGTACTAAGCACGCGGCTCTTATTGACGCTCTACCTGGAGTATGTCGTGCAAACCGTAGATATGGGGATGGTGATGTATGGGGAGAATGAGCGGGTGATCCGGCGTAGCGAGGAGATCCTGGAATCGCCACAATTGCCAGACCGGGATGCGGCGTTTTGGGAACAGAACCGGTTGGAGCTATTGCAGGCTAAAGGTTGGGCTGCTATCGGGCGGAAGGATTATGCCGCGATGGAGCGGTGGTTTGGAGAGTGCCGTACGCGGCTCGAAAAGGTGGAGCCGCAGCAGCAGTGGTGGGTGGGTTTGTTGCGAGGGCATATGGCGATGAAAGAAGCGGAGGTGAAGGGGCGAAACTAATTTTTTTCGAGACTGAGACAAAAATCCGTCAGGTCTGCGCATAAGGGCTCAGGAGGGATGAATATATGAATAAAATCCGACTGGGAATCTTGGGCTTGGCATTGGCGATGGGCGCTCAGGGAGCGTCCATTGCGATCGCCAATGCATCGTTTGAAGACAATACACCGGCAGGCATTGGTTGCGGCGCAGGCTGCACTTTTCAGGCAGGCTTAATGAGTGGTTGGACGATTGTGGGTGGTGCCACAGAGGCTGGTACGTGGAGACCTGGCGCACCCGGCTTTACAGGTTTCTTCGACATAATTCCCCAAGGCTTGAATATCGGGTATGCGCAATTTGGAAGGGCATTAAGGCAAACCGTTGGCGTGACGGCGGTGGCAGGGTTGACCTACACGCTTGAGGTAGACCTCGGCCAGCGAAAGGATCTCTTTACATTCGCTAGTGGTAACGGCACGATTGAGTTGGTGGTTGGGACAACGCGTGTGCTGGCGACAGGGACAACGCCTGCCTCGGGTGGATGGTCCACGTATATGGCCACATATACCGCGTTGGCTGGGGACACCGGAAAGACGATCGAAATCTACTTGGGGAGCACTGCGACCCAGATGGGCAATTTCGACAATGCGCGCTTGAACAGCGCGGGGACGCCGCTCGAGGAGACCAATCCCGTGCCAGAACCAGCTGGGCTCGGAATCGCTGGCCTCGCAGGATTAGCGCTGGCAGGCCGGTATCTAAAGCGTGGCTGAGTCAGATCTCGGCAGATAAGAAGCGGTAGCCGATTCCGGTTTCGGTCTTAAGAAATTTAGGCCGGGCCGGATCGGCTTCCAATTTTTGCCGCAACTGCTTCATGTACACCCTAAGGTATTGCGATTGATCGATATTCTGCGGCCCCCAAACTGCATTCAGCAGGTATCGATGCGTTAGCACCTTCCCGCGGTTTTCAATCAGCGTCGCCAGCAGCTTGAATTCCGTAGGCGTTAAATGCACTTCCATCTGGTCGCGGCGCACAGTGCGCCCCACCAGATCCACTTCCACACTGCCAAACCGGTAAAGCTCCTCAACCTGCGCTGCGTCTCGAATCCGCCGCAACCCGGCACGAATCCGTGCATGCAGCTCTCCGGTCAAAAACGGCTTCGCCACAAAGTCATCCGCACCAAGATCCAGCGCCGCAATCTTGTCCTCTTCCCTGCCCCTCGCACTCAACACCAGAATCGGCGCACGGCTGAACTGCCGCAAGCGCGGAATCAACGTCAACCCGTCTCCGTCCGGAAGCCCAAGATCCAGCAGCACCAGATCCGGTTGCCTCGACTGCGCCTCAACCAACCCCTCACCCAGACTGCCTCCAACCGCAAGCCGGTAGCCACCAGCCTCAAGAGAGGCCTGTAGCACCCGCAGAATCTCCGGGTCGTCTTCAACAATCAAAATCAGCGGCGCGTTGGTCATGTCTTCTTCAGTGGCAACAGAATTTCAAATTGTGCCCCATGGCCAGGACGGTTAGACGCACTCACATGCCCGCCATGAGCTTCGACGATCGATTTGACAATAGCGAGCCCAAGGCCAACTCCGCGCCGCGAGCCTCCCTCATCCCCTCGATAAAACTTCTCAAACACGCGCGCTTCCTCGCCACGAGGCAAACCCGGCCCCTCGTCCAACACCAACACCCTCAGTTGCCCACCCGCCAGCTCGGCCCTCACTTCAATCGGTGACCCCGCCGGCGTGTACTTCAAAGCATTCTCGATCAGATTCTGCAAGGCCTGCGCCAACAACTGTGCCTCCGCTTCAACCAGCGGCAAATCGGGAGCAACATTCACCTTAAGCTCTCGTCCCGCCAGCGGGGCTTCCAGCAGATCCACAACACTAGCAACGATCTCTTCCAGCGAACACCACTCCAGCCGCAACTTCACCTGGCCATTCTCCAGTCGCGTCATCTCCAGAAGATTCCCAACCAACCGGTTCAGCCGTCTCGATTCATCCCCAATCGAAGCCAGCAGTTCATCCCGGCGCTCCGGGCTCAACTGCTCCCGCTGTTCCGCCAGTGTAGATGCAGCTCCGGCAATGCTGGTTAGCGGCGTGCGCAAATCATGCGACACCGCACTCAACAGAGAATTCCGCAATTGTTCTCCCGCCGCAGCCACAGCAGACTGCCGCGCTTGCTCCCTCGCCACCAGCCGCTCCATCGCCTGTGCCGCCTGGTTCAGCAACGCATTCAACAAAGCCGCCTGATCCAGATCCCGCGGCGCTTCTTCAATGGCAAACACCCCATAGGTTTTCCCACGCACACTCAACGGTTGATACCGCGCCGTAGCGCCCGGCAACGTTGCGGCGCCCTTACCTGCGCTCTGGCCATGATCGAGACACCACTGCGCAATCCCTTCTTCCTGCACCGGCGGCAGCAGCCCATCGGCCAGGCGCCGGCGAAAGCTCAACTTGCCGTCCGCATCGGGCAAAAATACATTCACCCGGCTGCGAAACACCCCCCTGGCAATCGAGGCCAAAGACTCCGCCACCTCAAAAAGACGATGGACGTCAGCCAGTTCTTTCGACAGTCGAAAGAGACTCTGCGTCCGATTTTCCCGCTCAATCGCAGCACTGGCTTGTGTGCGCAGCCGCACCGTAAGAGTACTGATCACCAGCGACACAAAGAGCATCACCAGAAAAGTAAGCAGGTACTCGATGTCAGAAACAGCAAACGTCAGGTAGGGCGGAACACAGAAGAAATCGAAACTGGCCACAGCCAGCACCGAACCGACAATCGCAGTTTCGCGGCTGTATCGCGCCGCAACAGCAACCACGGCCAGCAGATAAACCATCACAACGTTTGGTAAAGAGATCGTTTCGCGCAGCACCATCGAGACAGCCGTAGCAGCAGCAATCCACAGGACCGCTTCAAGAATCTCTCGCCCAGGCGGCAGGATCACCTTCGGCCGCAACGGCCGTTCCAGCTTGCCTCCTCCATCAAGTGCGATGACAGAGATCTCACCGCTACCCTCCAGCAGCGCGCCTACCAACTTACTGCCCGGCGATTTGCCCACCACGATGCGCGTCACATTTCGAATCCGAGAGAACTGCAGCACACTCTGCGCAACGCTTTGCCCACCCACCTTCGCGGTTTCAGCCCCCAGGCTTTCTGCAAGTTCCAGTGCGCTATTCACACGTTCGCGGTCTTCTTCGCTAAAGCTCGATTGAGCGTCTGTTTCCACAAACAAAACGCACCATTCGGCCTCCCATTGCGTAGCCAAACGTTTGGTGGCACGGATCAAGTTTTGCGCATAAGGCGATGGCCCGATCGCCAGCAGCAACCTCTCCGCAACTGGCCAGGTTTTCTCACCACGCAGCGCAACAACATTCGTATCGACGTGCACTGCCGTGCGCCGCAACGCCATCTCCCGCAGTGCATTCAGATTGCCCGGCTTGAAGAAATGCACCAAAGCCCTTTCGGCCTGCTCTGGCAAATAGATCTTGCCATCCTTCATCCGGTCGATCAGTTCTTCCACAGGCAAGTCGATCAGCTCCATCTCGCTTGCCAACTCCACAACGCGGTCTGGTACCGTCTCTCGAACAATCACCCCGGTAATCTGCGCCACCACATCATTCAAACTCTCAACGTGTTGCACATTCAGGGTGCTGTAAACATCGATGCCTGCATCAAGCAGTTCTTCAACATCCTGCCAGCGCTTCAGATGGCGTGAGCCCTTGGCATTGGTATGCGCCAGTTCATCGATCAGAATCAGCTCCGGCTTGCGCTTCAGTGCGGCATCCAGATCAAATTCAGTATCGCGAGGCAGAATCTCCAGCCCCGAAACTTTGGCCGCAGTCTCAGCCCGGCCATGGGTCTCGATCACTCCAATCACTACGTCCACGCCCGCTGCCTTTTTGGCCTGGGCCGATTCCAGCATGGCAAAGGTCTTCCCAACGCCCGGTGCCGCGCCAAAGAAGATTTTTAACTTCCCCTTGTGCGCGGCACTCTCTTCCCGTTCTGCCCTTTCAAGCAGCAGGTCCGGATCAGGCCGTGTCTCGCGATTCTCTACCAAGCGCCTTGCTTACCTCCAAACCACCAGATCAACCCGAGCAACGCAGTGTTCATTTCTTTCTTGAGCACTCCTGCCCGATCCGTCGAGAAGTAAGCCTGATTCGACATATCACGGCGGTACTCCCAACGCATCTGAAAACCCTCAGTCAATTCAAAGGTAGACGTCAGTGTCACCTCTCTCAGATTCTGTGTCGCCCCGCTGAACAGCCCACCCCGGTCATTGAGCACACCAAAGCGCGAGGCCAGAGACCAGCGCGGATTCAGCCGATACCGGGCATATGCAACTCCCCCGGTAACACGCTTGGGCGCGTCGCTTCTCAAACTGCGACTCACCACAGAATCGAGTTCTCCCGCCAGCGTAATCTTGCTATTCACGTTCCAATTCCAGTATGTATCCAGAACATGAAAACGCCCGGCCCGGCCATCAGGGGTTTCGCGGCCCGCATAGTAATTGACATTGCCGCTTACGCTCGAACTGGGATTGAAGTTCAGAATCACCGCCTGGCTCTTGAAGCCATTGAAGTCTTCTGTCTGATTGGCACCATTGACAAGCCAGTAGGTTGCGTTGATCCTGGACGTCACCGGATAGGTGGCTCGCAGCCCCATATGGTAGAAGGGCAAATAGTTAAAGAAATAACTGCGCGAATAGTTCATCTGGTCTTTGGCGTAGTTGCTTTCAAGGCCAAGAGAACTGGCAAACTTGCCCATGTCCACTGTGATGCCTTTTCCCACCGGGGCGATCACCGTCCCATAGGCCTGAAAAATGTTCCGATAAATACCCGGCCTCGGTTCGTTCACTGCGTTTCCTTGCAGCGTATTTGTGGCCTGACCGAATTGCAGATCCAGCCGGCCCCCAACGTAACGCTTCTCATTCAGAGAAGCCGCTCTTTCCAGCACCATCGTGCCTTGATTCAGCGTGAATGAGTTGTGCGAAGCGTCATAAGCACGAAGCTCATTTACCCCACCGGATGGCCGGTTGAAATTGTAGCCGTAGTAGCCGTCGAGATAAAAGTTGACAGTAGTCTCCGGTGGCTTGGCTTTTTCTTTGGTTTGAGGCACCGGGGCAACCGGTTTCCCTTCTAGCGCCGCCAATCTCATTTCAAGTTGCGCAATCTTCTCGAGCAGCAACTTCTCGGTAGGCGTCTGTGCCAGTACTAAGAGATACAGCAACTGCATGGCCTTACTTCCTTTGATCTAATGCGAGATTCAACTTCAATACGTTGACTCGCTCCTCTCCCAGCACGCCCCACTGGCGGCCCTCAGTGCTCTCAGCGATAAATCTACCAACAGCTTCGAGGCTCATTCCGCGAGTGCCGGCAACGCGGCCTGCCTGATACCGGGCCGCTTCCGGACTGATATGCGGATCAAGGCCCGACCCCGATGCCGTCCACAGGTCGCGAGGCATCCCCGTAACCGGCTTCTTCAGGTCTGGATGCAGCGGCCCCAGGTTAGAGCCCGAGCTCGCCTCCGCATTGTAGGGTTTGGGGCCTGTAGCTGACGGCCGGGGCCAGAAGTATTGCGGCTGGTCAAAGGATTGCCCGATCAGCTCAGAGCCGATCACCTTGCCACCCCTGCTAATGAGGCTGCCATGAGCCTGATGGCCAAAGGCCCCTTGGCCTGCAACCAGGACAACCAGTGGATAAACCACGCCCGTAAGAACCGTAAAGAACACGAGCGCCCGCGCGGAAATCAAAAACGCATTCATTAGAAGACCCCCAAAATCATGTCGATCGCTTTGATGCCGATAAACGGCACAATCAAACCGCCCACACCATAAAGCAAAATGTGGCGTTGCAGCAGCGCAGCCGCGCCGATCGGGCGATACTGTATTCCTTTAAGCGCTAGCGGAATCAACGCAACAATGATCAGTGCGTTGAAGATCACAGCCGAAAGAATCGCGCTCTCAGGCGTCCTCAGCCCCATTACGTTCAGTGCGTTTAGTTCGGGATACGTTGCCGCAAAGGCGGCCGGGATAATCGCAAAGTATTTGGCTACGTCGTTGGCGATCGAAAAAGTAGTCAGCGCGCCGCGCGTGATCAGCATCTGCTTCCCAATCGCCACGATCTCAATCAGCTTGGTTGGGTTCGAATCAAGATCGATCAGATTGCCCGCCTCTTTGGCTGCTTGTGTGTCGGAGTTCATCGCAACGGCAACATCGGCTTGGGCCAGCGCAGGGGCATCGTTGGTGCCGTCTCCCGTCATTGCAACCAGCCGGCCCTCCGCTTGCTTTTCCCGTATCAACGACAGCTTCCTTTCAGGGGTCGCCTCAGCCAGAAACTCATCCACTCCAGACTCTGCAGCAATTGCAGCCGCAGTCAGAGGGTTGTCACCAGTGATCATGATCGTGCGGATCCCCGCAGCCCGAAGCTCTCCAAATCGCTCCTTGATGCCTCCCTTGACGATGTCTTTGAGATGGATCACCCCCATGGCGCGACCATCGGCTGCCACCAGCAAAGGAGTGCCCCCTTGACGGGCGATACTTTCTGCCGCGCGCTTCACTTCGGGCGGCACCTCGCGATTGAGTGCCGCAAGGTATGTCGATATGGAATCCATACTCCCCTTGCGGATTTCCCGGCCATTCAGATCCACCCCCGACATCCGGGTCTTGGCTGTGAAGGGAACAAAGTGAGCACCCAGCTGCCCCAGATCACGCTCGCGCAATCCATACTTCTCTTTCGCCAGCACAACCACGCTGCGTCCTTCCGGAGTCTCATCAGCCAGGCTTGAGAGTTGCGCGACATCGGCCAAGTCCACTTCGTTTGTATGCAACGCAGGGATAAAGGCTACTGCCTGACGATTCCCCAACGTGATGGTGCCGGTCTTGTCGAGCAACAGTATGTCGACGTCACCTGCGGCCTCTACCGCGAGGCCCGACATCGCAATCACGTTTGCCTTCAACATTCGGTCCATACCGGCAATTCCAATCGCAGACAGCAGTGCGCCGATCGTCGTTGGAATCAGGCACACCAGCAGCGCAACAAGTACCGTCACGGATACAGCCGCACCCTTACCCGCCTCCTTGACAGCAAAAGCCGAGAAGGGTTGCAGAGTCACAGTAGCCAACAGAAAAACAATCGTCAGTGATGCCAGCAGAATCGTCAAAGCAATCTCGTTGGGGGTCTTCTTTCGATTCGCACCCTCCACCAGGCCGATCATTCGATCGAGAAATGTCTCACCCGGTTGCGAGGTGATCTGCACCACCAACCAATCACTGAGAACTCGCGTCCCGCCAGTAACACTCGAGCGGTCTCCACCGCTTTCGCGAATCACCGGCGCACTCTCGCCCGTAATCGCGCTCTCATCCACCGTTGCCGCCCCTTCCACAACTTCCCCGTCCATCGGAATGTAATCACCGGCTTCCACAACCACGAAATCACCCTTCTGCAGTTCGGTGCCAGAAGCGCTCACCCAGGGGGCTCCATAACGGGCCTCGGTCAATTTCTTCGCCATCACGCTCTGCCGCGATTTGCGCAACGAATCGGCCTGAGCCTTGCCACGCCCTTCCGCAATCGCTTCGGCAAGATTCCCAAACCACACGGTAAACCAAAGCCACAGCGCGATCCACGCGCTAAAGGCATCGGCATCCTTGATAGCAATCACCGTCGTGAGAATGCTGCCCACAAAAACAACAAACATCACAGGGTTCTTCGCCTGGTGCTTCGGATTCAGCTTTCGAAGACTTTCAATCAATTGGTTTTGGTTCAACATGGTCTTCTCTCCTAACGCAGACGAAATTGCTCCACTACAGGGCCGAGTGCGAGCGCAGGCAAAAAGGCCAGCGCACCCACAATCACCACGGTTCCTGCAAGCAGCAGAATGAATAGAGGGGCGTGAGTAGGCAGCGTGCCAAGCCCGACAGGTGTCGTTTTCTTCGCCGCCAGACTCCCGGCAATCGCAATCGCCGGGATGGCCACGCCAATACGCGAAACCAGCATGATCACCCCGCCCAGTGAATTCACCAGTACAGAGTTCGCGCTGTAGCCTCCAAAGGCCGACCCATTGTTATTGCCCATCGAAGTAAAGGCATAAAGGATCTCGCTGAAGCCATGAGGCCCGTGGTTCAATAAGCCCCCCACTCCCTGTGGATGCAGCACCGCAATCGCGGTGCCCACCAGCACACAAAGCGGCGGCACCAGAATCGCAATCGAAGCCATCTTCATTTCAAAGGTCTCGATCTTTTTACCCAGATACTCAGGGGTCCGCCCCACCATCTGCCCGGCAATGAAAACGGTGATGATGGCAAAGATGATCATTCCGTAAAGCCCCGATCCCACTCCCCCAAAAACAACTTCTCCCAACATCATCAGGAACAAAGTACAGAACTGACCCAACGGCAAAAACGAATCATGCATCGCATTCACGCTCCCGTTGGAGGCGGCAGTTGTCGCCGCAGCCCAGATGCCTGAGTTGACGGTCCCAAAACGAAGTTCCTTGCCCTCCATGTTTGAGGCTTCCCCCCAAACAATCAGCAGCAGAAAGGGCACAAAGATAATCAGCATCGTCCCAAGCAAAGCCCAGCCCTGCCGCTTGTCCTGGATCAGGCGTCCGAAGGTATAGCAAAGCGCTGCTGGAATCAGCAGGATCGCGATCACCTCAAAAAGATTGCTAAGCGGGGTTGGATTCTCAAACGGATGAGCCGAGTTCACATTGAAGAACCCACCACCATTGGTGCCCAGTTGCTTGATCGCAATCTGCGACGCCGCCGGCCCCATTGGCAGCACCTGCCCACTTGCTGTCTTCACATAACCATCGAGGTTGTCGATCACACCCTGCTGTATCAACACAAGCGAAAGAACAATCGACAGCGGCAACAGGATATAAACCGTGGTGCGAGTCAGATCCACCCAGAAATTGCCGATCACACTCGCGCTCTTGCGGGTGATCCCGCGGGCAAGAGCAACCAGAATCGCCATTCCCGCTGCCGCCGAAACAAAGTTTTGCACCGTAAGCGCCGCCATCTGCGAGAAATAGCTGAGCGTGCTCTCTCCCCCGTAGTTTTGCCAGTTCGTGTTGGTGACAAAGCTGCTGGCAATATTGAAAGCGGTGTGCAACGGGAGATTGGCAAACCCTTGCGGGTTCCACGGATGCCACTGCTGCGTCATCAGGATGCCAAGTACGGCAAAGAATCCCAACAGGTGAAACCACAGCCAGTGCACCGAATACTTCTGCCAGCTTTGTTCCTCATCGGGATCAACACCCAGAATCTGGTACAGCCACCCATCGAAGCGGCTGAACTTCCCTTCGTAAACGGCGGCCATGTAGGCCCCCAGGGGCTTCACCGCCGCCAGGAGTAGCAGCAGAAAAACCGCTATTTGTATCCAGTCGCTAGTGCTCATGAGAACCTCTCAGGCGCAACAAGGGCGATGAAAAGATAAATCAACAGCCCAACGGAGAGGAATAATCCAATCAGTTCCATGCCTCCAGCCTGAAGCTTCCCGTGTAAATGCCGAATAAAGATTTGTGAGCCAATTCTGCTATTGGCGACGCTTGTTAGAAGTGGAACAATAGACTAGATCTCGCATGGACCCGCAAACTCAAGAATGGCTGAACCAACTGTTGGGCTACACCGCCCAGCTCCCCGTCGATCAACGGGAGGCCTACGTGCGTCAGGCCTGCGCCGGGCGTGAAGATCTGGTCGACATCGCCTTGCAGATGCTCAAAACCGGCCAATCCCCCACCAAGACCATGGCCCCGGCCCGCAGCTCTCAAATGATCGGGCCCTACCGCGTCTTGCGCGAACTCGGCAAAGGCGGCATGGGAGTGGTTTACCTGGCAGTTCGCGATGACGGAGCCTTCCGCAAAAACGTCGCCATCAAGCTACTGCGAGGCGACGCAGTCACTCCAGAATTCGTGGAGCGCTTCCGCAACGAGCGTCAGGTTCTGGCCAACTTCGACCACCCAAACATCGCGAGAATTCTCGACGGCGGCGACACCACCGAAAACATGCCTTTCTACGTCATGGAGTACGTCGAAGGCCGCCCGATCGACAAGTACTGCGACGAAGACAAGCTCAGCCTCAACGACCGCCTCAAGCTCTTCCAGAAACTCTGCGGTGCTCTCCAATACCTGCATCAGAACCAGGTAATCCATCGCGATCTCAAGCCCGGCAACATCCTCGTCTCAAACGAAGGCGTCGTCAAGCTCCTCGATTTCGGCATCGCCAAGCAACTCGGCCCCGCCAGCATGGAACTCACCACTGCTGAAGGCACCCCGCTCACCCCCGCCTACGCCAGCCCCGAACAGTTCACCGGCCGGGCCGATGCCCGCAGCGACATCTACACACTCGGTGTCATCCTCTACCTGATGATCACCGGCAAGCTGCCCGATCAGGGCACCACCAAGCCCCCAAGCGAAAGCGTGCGCGAAGACGTCACCCGCACTCAGGAAACCACCAAACAACTCAAGAAGCGCGTCATGGGCGACCTCGACATGGTTGTCCTCAAGGCAATGAACCGCGAATCGCGGCTCAGGTACACAAGCGCTCAAGAGCTCTCAGAAGACCTCGAACGCTTCATGAACGGCCAGCCCGTAAACGCCCGGGCAAGCACAGGAATCAGCCCCAAGCTGCTCGCCCTCGTCGCAGCAGGCCTGGTCGTGATTCTCGGCGGCGGAGCGGCCGTCTACTTCATGACTCAGGACAAGCCGGAAGCCGCCGTTGTCGAACCACAAAAAGCAACCGAGCCCTCCGTCGTAGCTGAAGTCCCAAAATCGGTTGAACCACCGAAAACAGATCCAAGCCTGACGGCGTCTCAGCCAACACAAAATACGCAGCCTGTTCCGGTGCCTCAAACCCCGCAGCCCCAGACGCAAGTGGTCAGAACCCAGGCACCACAACAACAAATACAACAACAGGCACCGGCACCAATCCCGGCAGCACCCGTCGCACCCCAGCAGCCCGAGGGCCTCGACGAAGCCCGCGACAAGTACGCCGCAATTGCAGGCAAAGTCGCCGCAACCGAGCAGTTATTCAACAAAGTAAAGTCCGACCTTGAAGCCAAAGGCATGTCCATCCGGGCAGACGCACTCCAGCGCGTCATCTCCATGAAGATGAATCTGGAGCAGGCCAAATCTGACCTCGACCGCATGAACGTCGCCGGTGCACTCAAGAACCTCACTGCCGCCGAAGCCCAGGCCGCTCGCGTAAGTAAGGAATTTGGAAGATAGTAGTAATTGAAAGTTTAAGGAGAGAATCGAATGCGTTCGCAAATTGCACTGATCCTGACCCTGAGCGTGGCATCAATGCACGGCCAGGCCCCAGCCGCCCCGCCAGCCAAGAAGGCTGCCGCTGCTCCCAAGGCAGCACCCAAAACGTCCGCCAGCCCCTTGGGCAAAATCATCCAGATGATTGAGATGAAACTCCCCGAGTCTGCCGTGCTGAGTGCGATCCAGGGCGCAGGCAAATTGAACCCCACCCCGGACGACTACATCAAGCTCAAGCAGGCCGGCGCCAGCGACGCTGTCTTCGCTGCTCTCGCCGGTGGTGCTGCAGCACCTGCCCCGGCCGCCGCCTCCTCAGCCCCGGCCAGAGTCACCCCGGCCGCACCCGCCGCCGTTAGCATCAATACCGACTTCTCAACCCTTTCCTGCAGTCGGCCTGCCGCCACCGCCAAGCGCGTCCTTGCCATCGATGAATTCGACTACGGCACAGTCACCACATCGATCGCCGCCATCTTCGGCACGCAGGTGAACGTAGGCAAAGGCATCCTCGCCCTCTTCACCAAGCGCCTCGCCCAGGACGGCAAGTACAGAATCGTAGAACGCCAAAAGCTGCAGAAGGTTCTCTCAGAGCAGGACCTCGGCGCATCCAACCGCGTCAAGCAAGGCACCAATGCCAAGATCGGCCGCGTGATCGGCGCAGACGCCATCCTCATGGGCACCATCACCGTTTTCGGTACAGACACCCGCAACAACCGCGTCAACGCCGGAGCCGCCACCGGCGGCAGGCTCGGCGGCGTCCTGGGTGGCATCAGTGTCGGTAAAAAGTCCGACAAAGCGATCGTCGAAATCAGCTACCGCCTCATCGACGCTGAATCCAGCGAAGTCATCGCCGTCGGCGAAGCGCGCGGTGAATCCAAGCGCACCTCAAACGGCTTCGGCGTAGCAGGCTTCAAGGGCGGCGCCGGCGGCGCGGGTGGGGTGGACATGAGCAGCTCCAACTTCCTCGAAACCGTCATCGGTGAAGCTACCGTCGATTGCGTCAACAAGCTGGCAGAAATCGCCAACTCCAAAGACCAGCAAATCGCTCCCAAGTCCAGCGAAGTCGAAGCCAAGATCGCCGAAATCGCCGGCAACAAAATCTACCTCGCCGCCGGCGGCAATGACGGTGTTCAACAGTGCGATCGCTTTGAAGTCTCCCGTGTCATCAAGGAAATCAAAGATCCTTCAACTGGCGAAGTTCTCGACCTCCAGGTTGAGAAGGTCGGTGAACTGATGGTGATGGAAGTCCGCGACAAAATCTCAATCGCTTATTTCAATGGCTCTTCGATGCCGAAGGTGGGTTATGTGGCTAAAAAGATCAATTAGTGTTCTCACACTAACCGCTGGCCTCGCAGCACAAACAGGCGGCCTCGATGGGTTACTCACCCAGTTCGAGGCACAGGGCAGGCCGCGCCCAGACCAGTTGCAAAACAACCTGGCCCAGATCTCAGGCAGCCTCCGTCAGGGTGGTGTCGTAAATCCACGCCTGCGCGGCTACCTCAACGGGATGCAGGGTGTCGTCGGCGGCAATCGTAATCTCGGCCTCGCCATGTCCGGCCTTTACCGCCAGATTGGCGGCCTCGAATCCAACCCGCAGCTTGCTTGGCTCAACTACCGAAACGCCTACCTTCTGCTGAATCAGTTCCCGATGGACAACCAGATCCGGGGCGAGATGCAGCAGATCCGCAGAAGTGTTGAAGTAGTCGAGGCAAGAATGCCGGAGCTTCCTAAGCTCGATTGGTCCAGCCTCGATGCCGCAAGCCAGAAGGAATACGATTCCATCATGGAGCGCTATATCAGCGTCAGCTCCACAGCCAGCTCTGCCGAAGTCACAGCCGAGACGATGCGCCGCTCGATGGCCGATCAGGGCTTGGCCGTCCGCCCTGACATCGTCAGTGGGATGACCCGAATGAAACTCAAGCTCGAAGACGCCAAGCGCCTCATCGAGCAGAAGAATTATTCCACCGCTAAAGACAGGTTGGCCTCGGCAGAAGCCGAGGCCCAGAAAATCCTGAAGTCTTTTGGAGGTTAACTAGCGAGCTGCCAGCAGTGCTCGCAGATGGCGGGCACGCTCGGGGCTGCGTAGTTGCCGCAAGGCTTTGGCTTCAATCTGACGAATCCGCTCGCGCGTCACGTCAAATTCCTGGCCAATTTCTTCCAGCGTATGCTCGCGTTCGCAACCAATGCCGAAGCGAAGACGAATCACCTTTTCTTCCTTGGGTGACAAGGTCTTGAGGATATTCGCAGTCTCTTCACGCACATTGGCGTCAATTACAGCATCAACAGGCGAACCAACCCAACGGTCTTCGATCAGGTCACCGAGAGCCGATTCACCATCACGCCCCACGGGGGTTTCCAGCGAAACCGGATCGCGAGAGATGGTCTTCAGCTTCTGCACCTTCTCAACCGGGATGTCCATACGACGAGCGATCTCTTCGTTGGTTGGAGCACGGCCCAGTTCTTTTTCCAGCTCACGAGTAGCCCGCAAGAACTTGTTCATGCTCTCGTTCATGTGAACGGGGATACGAATCGTACGGCTCTGGTCAGCGATGGCGCGTGTTATTGCCTGACGAATCCACCAGGTGGCGTAGGTCGAGAACTTGTAGCCGCGGCGGTATTCAAACTTGTCTGCGGCGCGCATCAACCCGATATTGCCTTCCTGGATCAAATCCAGAAGGTGCAATCCGCGATTGACGTATTTCTTGGCAACGCTGACAACAAGACGAAGGTTGGCTTCAACCAGGTCTTTCTTGGCTCGCTCAGCTTCACTTTCGCCATTTCGGATGTTGTGGAGCGAGATGCGCAGCTCGGCAATCGAAGCGGCAGCAATCTGTTCACGCTTCTTCAATTCACGCTTGAGTTCACGAACCCGGGTTTGAATTGTCGGAGTTTGCTTGCCAGCTTCCAGCTTTTCCAGCTCCATCGAGAGATGGTTCATCTCCTCGACGGCATGCTCGAGATTCTTGGTGAACTGCTTCCAGCGATGAATATTCCACGGAATCGCACGAATGGCGATCGAGAGATCGATGCGCCCGCGATTGTACTTGCCCAAAGCCTTCTTTTTCAGCTTCTTGTTGATCGCAGGAGCAGCTTC
>JBIPMY010000405.1:0-5621 GCA_044376335.1 Bryobacter sp.
GAGACCGCCGCCCGCGTACAACCCAAGCTCGAAGACGCAACACCCACCAATTTAGACCTGAGCACCAGCCTGACAACAGGAAATAGCGTCCGCGCTTAGCTTCATGCACTGTTTTAAGTCACAATCTTAAGAAGTGCCCATCTCCAGAGCAGACGATTCCGAACTCAACCGCCTTACCCTTCTGGCTATGATTTCGGCAGGACTCCTGATCGGCTGCCAGGTTGCGTCAAAGGCAGCGCGAGATGGCCTCTTTCTCTCCCGCTTCCCTGTTACGGACCTCCCCAAAGTCGTAGCCGCGGCCGCAGTGTTGTCCATTCTCCTCGGTCTGCTTTTCTCAAAACTCCTCACCCGCTATAGCCCTGCTCGCGTCGTCCCCTTCGCCGTTCTGATTTCCAGCCTCCTGCACCTTGGTGAATACTTCGCCCTCGATCTTGACCGCAGTTCAGTCGTAACATTCACTTA
Organism: Bryobacter sp.; assembly: GCA_044376335.1. Classification (GTDB taxonomy): domain Bacteria; phylum Acidobacteriota; class Terriglobia; order Bryobacterales; family Bryobacteraceae; genus Bryobacter. The sequence continues at coordinate 463 of JBIPMY010000405.1, forward strand.
CCTGCACATTGTTGGCTTCGGCGCCATCCTGCTCAGTGGCTTTTGGTCCATAGCCAACGAGGCCTTTGATCCGCGAGAAGCAAAAATCCGTTTCGGGCGCATTGCCGGTGCCGGAACCGGAGGTGGCATTCTTGGAGGCCTCCTCGCAGAGCGCACTGTCTATCTGCTCAACACCGAGAGCATTCTCCTGCTCCTGGCTGCCCTCCAATTTTTTGCCTTCCCGCTGCTGATGATGATGCGCGGCAATTCTGAAGCCACCGCCTCCACCACAGCCAAAGACCCTGGCTTCTCTGCCGCTCGCGCTGCCTTCACCCGTGCGCCCTTCCTCATCTCTTTGGCCTTGCTGGTTTTGCTCGGCACCACCAGCGCCGCCCTCCTCGACTACCTATTCAAAAGCGGCGCAGCACAGACCTTCGCCAAGGGCCCTGAGCTTACGCGCTATTTCGCCATCTTCTACACGGGCGCACAAATCCTCACCTTCCTCGTACAAAGCATCCTGACGCCAATCGCACTAGAAAAACTCGGCCTCGGCAGAACTGTCATGACTCTCGGCCTTGCCATCATCGGCGGTGCTTCTGCTGCCCTCGCCGTCCCGGCCTTCGGCATGGCGGCCAGCGTCCGCGCACTCGAACTCATCTTGCGCGGGTCCTTCTTCCGTTCCGGCTACGAACTCTTCTTCACGCCCATTCCCCCTACCGACAAGCGTGCAGTCAAGACCGCCATCGACGTCGGCTGCGACCGCTTTGGTGATGCCGTCGGCGCAGGTGTCCTCCAACTGCTGCTTCTCATGGGCCCCATGCATGCCCGTGTTGAAATCCTCCTCGTCACCATCGGCCTCGCTGCCATCAGCGTCTGGATCACGAAACGAATGGACCGCGCCTACGTCCAGGTACTCGAGCGTGGCCTCATCAATCGAGCTATTGAGCTCGATATCAACGACGTTCACGACTCCACAACCATGTCGGCTGTAATGGCCACAACCACCCTGCAAACGGTCTCCCCGCCTCCAGCACCAAAGCCCGCCCCTTCCGCACCGCAATTTGCCGCCGATCCTGTTCTCGGTAAACTTCTCACGCTTCGTTCAGCCGATGTGTCTCAGGTACGAGCAACTCTCGATACGATCGACGCGACAGAACCACTCTTTACGGCACAGATCATCCGTTTGCTTGCCTGGGATGAGGTAGCCGCACTAGCCCGCGTGGCATTGATGAAAGCGGGAAGCGGCATCACCGGCCAACTCGCAGACGTGATGCTCGACGAACACCAGGATTTTGCCGTACGCCGCAGAATCCCCCGCATCCTCGCCCGTTGTTCTTCTCAACGTGCCTTCGACAGTCTCGTGGAAGCTCAGGCCGATCCTCGCTTTGAGCTCCGCTTTCAGGCCTCCAGAGCCCTCGATTACATCCACCAGCACCATCCCATTCTCGAAGTAAGAGAACGCGAAATGTTAAACCTCGTATCTAAAGAGCTCTCGGTTTCTCGCCCCATCTGGGAAGGCCGCAAGCTGCTCGACAACAGAGATGCTTCCGACAGTGGCTTCACCTTTCTCGATGACGTACTCCGCGACAGGGCCAACCAAAGCCTCGAACATGTCTTTAGCCTCTTGTCGCTGGTCCTGCCCCGCGAGCCCCTCAAGGTCGCCTTCCGCGCCCTCCACTCCGACGATCGCCAACTCTCTGGTCTCGGCTTCGAGTACCTCGCGAGCACTCTTCCCGAAGCTGTCTTCAAGCAACTCACCCAGCTGCTCGAATCCACCCCGGTAACCGCGCAACGCACCCAGCAGGAGATCCTCGATCACCTCATGCTCGAATCCGGCAACAGCCTCTTGCTTGAGATCAAAAAGAAAGCCGCCGATGCTCTTTCTCCAGACGCGATGCAATCCACAACCAAACCAGAGTGAAGACCACATTAAGCCACGCAAAGCCCGCCGTCGCCATTTGTAACTCCGCACCAAGCTTCACGATCCCTGCCTGAATCACGTCGCCACCCCGCATAAAGAAAGTATCAATAGCCGCCTTGGCCTTGTACTTCGCCTCCCGTGAAGTGGGCAAAAACAGAGCCTGCCTGAGCGTGTTCTGAATCGAATAATCCGTCGAATTCTCGAGCGTCTTCGCTACCCGCACCACGGCCAGCAGCGGCACAAAAGCAAGCACTGAATAGCTAACCAGCGCAATCACCGGCAGCACATACAAAGCACCCCGAACCCCGATGTACTGAAAGAGCCGCGACACCGCAAAGGTCTGCAACAGAAAGCCCAGCAGATTCACGCCAGCGAAGAACGATCCGTAAAAAGCCCCCACATACTGCTTCTGCGCCGCAATGTCGGTTGGAAACAGCGTCTTCGCCTCAGTACTCACCACCGAGCCCAGCAGGAACTCGCCGCTCGAATTCACGATATTCAACAACACCGTCAGTATCGCGATCCAGGTAAGATAACGGCTCTTGAAAACCAGCGCAAAGCCGCCCTCATCACCCAACTTCTGGTCCGCCAGCGCAGCCATCTCAGGGATACTTTCCTTGCTTTGAATCCGGTTCACCGTAACCATAATTCCGACACAAACCACCAGAATCGCCGCAGCAATCAACTGCAACTGATATGGACTCAGGTTCAACCGCTTCACAAGCTCAGAAGCCGCCTGCGCCCCAAGCCACGCACCAAGCGAGGCACCAACGCCGATCATCGCAAAAAGTCGTTTGCCTTGTGGCTCGGTATAGATGTCGTTGGCAAAGGCCCAGAATTGCGAAATGATGAAGACATTAAAGATCCCCACCCAGATGTAAAACACCACACCCTCTTTAGCCCCGGCAACCCCAAATATGTAAAACAAAACCAGATTCAAAGCAAAGAAAAGGCCCAGCCCGGCCACCAAACCAATACGATTTACCTTCGAGCCGACATAGCCGTAAATGGGCACGATCAGCATCAGCAACGCCGCCTGCCCGGCAGAAGAATAGGCCTTGATGTAGGCTCCACCCTCGGTAAGAACCAGCGCCTCTCGCACGGTCTTCAGAAGGTAATAGGCAAAGAGCAGCAGAAAGACGTTTACCGTCATCAACAACACGCCCGGGCCTTCCCCGGCCCGTACGTCGGCAAAAAACGACAGAAACTTCTCTAGCGGGCCCTTTGGCTTTTCACCAATAACCTGAAAGCTAGGAAAGCTCTGCAGGCTGCGAATTTCGGGGCGTGATTGATACTCGGGACGTTCCACGCTTCTCCTTTTACCAGGTCCGGTCTATACCAACTACTTTTTGTCCCCGAAGAAACACATCAATGGTCTGCTTCGGATTCTTCGTATTCGTAATCGTCACGCCATAATAACCTTCAACAGACTTGCCCGGCGAACGTCCGGTTTGTCCAGCCAGCGGGGTTTTCTTTTCCGAATCATTGTCGAACTGAAACCACTGCAATGACACACTCGCCTCGGGCTGGTAGCCCAGCTTCGCCCCCAGATCCACCCACTTTAATTCCCCACCCTGCAACTCAAACTGGTCCAGCGGCAACACCTTGGCAAAGTACGCTTTTCCAATCTTGTTACGACGCTCCTTCAGACACTGCAGCAACCAGTCGGCAGCCTTCGGGTCGCTCAGCTCCCCAACCGATATCAGCACTCGCAAATCCTCATCGCTAAAGGAAGTCACCAGCTTTGCGCCCCAAAACTCATCGTCCGGCAAACGGTTGAGAAATGCCGAGTTCGGATACTCCGGTACCCACTTCTCAGGATCGAAAGTCTTGTACTCAAACCGGCCAACACTCGGCAAATCTGGATACTTTGAAAACGCCCAATAAGGCGGCACCAGGCCCAGCGTAAACAGTTGCTTGGCCGAATCCTTCCACGTAAAGAAGTAGCTGCCGCTACGTGCGCTATTCGCTACCTCGGTGCCACTGCCCAATGTCGACCCAAAGTCGAGCATGTAGTGTTTGATGTACTGTCGGTCTCCATCCTTGTAGAGAATATCCAGATTATTGATAGCTCTCGAATCGTCATGATCCAGCCACGCATCCACCACATGCAACGCCCTCACATCGCGCCGATGTTCATGGGGCACAATGTCGTTCGGGTCGTCCGTTCGCATCCCGTAATATCGCGGCGGCCCGATGGGCTTGCCGGGCAATGCAAGCGAAGCAGTGGCCCGGTACCTGCCATCCTTGCTCTTGGGCACTCTCGAAAAGAGCGAAGTCAGGTCTTCACGTGTCATCTGCCGCAGCACACCTTTTTTCCCCGGCACCATCACCTCAGTCCCAATCACCAGTTGATCCGGACTCAGGTGCACAATATCGTTCTCGGGCACGTGATAACCGAGAGCATAAAAGATTCGCGAAACCACGGCATCGCAGGTTGAGGCCATCTCTGGATTGCTGAGAGGATCAAACTTGATGAAGTACAAACGATTTTTCACATCGCGAATGGTAAATCCCGGTGTCACACCTTCGGTTTTGGCACCAATGATCGTCCACTTGCCTTCGGGCGAAGGCTGGTTTGTGTTGCCGGGGCCGCGCCTCAGTTCTTCCGCACTCATCCGCTTGTAGTAATGCCGGCGCTCCCACCACGAGCTATCCATTGGCTCACCCAGCGTATTGACAGCCTTGCCTCGAATCAGCGGGCCCTTCTCCGGCTGTCGCTCCCCGAGCTTGCCAAACTGGTTCGAAAACAAATCAAAGGCATCGCTCAATTTTCGAGTGGCAGCTTCCTTCACGTAGATCGGCTTGGGTTCGGCCACCAGCAGATCGTCGCCATAAAACTTCTTGCTCAAAGCAACGCTGGAGAGTGTGATCAATAAAAGTGATTTCTTCATGGCATTTCTCCTAGTAGGTCGGTTGCAAAGTATTGGTGCCAAACTTGCGGTTGTTCAGGAAGTCATTGAACTTGAACCAGACTTGAAAACCCTCCTGACTGAACCCAACATCCAGGCGAAGAAACGTTGCATTACGCGCATTGAAGCGCAGCCCAAATCCAGCGCTGGTCTCAAGGTCAGAAAACTTCAACAGGCTCCTGCGTGGCATCACCTTTCCAGCATCGAAAAAGAGCGCACCATCCATACCCGAGAAGATTTCCCATCGGTACTCTGCGTTGTAAACTACCGCATTTCGGTCCGTGAAACGAAAGAATCGATATCCACGTAAATCGTCAGACCCGCCTACGATGGGTTGCAGATAAAAC
>JBIPMY010000354.1:0-6576 GCA_044376335.1 Bryobacter sp.
AAAACGGCACCGGTTTGTTGTTGTCTGTCTCCGTAAAGACGCCCTTCGCACGAAGCACCAGCCGTCGCGTACGATTCAAGAACGGAATGTGTTGTTCCAGATCCACGTCCATTCGGCGAAAGTCGAATCGCTTCAGATCCACGTCTCGATACCAGGAGTGTTGAAATACGTAGTTCCCGCCAGACTTCGGAGCCGTGGAGTTGTCTCGATAGTCGAGCTGCGAAAAAACGCTGTAGCGCAGGAAATTCGTCTGTTGATCAATCCCAGGTGCCACGTTCGGGCCATATTGTAATTCGGATGAAATAAAGCGGCTGTCTGTCCCTGGGCCTACATTGGTCAGCAATGCGCCGCTGCTGGTTCCCACTTTCCAGAATCTCGTAGGCGCAAATCCAACGATTGCATCAAAGCTGGTATCTTCCAGCCGGTAATTCGAACGCCCCGATTCACGCGATTTCGGGCCGTTTCCATAGTAGTTCAGGCCGGCAAAATTCCGATGGGAAGCAATCAGATCAATCACCAGTTTTTCATTTGCCAACTTCGGAAAAGTCGCCTGTGCTTCGTACTTCTGGTAGGCACGCGTCGATACCTGAGCTGAGGCACGGGCTGTCAGGTTTTCGTTGAAGAAGTCATCCCTCATGTATTCAACACCGGCAGCAAAACCCGCCCCATTCACCATGTTTCCCAGCTTCGGGCGCAGCCCCTTATAATCCGGCTGGAGTACTTTAAGCTTGTTGCCGTCTATGAATGTGCGCAGAAAATTCTCGGCCTTGCTGGCCTCTTCCGGTTTCAGAGCTTTGGCTTTCGCCTCTCTTGCCTTTTCAATTTCATCCGCGCGGATCTCAAGTTCCTGGCCCCACAGGGCCGAAACCGCTAGCATGGTAATGGAGACGATCCGAATCATTATCATCCAGTTTAGGGCTTCCTTCCACAATTCACACTCCCCAAATGGGTGATGCCCTTTTCCTGAAAAATTCATCACAATGAAACAGTTGCAATTCAAAGTATTCTTGCTCATTCTCGTCTTTGATTCGCTAGCAAGCGCTCAAAAGTTTCGGAGCTACATTGCTCAACTGAATGATTCCAGCTTCACTCTCGCCTGGGGCTCAACAGAAGGGACTTCAAAGAACACCATTGGCCGGGCAGCACAGAGCCAGGGAGCAGCCGTTCTGCAAGTCGCAGGACGCAGCTACTCGACAAACCAGACCTGGTACCAGATGACTGGCCTCAGCCCGGACACCAACTACAAATACGAGTTGAAACTGAACGGACAATTCATTGCATCCGGCACAGTCCGGACCTGGCCCAGAAAGACCCAGTCCCTCACCTTTTTTGTCATTGGCGATTGGGGAAACGGTAGTAAAACTCAATTTCGAATCGCCGCGCGAATGGAAGAAGAGCGCCAGCGATTGGCTCAAACCAACAGCCCTGTCAGATTCGTGATCAGCACCGGCGACAACATCTACAAGGGAGGTTCGCGGGACAGAGATTGGGAACAGAAATTCTTCGCTCCTTATCAGGACACCCTCAAGGCGATTCCCTTCTATGCCGTGCTCGGCAATCACGACGGTAACGAAAGTGAAGCCTCCGCTGATCTGCCGGCCTCTCTCGATAACTTCTTCAGTCCCGCAGGACAGATGACGCGCTGGTACCACTTCCAATACGGAGGATTCGCCGAGTTCTTCGCCCTTGATTCCACAACCAATCAGCACCCGTCGGCAACGTCTCCGGCATACCTCGAAGCAGGCGAACAAAGCCAGTGGCTCAAACGCCAACTAGCCAACAAGCCACTCGATTGGCGTATCGCCATCATGCATCACCCCATCTTCACTGCAGGCCCTAACCACCCGCCCGCCATGCCCAAGCTCCGGCACTGGTTTGAAGACTTCCGCAAAAACGGAGTCTCGGCCATCTTTGCCGGTCACGAACACAACCTGCAGATTTCAGAGCGCAATCCTGCAAGCGGCAACATGCAGTTTGTTGTTTCCGGTGCCGGCGGAGAGCTGCGAAGTTCCAGCGTCCGAAAACAAATGAAGAGTCGGAACATCGCAGGATGGGCAGCACAGGCGCACTTCTTGTTGGTCCAGATCGAAGGAGAGTCAATGACGATCCTTCCAATTGGCACCAATCCAATCAACCTTCAGAATCCATCCGGAGGCAGTATCCCTCTACCCATCCGCGTCCCAAGACGAGTCAATTAGGTCGCCTGGTTCGAAGGCCATCCTGCTCGAAGCGATCCCTTCGATACAAGATCGATCGCATTGTTTGAACTCGCCATATTAAAGTTCTGGCTCTCAAGCCGGTAGATTTCCAGAACACTCTGCGTGGCCGAAAATGGATCAGAAGCTCCCCGAGCCGCATTCAACTGGCTGGCAAGAACAGAAGCCTCAATCATCTGCCCACTCGGCATCTTGATGTACTGGTCGCGCTGCGAAGTGCCAAACGTCTCGAAAGGCCCATTCACCAAAGTCCCACCCATCAACTGGGCAAGCTGCTTGCCGCTTTCGGCACTTACATTCCCCACTGCACGCGGTACAAACTCAGGCTTCCCGCTTGAACCATTCGCCCAACGGATGTCCACGTTATCAATAGCAAATGGAGTACTGCGACTCAAATTGTGCATCATCAAATTGGCGTAGCTGCCTGTATTGGAATCAAGCCAACTTTGCTGCATGCTGTTGATCTTCACCGGTGCCGTTGGCCCTGGCACTGGTGTTGTTTGTACTGGCGGGCTGGGGCTTCTTGGTGGTGTTGGTGGTGTCCGTCCAATACCATCTGCGGCAGAGTTTTGCCGCGTTGCCGCAGACTTGGCACCAATCGCCGACAAAATACTGTCATTCGAAGTGGGTCTGGCCACTGTTTCATTTTTGGACAAAACCTGCTGCGTCAGTCCCACTTTGGAACTGGCCAGATTACCCTGAAAGCTCTTTACGGGTGCAGGATTGCCCTTTTTGGCCGCAATGTCACCAAGCGCACGCCGTCCACTGCGGCCAGCATATTGCTCTCCCGCAACAGATTGAATCGTGGGTCGAAATGAGGAGATTTCCTTCATGCCCTCAACCTTGCAACTCACATGCCAAACTCCCACCGCTCAAGCGCGAGATAATCGATGACATGTTGCGTCGCAATTTCATCACCTTCGCCGGAGCCGCCCTTGCCGCCAATTCACAATCAGCTCCAGCCAAGCGCCTCATCGTTCACGCCGATGACGCCGGCATGTGCCACTCCGCCAATATCGCCACCAGCGAAGCCATGGAGAAAGGCCTTGTCACCTCGGCCAGCGTCATGATGCCTTGCCCCTGGGTTCAGGAATTTTGCGATTGGGCAAAAAAGAATCCAACCATGGACCTGGGCGTCCATCTCACACTCACCAGCGAGTGGAAGTATTTCCGCTGGCGCCCGGTAGCTTCCATCGACAAAGTCAAAGGCTTGATCGACGGTGAAGGCTACATGTGGCGTGACGTCCGCTCTTCAGCCACCAACGCCAGCCCGGCTGAAATCGAAATCGAGCTGCGCGCACAAATCGAACGCGCCCGCGCCTACGGCCTCAAATTCACCCACCTCGACACCCACATGGGCACCCTCTACGCCCGTCCCGATTTCTTTAACGTCTACACTCGCCTCGCCAAAGAATATGGCGTCCCCTGCATGCTTCCCAAACCACTCAAGGTGAGCGAAGCCGAACTCAAGGGCTACCCCATTACCCTCGACATGCTCCGAGAAAAGCAAAGCCAGGGCTTTGCCATGCTCGACCGCCTCGTCACCGGAGTCCCCGGCAAAAACTACGCCGAGCGCCGCATCAGCTACCGTGATTTCATCAGCAAGCTCGAACCTGGCGTCACCAAGCTCATCATCCACCTCGCCAAAGACGACGCAGAAATCCGTGCCATCAGCAACTCCTGGGAATACCGCTGGGCCGACTATCAATTCTGGACGAGCAACGAAGCCAAAGAACTCCTCGCCCAGCACAATGTCGAGCTATTTACCTACAGGCAACTCGCGCAAGCTTGAACTAAGGTTCCAACGCGGGCACTCCAGCAATTGAAAACTGATCTCAGACACCACCGAACTCACAGTCAAACATGTGATCAGTAGCAATGTGCTGCTGATCCAACTCGAAAAAACCCAGGGCGTTGTTGCCACACAGACAAGCACAAAGAGCTTGGTTACCGCTCCATGCAATAGATAAAAAGAATATCCCCTCCGCCCAATAAAGTTAAGCAGTCTCAGCGGGAGGGCCTGAAAATCAACGTGGACGATTTGGCTCCAATAGATAGACAAAATCGCAAACGAAGAGGCAGCGCCAAGTCCGCAAAGGAAATACAGAACTCTCTGAGTTTCGCCACTTCCTGATTCCAGCCCAAATCGAAGGCCCAGAAAAGCCATCCCAAGAACAAGTGTCCTCCCCAGAGACCACGCACTGGTCAACGCCGCACGATTGCTCATCACCAGTTCTGCCAGGATGCAACCAGCGGGGATATAGCAGATGCGGATCATTGGCAATCCGCTCACCACATTCGAGACCAGGCACAGCGTCAGCACAAGAATCCAAAGCTTCAGATAACCCGCTGCCCTGCCCCACGCCATGGCGAGCAAGGGCACAATACAGTAACCAGCAAAGATGTAGCTCAAAGTCCAACTCACCGTCAGCAGCGGCCGGCTTGGAAACAGTCCCGGCCACAGAAGAAGTTGCTGCAGATAGTAGGATGCCAGGCTCTGACCTTCATGATCTTTGGCAAAAACCGGAAACACCAGCAAAAACACTCCAGTCAAGCCAACAATCGCCGTATAGGGCACAAAGACCCTCAGGCTCCTGCGTTTTAGAAATTCCCAGTACGAAAACGAGGGGCGGGACAGACTCTTGCTGATCAGAAAACCGCTCAACATCAATAGTAGATTTGTTCCCAGGCTGCCCAGCATTAAGGCGAAGGATTCAAAGCTTTCCCAGGCAAGATTCCCTTTAGTCTGCAGCCCGGTCATCCCAAAGTAATGAAACAGAAACACCATCAACGCTGCAGCGCCACGAAGCAGATCCAAGCCTTCCCAACGACGCTCTGAATCAACTTCAAATGGAGTCGAGGGTATAGAAAAGCGATTCATAAATTCTTATTTGGCAGATTGCCCTCTACCAAGCTAAACCACGAAACCGCCAAAATCTTCCGAATTGCCCACCCTAAGTAATAACAGGCTTCCCCCTATAGAGAGACTGGCTTAGAACCATTTGCCTAAGCAACCTTAGAGAAGTCGCCCGGCCCTCGAAGCAGCAATCTTCCGGTGCAATCGCTCCTGCCGGTGCAGCAACTCCACACTACGATGCCAGTTCAATGCCTCACTGGCACACTCAAGAGCCATGAACAAGTTCTTCTCGGTGTGTTCGTAATACTTTGCCAACTCCACCAGCGAATCCGCCCGGTATGGATTTTTCGATTGAGCAAGATCCGTCCAGATCGTCAGCGCTTCAGCAATGCGAGCTTGCTTCTTCTCGATCAGGCCAAGCTCCCACAGGCACCGAAACATCAACTCATCACTCATCTGCGCCTCAATCGCGCGACGATACAGCACCGCCGCCTCATCCAGCCGCTCCTGAGCCGCCAGCCATCGGGCAAGTCCACTCAATTCCGCACCATGCTTCAGCTCACAAGCCAGCGGATCATCAAAAGCAACAGGAATCACACCAGCCAGAAAAGCAAGTGACAAAATATCCAGCGCATTGTGCTCAAGCACTGCCTTCAGACGATCCGCCCGCCCGGTTCGCAGAAAGTCAAAGTACAACTGCGGGATCAGCTCCCCAGGCACATCACCCACCCGCTCGTGCCCCAGAATCTGCCTCTCCAGTTCCACCAACCGGCAGGATTCAAACCTCAGCTTCCACAATCGCCTCGCCCCGTAGAGCAGATCCAGATGCTCCAGCCGCGAAAACGGCGTCTTCTGCCGCGACAGCGTATAGCGCGTCTCAAGCAGCGGCTGATCATAGCTCCGCCCGTTATAGCTCACCAAAGTGTCAAAGTCCGCCAGATACTGAGCCAGCGAATGCAACGCACTGGCTTCTTCCCCATGCTCGCGAATAAACCACTGCTTGAGCACAAAGCCATCGCGAGTCACACTAGCCGCACCAATCAGAAATGCCAGCGTACCAGCCCCTCCCGCTAGCCCGGTCGTCTCGGTATCAAGATAGGTCCAGCGTCGCCCCTCGAGCCCCTGCAGGCGCTCGACAAACACATTCCCGTGCTGGTAGTCATTCGGGTAGAAGCGTTCCACCTCAAGATGTCGCCCCAGTTCGGTTTCAACTTCCACCCCGCCGAGGCACGAAGCATCCAACACACGCGGCGCCTCTGCCGAGGCGACAAATCGCGCGTCCACCTTCTCCATGCGCTTGCGCAATAAAGCAAGCTGCGCCTGAAGTGCAGTCTCCAATGTTCGTGATCTCTTCGCCTATTTTACGGCTTCGTCAGCGTGATAGCTAGAGCGAACTAGAGGTCCGCTCTCCACATGCCGGAAACCCAGCTCAACCCCATACGCTTTAAGCGCAGCAAAATCCTCCACCGGCACATACCGCACAATCGGCAAATGCTTCACCGA
>JBIPMY010000506.1:0-4136 GCA_044376335.1 Bryobacter sp.
TGGTGCGCACGCAGCATCCGCATCGCTTCCCGCACCTCATCCAGCGTCTCCCCCAAACCCAGCATCAACCCGGACTTCGTCGGCGTCTCCGGGCTCTTCTGCTTCACATAGGCCAGCATCTCAAGACTCCGCTCAAAGCGGGCCCCCAGACGCACTTGCTTATACAACCGAGGAACCGTCTCCGTATTGTGATTCAGCACATCCGGCCGGGCCTCGAGCACAATATCCATCGCCTCATGCGAGCCCTGAAAGTCAGGCACCAGCACTTCCACCCCACACCCGGGCACACGCTCCTGGATCGCGCGAATCGTAGCGGCAAAAATCCCCGCCCCGCCATCGGGCTGATCATCGCGATTCACGCTCGTAATCACGGCAAACTTCAATCCCATCCGCGACACAGCTTCAGCCACCCGGCGCGGTTCATCCTCATCCACCGCCAGCGGCGCACCCTTCTGCACCGCGCAGAATCCGCAACGCCGCGTACACAGATTCCCCAGAATCATAAACGTCGCCGTCCGCCGGTTCCAGCAGTCTCCGATGTTCGGGCAAGCAGCACTCTCACAAACCGTATGCAGCTTCAACTCGGTTACCAACTGCTTCAGATCCCGGTAATTCTCACCAACCGGGGCCGGGGCCTTCAGCCACTCCGGGCGCTTCGACTTTGCAGACTCTATCGATACAAGCACTATGACTCCAGTTTAGCTTCGAGCGAGTTTTCCAGTACCGAATCCTTACGGAACCGTTCAAATCGCAGCGCCGCCGCAAACCCGGCTTCCACCGCCGCACGCGGAATAAACCCGATCAGTTCACTACCCGCCACCTCCACCCCAAAGCCTGCCGCCTCACGCACCACAGCAGCAAACACCTCATGCAGCGGCGTCACCTCAAAGTCAGTCAGGTTGATCGACACCTGTGCCTGTCCGCGCGAGTGCAACATCATCCCCATCGCCTTGACATGTGGCATCCCGCCAGAACTGGCCCGGATCTTCTTAGCGATCGCCTTGGCCACCTCCAGGCGCTCTGTATTCAGATTTACGTTATAGGCGATCAGAAACTTGCGAGCCCCCACCACACATGCCCCTGCTGTAGGATGCAACTGGCCATTGCCAAGATCAGGCGCACGCTCGCTGCTAGTCTTCAGCTCCTCCAACAAACCTTCAAACTGCCCCCGGCGGACATTCTCAAGACGTTCCCGCCCCGCCACCCTGGCGGCAGCCTCATAAAAATAAACAGGCACCCCATACCGCTGCCACATCTGCTCCCCGGCCCGCACGGCAAGCTCAGCACATTCCCCCAGACTGATCCCTCGCACAGGCACAAACGGCACCACATCGGCCGCACCAATCCGAGGATGCTCCCCTTGATGCTGCCTCAAATCAATTCGCTCCACAGCCACGCCAACAGCCCGCACGGCCGCTTCGCAAACCGCCTCGGCCTCACCCGCAATCGTAAAGACACTCCGGTTGTGGTCAGCATCCGCTTCCCGCCCTAACAGACTCACGCCCGCAACACTCTCAATCGCTTCTTCAATCGCCAGCAATGTAGCTTCTTCGCGCCCCTCAGAGAAATTCGGGACACACTCAACAATGCGCTGCTTCATGATCCAATTGGTCCCTCCCCTTCAGACAATGCAACCAGAATCTGCTCTTTTCGCGCCAGTGCTCCCTCCTCAGCCGTATCCATTGCTACCCAATAGAAGGCCAAGGCAAACCCAAAGGTGAGCAGCAGAACTCCATAGAATCCAAGTTGCGATTCAAACGCATATCGCGCCATATAGGCCAGCCCGATCGGAACCCCCAATAGCGGATATACCAACAGCATCCACATCTGAAACTTGCTACCCCCACGTGCACGCCACGAGGTCTGCGGGTTGGCCGAACGAGGATAGTAAACCGTCCCCAGATTCCCCAAACCCGTAAAAAACACAGCCATGACGGTAGTTACAGCAAAAGCCTCCGCAATCTTGAACCCGCTAATCGGAAGCCGCAAAGCCAGACAAACAACACTGATAATGATCAGTTCGAGAAAGATGTAAACACTGGCGGTAATATTCTTCGCAAGCAACACCGTGCGCACCTTCACAGGTGCAATCCAGTAGAACTGCGCGGCTGTGCGATCAAAGCCAAAGCTGTTAAACAACGCAACCTCACCCAGCATCATCACCGAGTACACACTAATCCAGGTCAGGAAGTTACTCTCCATCGCGCCACTCTGGCCCAATCCGTTCCGGCCAAAGGTCAGCGGCAGCCACACCACCAGCCCAAACGTAAATCCCATAAAGAACACCAGGCGAAACCGTGAACTCCGCGCCAGAGTCTGCATCTCTTTCTCCACCAGAGCCGCCAGCGGATCAGCAAACAAATGCCGTGGCCACCGAAACAGGATCGCCGTCCAGCTGGCCCCGCTCGTCGTTCCTCCGTGTCCCGATTGCGCCCTCGCCGCATCCACATCAAAGTGCAGGCTACGGTGAAACTGCCAGCGTCCAAACCAGATCGCCGCAATCATGTAGACAATCATCAGCGACAAATTGAGCAAGGGCATCCGCCCCATAGCCAACCCCGCTGCCGCCCCCCAGGGAAACATCGATTGATTGAAGTTCATCAACGCCGACTTCACTCCGGGCGGCAAACCCATCATCGCGATCATCTGCGGGCTAACCATCAAGATCACCAGCACCAGTACAGACAACTCCCGCAACCCTTTACGCTCCATCAACCGACCCACCAGATCCTTGATCCCGGCCGAGAGGTACAAATTGAAAACAACAAAAAGCAGCAGACTCGGCGGCGCCCAACCGGGAATCTCCGGATTCCGCATCAACCCCACAAAGGCACCCGTCATCAGCAGCAGCACCTCCACCCCAGTCGATAGCCGCAGCAACACCTCAATCAAAAAGAGCTGCCTCTCCGGCACCGGGTACACCATCAACTTGCGCGTATCGAGCGACATGCCGGTCGAGGCAAGAAACACAGGCACAACCTGCCAGTACAAAAACGCAGCCAGCAACCCAAACGTCAAAACGAATTCAAAGCCGGCAAACTCACTAGGCTTCACATTGCCTAGCAATACAGCCAACCCCACACCCCCGCCGGCCAGCATCAGATACCAGACCGCCATTACAATCGTCCCTACCCAATAGCCACCCATTTGCGGCTTGCGGTAAAAATTCAGAATGGTTCGCCACTGCGCCCAGAGTATCGCCGCTCCCGGCGTATCCATTAAAGCCATGACAAATCTGCCGCCGTCCGGTGCTGCTCTCCAACCGTCCGCACAAACAGATCCTCCAGCGTCTCGTTCTCGCTGCCTTGCCTCAACTCATCCAGCGTGCCTTCGGCCACCAGATTGCCCTCATGAATAATGGCGATTCGGTCACACAAACGCTCCACCACTTCCAGAACATGCGAGGTGAGAAAGATCGTCGAACCATGCTTTACCAGATCCAGCAGCAGATCTTTCATCAGCCGCGCACCCACCGCGTCAACCCCCTCAAACGGTTCATCCATGAGAAACAACTGTGGCCGGTGAATCAGCGCTGCAGCCATGGCCACCCGCTTGCGCATACCTTTCGAATACTCGGAAATCAACTTCCGGCCAGCTCCAGCCAATTCAAAAAAATCAATCAACTCCTTGGCTCGCTCAGCCGCCATCGGCCGCTGCAAGCCATACATCCGTCCAATAAACTCGAGATATTCCCCACCGGTTAGATTGTCGAAAAGCAGAGTCTCATCAGGCACCAAACCAATCCGCCTCCGGGCATTGAGCCCAGCTTCCGGGTGGGCTGAATCAATCGGCTCCCCAAGAAGGAATATCTCTCCCGATGTCGGTTGGGCTACCCCCATCAGCATCTTGATCGTCGTAGTTTTCCCGGCTCCATTAGGCCCGAGAAATCCGTAAAAGCACCCCTGTGGGACAGAAAGGCTGAGTCCGTCCACGGCAGCCTTCGTCCCATAGGTCTTGCGCAGGTTCTTTGTTTCGATGGCTAGCACTTTCTGTATTATCTCCGTTCAAGTTCTAAATTCACTAGACGATATGAAAAAGGTGGAGCTTATGCCGCTTGCTCAAAAGGAACTTGGAAAATCAACACTACCCGCTTCTGCGGCCGTGATGACCCTTGAAAATCGCCAAATTCTCTTCAG
>JBIPMY010000429.1:0-5231 GCA_044376335.1 Bryobacter sp.
ACCCTCTTCCAGCACCGGCACCACAAGATCCGGCGCAACATCGCCCAGATCCGGCAACGAAGCTTGGGCACTCATCAGAAACACGCGGCGAGTCATCTTGCTGCTAGCCTATCGCGATTGCCCAGCAAGCAATCAATCGCCTAAACCACAAAAGGGATTCAAAACAGTCAAGTCTCCTACCGTTGATACGACGAGTCTCGGTCGAAATCTCCCGCCTTGTAATCGAAGCGTGTCTTGAGCAGCCACCAGATTCTCCAAGTATTCTCGAACCAATTCTTCCAAACTGGTACCCTGTTTCAGCGCGATCAGACCTGCGTCCCTAAACAAACGATCCTCGATCATCAACGTGAGTTTGACCACAAAATTAGAACAGCGCTGTTCCATTAGGACAGTGCAATTGTCACTTGCCACCTAATCCAATGCCTCCACACACCCGATCTCAAGCTTTCGTCTATAGTAAAAGTGTCGTGATCAATCGGTACATCACCGTCGCGCTGCGGCGGGCTCACTACGAGTTGCTGGAAAATAGCGAGGGCTTTTACGGTTCCATCCCGGACCTGGCCGGGGTATGGGCTCAGGCTGCAACGCTTGAGGATTGCCGCGAAGAACTTAAATCCGCCCTCGAAGATTGGCTGCTCTTTAGTCTCTCCGGGCAGCACCCGATTCCGGTGATGGATGGCATTGATTTGGCCATTCGCGAAGTGGCCTAATGCTTTTGTGAGCAACAAGCTAACATCTGTCAAGCGAACGGACCTGATTTCGCGCTTGAAACAACTCGGCTTCGCTGGCCCGTTTTCGGGAGGTAAGCACCAGTTCTTAATTCGAGAATCCGTGCGGTTAATTCTGCCAAACCCGCATGCAATTGAGATCGGACCCGCCTTATTGGCCCGCATTCTACAGCAAGCAGGGTTAAGCCGCGAGGAATGGATAGCCTCAGCTTAACTACTAGCCTTCAGCAGGTATCCACCCTCTAACTACCCGCGCTTCCGCCCCCAAACCTGCGCCACCGTATACATCGTAAAGCTCGTCCCCTGCCTCCTCAAATGCGCGCGACACCGCGCAAGCACCCCCGGCAAATCCTGCTCCGAAATTAACCCCAGCCTCACCACCGTCTCCCGCAAAGACTCCACCGTCGACGGCAGATAATCCACCATCGCATCCATCGACCTCACCCCCAGCACAAACGTCCGGTACTGCACATCCTCCAGCCCAGCCTCAAGAGCAACCGAATACAACCGCCGCGCCAGTTCCAAATCCGCCCCCACCCCGGCAAAAGCCCCCAGCAGCGCCCCCTTCAATCGGTCCCAATCCGCATGAGGCGGATAGCAATGCAAACTAGCCCCATCCGGCTCCTGCAGCGCAACAATCCCACCCGGCCGCACCACCCGCATCGCCTCGCGAATCAACCGCTCCGGCCCCCCAGCCGTACTCGCCACAAACCTCATATGCACCAGATCAAACTGATCCGCCCCAAGCCCGGTCTGATAAGCATCCCCCAAACGAAACTCAACATTCCCTGCCGCTCCCACCCGAGCCACGTCCAGAAACCCCGCATTCATATCCAAACCAAGCACCCGCCCGATAACCCCAACCAACTCACTCAACAACCCGGTAATCCCACCAGGCCCACAACCCACATCAAGACACCTCCAACCCTCACCAACCCCAATCAATCCAAGCATCGCAACACACTCCGGCCCCATCGCCTCCCCCTGAATCCGCAACCGCTCAACCTCCCCGGCACGCGTCTCAATGGGGTAACTCCCCCCCGCAAAATCCAAACTCGAATCCATCGTGTCATCTTAGCCAAATCACTGGCAAATAAGCCATTCTAGGTCTAATGAGCAAGAAGCAGATTGAAATGGGCCCCCTCCTGGCCGTATCCCTCGAGCGCCAGCACAACATGCCAACCCTCGTGATGACCAAAGACTTCACCCAAAGCCCCGATCAAATCTGGCATGCCCTCACCAGCAAAGAAGCCCTCGAAGAGTGGTCCCCGCTCCTCGCCTCCCGCAACCTCGATCAGTGCGGCCAAGTCGACATCACAATCAACGGCAAGCAAGGCGGCGAAACAACACAAGAACAGGTCATCGTTGCCACCCCCAACATTGCCCTGGTCCACACTTGGGGAGGAGACCTCCTCCACTGGCAACTCGATTCCCAAGGCACCGGCACCAGCCTCGCACTAAGACACAGCGTAGAAGGCGACTGGCTAATCAAGGTAGCCGCCGGCTGGCACATCTGCCTCGCCGTAATGGAGCGCTACCTCGAAGGCAATCCCGTAGGCGCCATCGTAGGCGAAGAAGCCAAGCAATACGGCTGGCAGCAACTCCACGACCGCTACGCCCAGCGCCTCCAATCGATGCAAAGAAACATGGGCGCACAAGGCAGCGAAGATCCCATCAGCTGAATGTCCGCAACAGAATAGACCCTGGTCGAATCTACACCAGTCGCCTCGGTATCTGACGCCACTTCCCCCCACTCAAAAACTTCAGATTTTATTGCAACCGATATGCAACTGATGTTATCTTGGACTCATTAGGTCCTGCATTTACAGACATTCATTTCAGCACCTAACAATAACAAAATAAGCCAATTTGGAGTGGTCCCTGCGATGTATGTGTTGGTTTCCCGTTTCGGGTTAGTGATTTTTCTGTTTTTATTTTCATTGCAACTGATGGCAGATTTGGCGCCAGAAAGCCAAGTGCAGGGTGAGGTGCGGGATGCCAGCGGGGCAATAGTGGCTGGGGTGCGGGTATCGCTATTGGACGCGAGCAGCAAGCAGGTTGTGGCGACGATGGAATCAGGCCTGGAGGGGAATTTCGCGTTTTCGCGTCTGGCACCGGGCAACTACATCCTGCGCTCCGAACGAAAGGACTTTACCACCACCGATACGGCCCTCGTAGTGGTCACGAATCAGCGGACGAGCACGCGGATTACACTCTATCCCCAGGGACACAACATTGCTGTCACAGTAACGGCCGAGCGCTGGGCGGCACCAGGCGTCGTCGACAGTTTTCAGGGGCGTGGGCGGCTGGAGGACATCCATGGGGTACAAATCAATACGGGCAAAAAGTCCGATGTGGTGTTGATTGACGACCTCGATGCGAATCTGGCAGGGAACAATCAACGGCAGGTCTTTGCAAAAGTACCGGGCATCAGCTTTTGGGAGAACGATTCAAGCGGGGTGCAATTGAACCTGGCTACGCGGGGCTTAAACCCAAACCGAAGCTGGGAATTTAACACGCGGCAGAACGGATATGACATTTCTTCAGACGTGCTGGGCTATCCAGAAGCCTACTTTACACCGCCGCTGGAGGCGCTGGAGCGGGTGGAGATCGTGCGCGGGGCAGGAGCCTTACAGTATGGAACACAGTTTGGCGGCGTCGTGAACTTTGTCACAAAACCGGCACCGCTCGACCGGAAATTCAGCCTGGAGACCCAGCAAAGCTTCGGCAATCTCGGCTTATTCGATACCTACAACGGGATCGCTGGCACTGTGAAGAAGTGGGATTACGCAACTTACTTCCACCGTCGGCAGGGCGATGGCTGGAGGCAGAATAGCGGCTTCAACACCAACACGGGTTTTGGTTCGGTCGGTTTTGCACCGTCCCAACGATGGAAGATGCGCTTGGAATTGTCAGGCATGGAATACCTGATGCAGCAGCCCGGCGGGTTAACGCCCGTGCAGTTTGCAGCAGATCCGCAGCAGAGTCTGCGCAACCGTAACTGGTTTGGGGTGCGATGGTTCATGCCGGCATTCACCATAAGCTATCTGCCTTCTACGCGGACGCGAGTGCAGGTGCAAGCCTTCGGCTTATACGGCGAACGCAACAGCGTGGGAAATCTGGCAGCACCAAATGTGGCCGACATTGTGGGACGCAATCGCCAGACAGACCGGGACACCTACAACAATGGCGGTGCAGAAGCACGCTTTGTGCACAGCTTCAACTTTCGGGGGCGCACGTCGAGCATCGCAGGCGGCTACCGCTACTTCCAGGGGCGCACTTACCGCCAGCGCGGTGCCGGCAGCGGTTTAGCAGATGCAGACTTCCGTTTTCTCTCCGGGCAACCCCTCGCACTCGATCTTCTCTTTGGGACACATAACCAGGCCGCCTACGTCGAGACGGCCTTGCGGCTCACCAACCGCTTAACCATCACTCCGGGCTTTCGCATAGAACGGATTACGACAACAGCCGCCGGCGCGCCCCTGGTCGGGCAGCGTGCCTTAACCCGTCACGTGCCTCTAGGCGGAGTAGGGCTGGCATTCCGGCTGACAGAATCGAGCGAAGTCTATGGCAACTACACGCAAGCCTACCGGGCAACGCACTTCAACGATATCTGGCGGGTAGACCCGGCGATCGTAGTGGATCCGAACCTGCGCGACGTGCGGGGTTCGAATAGCGATTTGGGCGTGAGAGGACGCCTGGGCGCGGTATTGCGCTATGACTTCAGCCTCTTCCAGATCGAGTACGGCAACCGGATCGGCACCGTCGTGGAGGGTGGTGTGCAGCGGATAACAAACGTAGCAGACAGCCGCAACCGCGGGGCGGAAAGCTATGTGGAGTTTGATCTGTTGCGAGCGACGCGGGGCAATGCCGCTTGGGGCAGCCTGAACCTGTTTCAATCAACCGGCTTCACAGATGCACGGTACACGTCGGGTAACTTTAACGGCAACCGGGTAGAGCTGGCACCACGCTGGAATGCGCGTTATGGGGCCACCTATCTAAAGTCAGCCTTCAGCATGACGCTCTCTCATACGCATATGTCATCGATTTTCACCAACGCCACCAACACCCAAACGAGCCTCGACGGGACGCAGGGCTTGAACCCGGCATTTCGCGTGTGGGATCTTGCAGGCACTTATCGCTTCAACCGCTACCAGATCCGGGCGGGAGTCAATAACCTGACCGATAACTTCTACTTCACACGGCGAGCCACAGGCTACCCCGGGCCCGGCATTATTCCGGCCGACGGGCGCACAGTCTTTGCCGGCATCATGGCACGCTTCTAATCGCGTGATGCCGCGAACCGGATTCGAATCCAAGGCTTGAAGATACCTGCCCCCGCTCTTCGGTCAACGACCTGGCTACCCACCTGTTCGATCGGCGACCTGGCTAACCCCGTGTTCAGTCGGCGACTTAGCTAACCCGCGCCCAACCCCATGCGTAAGCGTGGGGATTCCAAAACTGGCATCAAATGGCGAAGCAACCAGCCTCGCACTAAGTCAC
>JBIPMY010000100.1:0-16303 GCA_044376335.1 Bryobacter sp.
AAAGGTGCCGCACCAACTTGCAGAAAGTCATTCATTGCACCCCCTCGATCTGCGCCACGGCGTATGTGAAACTCCAGCTTTGCCGCACAGATGCGCACCGGTGGCAGAGGTATGGAAAGGTACATCTGCTGATTGTTTGCTGGCTCGTCAAAGCCACGGCGTGTATGCTGATTGGCTCTCGCCAGCAGCTCACTAAATCCCGGAGACGCCTCGCCCATCGCGTCTGCTGGTTGTGCGAAGTTATCTTTGATTCCGGCTTGAATCACGGCGACGTGCTCGCAAGCAGAAACACCATAGCCCGGCGGTAAAGTCACAAAACTTGCCAGATCCTGCCGGGCCAGATCCACATCTCCTGCCTCAAGCCTCCTCAGCCCCCGTCTTGCCGCCACTGCCCGCTGTAGTTTGGGATTCTTCTGCAATCCAAAGTAGGCGTTTGAGACTTCAAATGCACTCTCGGCTTCCCGCCATTTACCTTCGCGAGCCGCCAGATCACCAATTTGAAAATGCGCAGCAGCCTGATCCGGCTGTAGATGAACAACCTGACGCCATCGATCGGCAGGGCCTTGCGCCACCCACGCAAGATCCGCCAGCAGGCTCGCGTCAAGCGGGGATTGCGCCGCCCGCTTCTCCAGCACTTCCACCGCTTCTTGCTTTCTTTCTGCAAGCAGCGCCTTCGCCGCCTTCAAGTAGCTTTGATCTGCCTCGCTGGCAAACAGAGTCGAAGTCGATTTCAGAATCTCCTGGGCTCGCGCATCTACCTTAAGCGCCTTCCAGGCAAGGGCTAAATCCACTTGCGTCCGCCACGGTGCGCGCCCCGTATCCCGTGCGCGTTCGAGAAACTCGAGCGCGGCCAACGGCTCGTCACCACGAAGGCTCTCGATGCCACGCTGCCATTCCTGCATCGCAGTTGCCGTGGGCTGAACCGGCCACACCTTCCAGGCTAGAAGCGCGAGCCCCAGCAACAAGACGCCAACAATCGCTTTCGTTCTCGAATGCCTGAACATCTCTCTGGATTTGCGCAGCAGCAAGCGCGATTGCCAAATCCGGCTCGATCGGGATTCGAGCGCAGGCAACACTTCTTCAATTTTCTCAAAGCGCTCTGATGGGTTCGCCTCAAGGCACTTGGAGATCACCCTTGCCCAATTCCGCCGCAGTGTGGGCGCATACAGCAAGGGGGTTGGCGCATTTTCCCGGGTCTTTCGAACTGCCATATTCAGTGGCGAATCACTCGCAAATGGCAATTCCCCGGTCAGCATTTCAAACAGTACGATGCCGAAGCAGTAAATGTCGGTTGCCGGCGTCGATCTGCGCCCCTCGATTTGTTCTGGTGCCATGTATGCGGGCGTGCCCATCCCCTGGCTCCAGGTCTGTGAGGTAAACGTAGCCTGCCCATCCCGATTCGTGTGGCGGGCAAGTCCAAAGTCCATGATCACCGCCCGGGGCGCCCCATTCGGCCTTGGAACCAGCATCAGATTACCCGGCTTGAAGTCGCGATGCACCACACCCGCGCGGTGCGCAGCCGCCAGTCCCGCGATCATCTGACGAATCCACGGCAGCGCCTGACGCTCACTCATGCTGCCATTTTTCTGCAGATAGGCTGCCAGAGTTTCCCCCTCCAGCATCTCCATCGTGAGAAATGTATGCGATCCCGTCTGCACCAGGTCATAAACACGGCAGATGTTCGGATGCTGCATTCGACGTGCAGCATCCACCTCTCGCCGCAACCAGTTGATATGAGAATCCTGCGTCAATTCGGCTCGAATCGTCTTGATTGCAATGCGCTCTCCACGCTCAAGATCGTCGGCCTCATACACCTCACCCATCCCACCAACAGCAAGAAACCGCCGGATCTCATAGCGCTCCGCCAGACGCTCACCTGGAAAAAAAGTTCGTCGCTCCGCTGCAGAGTTTAAGAGCCCGGCCGGAACCCGGATCGGTTCAAAACGCCGCTCCGCTTCGGCATCAAGCCTGAGCAGCCGCAACACCTCATCCGCAATCTTCGGCTGGTCTGTCGTAACGCGCCCAACAAAGCTCTCCCGGTCTTCAGCAGGCATTTCGCTTGCTTCGGTGTAGACCTCCTTGATTCGCTGCCAGGTCCGCGGACTCATTCTCGCTCCAGCTCGCCCAATAACCACGCCCGGGCCATCGCCCATTCCCGCTTTACCGTTTTCTCGGAGATGCCCATAACCTCTGCCGTCTCCCCGACGGATAGGCCACCAAAAAATCGAAGTTCCACCACTTCTGACTGTCGTGTATCGAATTGCTCCAGCTTCTTGAGCGCAGTATCGATCGAGAGATAGTCTTCGATTCGAAGTGGCTGGTTTGTTTCGGGCAACAGCAATGCGCGATCCCGCTTTTGGGCCCGGTGCTGTCGCGAGTAATCAATCAGGACATGTCGCATCGCACGAGCAGCCAGGCGCAGGAAGTGCCGGTGATCCACCGCCGTCATCGTCTTGTGCTCCACCATGCGCAAGTAGGCCTCATTGATCAAGGCCGATGGTTGTAAAGTGTGGCCAGTGCGCTCATTACGCAAAAATGAGGTGGCTAGCCGGTGCAATTCACTATGCAGCTCTGTGTAGAGGTCAGTGAGATTTTCTGTTGGTGACATCGAGAAATACGACTAAGCGTGAGCTTGAGAGCTAGCACACGCGCTAGTGAAAAAGTTTACCACCACAAAATCTGACGATTCGCAGATGCCTACATAGCTGGACGCAGGCGTTCGCCTTCAATTGCCTTTTGCACAGTCTCCACTGAGCCCGTCTCGATTTCCTCGTAGGCCTCAACGCCAAGAGCTGAAATCGCAAAAGTTCCGTTGTCCGTCTTGGTAACGTAGCCCTTTTCCCGCAGATACCAGAGAGCAAATTCAAGATGCTCTTTTTCAATCCCGAGAACATCTTCGATCTCTCGCAATTGGATGAATGGGTTATCCGGCTTGCGCAGACGCTTGCGGTACATCACCGCCAGAGCCATCGTCCGCTTGCGTCGCTCTGCACCCGTGCCGTCTGCTTCTTTCTGATTCCGGAAGACGTCCCAGGTCTGCTTCCTCTTCGCATTCCGCATCACGTCATAGGCTGCACGCTTTTCAAGGTCACTCAGCGTCTGATAGGCCTCTAGCAACCGCTGGAATTTCCCCTCATCACCGGTCTCTTTATGGTCGGGATGGTATCGCTGCGCAAGCATACGATAGACACGGTGAATCGTCTCAGAGTCTGCCTTCGGATTTACCTGTAGCACCTCGTAGAGGTCTTCATCACGGTCAATATTGGCTTCGCCATTCTCCCCAGCTACTTCACCTTCAATGCCTGCCTGGTAAGACTTCTTACCCGTCACATTCATCCAGCAGACAACCCCATGCCAAAGCTCAGCTCCACCCTTGGCTCTCGGGATTTCTATTTGAACGGCCATTCCTAAAGGCAGCGGCTTGAGAACCTCAACGCACAAACCCGCTTCGCTTCGATTGATCAATGTCGCGTCCAGGCGCGCCGCAAAGCGGCTGCCGGGTTCTGTAACTACAACAACGTTGCCTGTATCAGACTTGCGCTCAGTGCCTTTTCGCCTTTTCTCGACCATACTCTGCTATATCGACATAAGCAGCTAAAATCTGCATAGCAGTAAAATCAAACAAACGCGAATGCCACTTCCGCAACGACTCGCCTCGCTCGACATTTTTCGTGGCATCACCATCGCCACCATGATCCTGGTCAACAACCCCGGATCCTGGAGCCATATCTACCCCCCGCTCGCCCACGCCGAGTGGCATGGCTTTACCCCCACCGACATGGTTTTCCCTTTCTTTTTATGGATTTCCGGGCTAGCCATGACCCTCTCCTTTGCCCGCCGCAAGACCGTCGGTGCCGATCGTGCCAACCTCCTCCTCCATACAGCCCGCCGCAGCGCCACCATCTTCGCCATCGGGCTCATGTTCAATCTGGTCCCCAACTTTGACTTCGCCCACGTCCGTGTCCCGGGCGTACTGCAAAGAATTGGTGTTTGCTATTTCTTCGCCACCCTGATCTACCTCTACACCTCCCGGCGTGGTCAGATCGCCACGGTCATCGGCCTGCTGGCTTTCTACACAGGCATCATGTTCTTCTATCCCTTCCCCGGTGCCCTCGCAGACCGCTGGAGCATCGATTCCAACGCCGCCCGCTACTTTGACGGAATCCTTCTTGAAGGCCACATGTGGAGCAAAACCAAAGTTTGGGACCCCGAAGGTGCCCTCTCCACCATCCCCGCCATCGCGACTGTCCTGTGCGGTATTCTTGCCAGGCAGTACCTTAAATCAGGTGCAATCCTGGCAGCCACCGGTCTGCTAATGAGTCTCGTAATCCCAATCAACAAAAGCCTCTGGACGCCCAGTTTTGTCCTCGTCATGGCGGGCTTTGCCTCCATAATTTTCGGGACCCTCCAGTGGTGGATCGACGAAAAGGGAAACCGCACCGGCTGGAACTTCTTCGAAATCTACGGCACCAACGCGATCGTATCCTTCGTCTTATCGGGTGTCCTCGCCCGCATCCTGGGAATGACCGGCACCGGCCAAGCCATCTTCGATCAGCTCTGCACCATAGCATCGCCCATCAACGCATCCCTGCTCTATGCGCTTCTCAACGTGGCCGCCTGCTTCAGCGTGGTGTATCTGCTCTACCGGAAGCGAATCCTGGTCCGCCTCTAAGCCAGTACCAAAGCCCGAAGCCAAAAACCGGGCAAGCCGTTGCCACCCAAAAGGCAAGCTCATAGTTCTTCTGGTCAAAGTAGCCGCCAAAGATCGGGGCCGTAATGGCTGTCAGAGCAGAAAAGCTCCCCGCCCCAAGACCCGCGATCAAGCCCGCCCTGCCGTTACCAAAGGCGCTGGTCGCATAAGCAATCCCACCCACAATAAAGCTCCCGGTCACAAACATGGCCAGAAACAACTCCGTCATGAACAAAGCCAAATTTGTGATCGATGGAGCCAATGCCAGCGGCAAGCTGAAGATGAGACCAATCAAAAACGCCCTTCGACAAGCCTCCTCCACGCTGGTCCCACGCTTCACCAGACGATCAATCCACCAGCCCCAAAAGAAGTACCCACATTCCCAACCAAGCGGAGGGATCCACAGCACCGTGCCCAGTTCGCGCTGGCTCAAATGGAAGACCTGCGAAAGGTAAAGCCCAGCCATATAGAGAATGAATCCCAGCGGCACCGCGCCCAGAGCATAGGCAGCAACAAAGGCAACGACCCGCCGGTCCCGCCAGGCAAAGTCTTTCGTTTCAACCTTGGGAGTCATCGCAAGATCAGGCCGCTTGCACAGCGCCCACCACCAGATCAGCCAGACAATTCCGGCAGCACCAGTAATCCAGAAAGCCATCCGCCAGCCATAAGCAAGAGCAATTGGAGTAACAATGAACGGGGTGAGAATCGCCCCCAGCGACCCACCCGAATAGCTCAGCGCAATCCCGCGAGACCGCCGCTCCGGCTCGAGCGTCTGCATCACGGTCCTGAGAGCTCCAGGAAAGGTTGCCCCTTCGCAGAAGCCAAGGCCCGTCCGCAGAATGCCAAAACTCAGCACCCCTCCCGCCAGGCCATGCAGGGCGCTCGCGATACTCCATCCAGCGACAGCCAGCGTCATCCCTTGCTTGACACCAAGACGGTCCAGCAGCATTCCCCACAATGGGTTGCCCAGCATGTAAGCGTATGAAAAAGCAGCCACAATCCAGCCGTATTCACGACCGGTGAGGCCTGTTTCTTTCTGAATGGTAGGAATCAGGACGGCGATGGCATTACGGTCGACATAGCTGATTGTAGAAACCAGCATCATCGCCAGTGCCGGCGTCCACACTCTGGCTAGCTGCGACAATCTTCGATTCTATCCGCTTCATCCTGTGATTCTGGCGTTTCGTCGGAAATTCTCCCACTCGATTGCCGCTTGACGGCAAACTCGAACCATGAAGCCAAGCAACATCCTCCTCACCGCAGCAGCCATCCTGTCCTTTACGATTACGGCTCTGCACAGCCAAGAACGTTTTGATCTTCTGGTTCGAGGCGACTTCTTCGCCGGCTTTGCCGGAAACGCCGAAGCTCTCGAACGCGCCATGAAGGTTACCGAAGAGAAGCTCAAAGAGAACCCAAACCACGCTGAAGCGCTGGTCTGGCATGGCTCTGGCCTCTTCTACCAATCGGGTCAGCTCATGAACAAGAAAGACTTCGCCAAAGGTATGGAACTCTATGGGCGCGGCATCGCTGAAATGAACAAGGCAGTGGAACTCGAGCCCAAGAACATTGGGGTTCGCATTCCCCGCGGAGCTGTCCTTTCGGCAGGCGCAAGGTTCATGCCAGCGGAGATGGCCAAGCCACTCTTCCTCTCCGTAATCGATGACTACTACACTGTTTATCAGATGCAGGAGAAATATCTCGACAAGATTGGAACTCACCCCAGGGGCGAACTCCTTTTCGGTCTTGCCGACAGCTTCAGCCGGATTGGTGCAACCGCGAAAGCCGACCATTTCTTTGCTGAGATCCAAAAGTCTCTCCCCAATAGCGCGTACTCCAAGCGTGCCGACAAGTGGTTCGAAACCAAACAACCCCTGCCCGCAGCCCAGGCCAACTGCATCGGCTGCCACACTTCAAAGTAGTCCATGCGTCAGCTCTCACAACTGCTGTTAATCAATCTCGGGATCGCCCTGGTGATCGTCCTGATTACCAGCTCAAGCATCCGGAACCCCAGGCTCGACACTTTGCTCGTGCCTGGGGTCATTTCACTTGCCTACTCAACGGTGATCGGAGTCGCGTCCTGGTGGATCCTGCCTAAAGTCGGGCCACGCTTTTCCAAGGATCCTCTCCTTCGATGGGTGCAGTTGCTTGCCTCACTCACGGCTATCGCCCTGGTTGGCGGCAGCGCTGCCTTTCTGCTCATGGCGTATCAGCCAATTTGGCCAATCCGCATCGACTATGTCCCGTCGATGGTTCTTTGCTTAACCTTCACACTCACCATTGGTTCGATCACCTATCTGGTAGAAGAAGCCCGCTACCGGGTGCAGGCGGCAAGTCTTCAATTAAAGACGCGCGAACTAGAGCGGGAACGAGCCTTGAAGTCAGCCGCCGACGCCAAGCTGCAAAGCCTCGAATCGAGAATTCACCCACACTTCCTCTTCAACACGCTCAACTCCATATCGAGCCTGGTGCGCTCCGATCCGGCAAAGGCAGAAGCGCTGATCGAACAACTGGCCGCGCTCCTGCGATTCTCGCTCGACCGTCACGGTAACCTCGTGAGCCTTGCCGACGAGGTACAGATCACTCGCGATTACCTCGAAATCGAGAAGGCTCGTTTTGAAGAGCGGCTTCGCTACAGCTTCGAGATTCCAGAAGACCTGCTTACGGCCATGGTGCCCGCCTTGTCACTGCAGACTCTCGCCGAGAATAGCGTGAAGTATGCTGTTGGCGCTCAGCGTCAGGGATCTGACATCCACATTCGCGCCCGCCGGAAAGGCAAGGAGATTGAGCTCGAAGTGAGCGACACCGGCCCCGGCTTCTCACCCGACAGCCTGCCTGCTGGCCACGGCCTCGACACCCTCAAGCAGCGCCTTGATTCGCATTTTGGCGAGGCTGCTTCGCTCTCCACGCGCAGGCTCGATCCAGGGATGGAGGTCGCCTTTCGCATCCCATGCTAACCGCTTACCTTCTTGACGACGAAGCTCTGGCTATCGAGCGGCTCACCCGGATGCTCTCGGCCGACCCGCGCATCCAGATCCTTGGTTCTTCAAAAGACCCCGTCGATGCGATCGAGCAGATTGAGACGCTGCGGCCCAACCTGCTCTTTCTCGACATCCAGATGCCCGAGCTCGATGGCTTTGCGGTGCTCCGTCGCCTGGCCCACCAGCCCCTTGTCATCTTCACCACCGCCTACGATCAATATGCCCTGCAGGCCTTTGAGACCAACTCAATCGCCTATCTCCTTAAGCCCGTCGAATCAGCCAAACTTACGCAGGCCATAACCAAGGTTGAAGCGATCCGAGGCGGCCAACAACCTGCGCCCGATATTGCCAACCTTCTGAACCAACTGGCCACCAAACTCACGCCGGTCTACCCAGAGCGCATCAGCTCCAAAACAGGCGACCGCACGGAGTTCATTGACCTCACCCGCGTCACCCACTTCTACGCTGAAGACAAGCTCACCTTTGCTGCCACAGACTCGAAGAGCTACATTATTGACCAGACGATTGCCGAACTCGAGACGCGCCTCGACCCGGCCCACTTCTTCCGGATCCACCGCTCGACACTGGTCAATCTCGCCTATGTCGCCGAGCTATACACCTACTTCGGGGGCAAGCTCATGCTGCGTCTTAAGGACGCAAAGAAGACCGAGCTGACTGCGTCGAAAGAGCGCGCGAAAGAGTTGCGCGACAAGCTGGGGCTCTAGTCTGCGCGTAGCGTGATGGCTGGGTCGATAGCAGCGGCGCGCCTGGCTGGAAGCCAACCCGAGAGCAGACCGGTCAACAGGAAGACTATCGCTACGCCGGCGAAGACTACTGGGTCTGTAGCGCTGGTGGCATAGAGCAGGGTGGAGAGACTCTGCGCTAGCGCCAGCGAGACGAGCGTACCAAGGACAATACCGATTGCAACCAGCACCAGCCCCTGCTTCTCGATCATCAGCAACACATCGAGCGGCCTTGCACCGACGGCCATACGAATGCCAATCTCGCGGGTGCGTTGGGAGACGGTATAGGTCATCACACCCACCAGGCCGATCAGAGCCAGCAGGAAAGCGACTCCGGCAAAGATCGCCATCAGCATCAAGGTGAAGCGCTCCCGGCCGAGGGACAAGTTCACCGTCTCTTCCATGGTCTGGATGTTCCAGACAGGTTGGGCATTGTCCACCTGCAGGATCTCGCGCCTCATCACTTGTGCCATTTCAGCAGCATCTCCTTTGGCTCGGCCAATGACGCTGAAACTCGGTGCTCCGGGCAACAAGCCTGGGCCCTGATAGTAGGCGCCATACACTTGCGAACGGGAGGGTTTGTCCACCCCGAGATTCTTGACGTCTGATACCACTCCGACGATCACTCGCCAGTTCGGCGGCTGGCTGAAGCCCACTTCCATTCGCTTTCCAATCGGGTCTTCATTCGGGAAGTGAGTCTTTACGAACTGCTCATTCACTACTACTGCCAGCGGTGCGTCGAGCTTATCGCTGTCGGTGAGGACCCGCCCACGCTTGAGCGCAATGCCCATCGTATCGAAGTAGCCCGGCGTAACCGTGAAGAAATCCGCCAGGGGCGCAGTGGCTACCGTGGGCATCGGCGCTCCTTCGACACGCATGATGTATCGAGCGTTGCCTTGCAGAGGCAGGTCGGTTGAAAGACCGGCCGCTTCAATACCTGGTGTCTGCTGAAGGCGGGTCACCACATCGCGGCCGAACTGAATCTGCTTCTCTACACTCGAGCCGTACTTCGAAGGCAAGGGCGTCACTCGCATCGTGATCACATGGTTTGGCTTAAAGCCCAGATCGACGCTGGCCAGCTCATAGAGGCTGCGGATCAATAGGCCTGCTCCTGTCATCAGGACGAGCGCTGCCGCTACTTGGGCAACTACTAGCGCATTGCGGAATCCGCTCTTTCCGGCAGAGCCCTTGGCTCGATCTTTGAGCGACCCGTGAGGGTCGACCTGCGAGAGTCTCAGTGCTGGCAAGCCCCCAAACAGGAGAGCGGTCAAAAGCACTGCGGCGAGTGCAAAGAGCAGCACGCGCCCGTCCAGGCTAACCTGATCTACCCGTGGCAGCGTCTTTGGTGCAAAGCGCTGAAAGGCCTGCAAGCCGAGGTAGGCGAGGCCGATTCCGAGGGCCCCACCGCTTGACGCAAGCACAAAGCTTTCCACCAGCATTTGCGAGACCAGATTCCAGCGGCTTGCGCCCAACGAAATCCGAACAGCCATCTCCTGCTGACGGGCAGCTCCCCTTGCCAGAAGAAGATTGGCAACATTGGCACAGGCGATCGCCAGTACAAAACCAACAGCGCCGAGCAAGGCCAATAGCGCGGGCTTGATCGGGCCGGTGATGTCTTCCATGAGCGGTGTCACATGACTCTTTATGTCGGCATTGAACTCGGGAAAGCGCTCTGCCATTCCTCCGAGCAGGGCTGTAAACTCGGTGCGGGTGCGATCGATGCCGACACCTGGCTTTAGCCGTCCCAGCCCAACGAGACTGTGTAGATCCCGGCGGGACTTATCAAAACCATCCAGCACTAGCGGTGCCCAGATTTTGGCTTTCGCCGGATAGTCAAAGGCTGCTCCAGCGATGCCCACGACGATGCGGGTCTGACCATTGAGGTTGATCTGCCGGCCGACGATGGCTTCATCTCCAGCAAAGCGATCCTTCCATAATCCGTAGCTCAGGATCACGGCCTGATCCTGCCCGGGGCGGTAGTCGTCGGCGGTGAAGTCCCGGCCCCTTTCAAGCTTTACGCCGAAGAGCTGAAACCAGCCTTCGCTGACCTGAACTCCTATGTAACGCTCCGGGTCGGCACTAGGCGAAATCAACGAAAAAGGACTGTTGCGATAGGCAACTACATCTGCGGTCTTGGCCTGATCCCGATAGTCGTAGAAGTTGCCGGCAGCAAGCGGGATCGGGTCTCCACTACGCTTGACCAACTTCTCGCGCACCTGGACGATTCGGTCTGGCTCGGCGAAGGGGAGGGGCTTCAAAAGGATGCCGTCCACCACACTGAACATTGCCGTGTTGGCACCGATGCCGATGCCGAGAGCGAGAATCGCGGCGATTGCGAATCCGGGGTTGCGGCGCAGAGATCGAAACGAGTAACGGAGAGAGTCCCAGAGCATAGAAAGAGATTTTAACGCTCTGGGACAAAACGGCTAAGCGAGCGTCGGCAGATTGGCTCGGGCGTAGTCGATGCACTGCTGGTTCAACTTGTCTTCGAGGGCCAGCGCCTGTGCGGGGGTAAGGCCGGAGGTACGTGGCAAGGGTTTCTTGGGCGGATGGTTGCGGACGTAGGCGATTAGCCTGGCGAGGTCCTTTGGTGGCACAGGGCTCTTTTCGTCATAGACCTTCCAATATTGGTCTGTAAAGATCGGGACCTTCAGTGGATCGCGGGTGAGCATTTCGAGCTGGAAGAGCATCTTCGGATCCTTCTTCTGGAATCGACTGACGATCGCCTTGAGGTCAAAATTGCCTTCGCCGAAGGGTACTTCTGAGAGCAGGATGCCGTCCTCGTAGAAGTCGACGCCGATGTCTTTGAAGCTGACAAAGATCGTATAGGGTTCGAGGGTGTCCATGGTCTGTTCGGGGGTTTCGATCAGTGACACGCTATTGACCAGGTCGAGACAAATGCCAACGTACTCGCTTTGGGTTGAGCGTACCCATTCGACCATCTCATCCGAGCGCCAACCCTTGTGGTTCTCGATGGCGAGCTTCATCTTGTACTTGCGCAAGATGGGCTCGGCGCGGCGTACTGCCTCACGGCAGGTCTTGTCGAAGGCGTGGAATTCGGTGACGTTTTTGAACTGTTCGTAGCGCCGGCCCGAGAAGGGGTCATGCACGCAGACGACGCGGCCATCCATCTCGGATGCTGCCTTTACGGCAATCTCGTACTTTGGCAGGTCAGCATCTGTACGGGGGGTGCGAACCAGGATTGTGGCGCGCATGTCGTATTTGTTCAACTGCGAGGCGATCTTTTTGATGTTGGCCGGGTCGAGATCGGGGGTGAAGTTGGTGTGAGCCGCACCGAGGCCCATGCTGTGGCAGTACTCGATAATGTCCCAGTCTTTGCCCATGGCTTTGATGCGGGCGGTGAGGCCGGGGCCGGCCGAGCCCATGTTCTTGAGTACCTTCGCTGGGGCGGCGGCATTTGCAAGGCTGGCGGCGGCGATGCCCGTGAGTGCGTTTCGTCTGTTCATTGGTCTTGCGACGATTGTATATCCACGGATTGGTGATCACCAGCGGGACTTTCCAAATTCACATAATTGTTGACCAAAGCTGAAGCCAGCTTAGATTCGCGATGTTTGTCGACGATTTCGCGGGCTTCTGGCATGAGAGCCATGAGCTTTAGGGTGAGCAGGCCGGCAGTGGTTTTGCTGAGGTCGGTTTTTCGGACTTCGAACATGGGGAAGGTTGCTGGGATGTCGAGTGTTTTGTCGTATAGGTAGACTTCGGTGTGAATGTCCATGGCGAGGATGCGGTCTCGCTGGAGTTTGGTGAATTCTTTGAGGGCGCGGTCTGCGCGGCGCTCCTGGGCGGCACCGAGTTTGAGGAGGCGCTCCATTTGGGTGAAGAAGATTTCGTTATTGGGTTCGTTTGACCAACGGGTTTGGGCGTCGATTTCCAGTTGGCGGGCACGGTCTGCCTGGAAGAGGGCGAAGACGTAGCGCTCGAAGGCCTGGAGCTCGAGCTCACCTTCGGGGAGGCATTGTTTGAGGAGTTTGGCCTTGAGTGCGTCGTATTGGCTTCGTTCGTGCGGATTGTTTTCGAAGAGGGTGGTTGGGTTGGCCTGGAGGCCGTGACGGGTACTGTTGGCTGCGGATTTCGCGCGGCCTTCTTCGGTTTTTGGGCCGGTGGACTTTGTGGCATTTTGCCTGTTGGCATCGATTTGCGCCTGTGTCGACATGTTTGCTGATTCCTTCTTTTGAAATTGAAAGGGAGGCGCACGAAGCGCCTCCCGATGTAGAAGCTAGCATTCTCGGGGTTGAATCCGAACCATGGCTTTTGGATGGTGTTGATTTCAGGGGAAATACAGTCGAAAAAAGTTGTGAACGGGAAATTTTCTATTTGGACTTCAAGCTATGGATCGCTTGGGTATGTCCCATTGAGCTGCATTTAAAAGTGATGAAAAAAATATTTGAACAAAACGGCTCTGTGAAGAATTTACTGTTATGTCCTGTTTCCCGCTACTGGCTCTTTGCCTTCTTTTTTCCTTCGCTTCTGCATCGGCACAACAAGGCCGAATGCTGATTCGCGCAAAGGATCCATCCGGAGGCCTGGTTAACGTACAAGGTCAGCTTTCGGCTAAGGGTGGCACTGTGGTGGTGCCAATATCGACAGCTCCGTCTGGAAGCGCGGTAATTGAGAACCTGCCGCCCGGTGTCTATCAGTTAAAGGTTGGGGGCTCTGGTTTTGAGTCGACACAACTGGAAGTTACCGTGGAAGCCGGAAAAGAGGTTGCACCGGAGATCTCATTGAAGCTGGCGCAGGTAGGATCCTCGGTTGTGGTGAAGGTTTTGCCTGGCAGCCTGGATGGTGTTCCGGGAGCGACAGCCGAAATTACGCGAGAAGATCTTGATCTATTGCGGCCATTGTCTGTGAAAGAATCGCTGCGCCAGGTGACGGGCGTTCATATTGTGGATGAGGATGCATTTGGCCTGAATCTGAACGTGGGGCTGAGAGGGCTGAACCCTCGCCGCACCCAACGCACGCTACTGCTGGAAGACGGGGTGCCGATCCACCTTGGGCCCTACAGTGACCCTTCTGCCCACTACCATACGCCACCGGAGTTAACTGAGAGCATCGAAGTATTGAAGGGCTCTGGACAGATAGCGCATGGGCCGCAAACGGTGGGCGGGATGATCAACTTTGTTACGCAGGCACCACCAGACCGGACGCGCGGGACGGTAGCAGTGCAAGGTGGCAATCGAGATTACCGCAGTCTGCTCGGCAAGTTTGGCACAGGTGGAGAGCGTGGTGGGATTCTTGGGCATTTGCTTTACCGGGATGGCGCAGGAACCCGGCAGGGGCACGCACACCAGATCCTGCATAGCGGGCTCTCCGGGTTGCTGCGCATGAAGGGAAACCAAACGCTGCAGCTGCGCGGCAATTACTACGAGGAGAACTCAAAGTTCACAGAGAGTGGCATCAGCCAGGCAGCCTTTACCAGGAATCCTCTAGGCAACCCCTTCTCGCAAGACCGTTTTTACTTAACGAGGCTGAGTTTTCAAGCGCTGTATGGAGTGCAAATAAACGAGAGCACACAAGTTGCAGCGAACTTTTACTATCAGAATCTGGACCGCTCTTCTTACCGCCAAGCCGACTTCTCCGGCGACGAGATGACGGCAAACGCGGCGACTGGCTGCACGGGTGCAGCGCGGGTGGACTATGAGCGGTTTGCGCCACTGTGTGGGAACAAGATGCGTCCTCGCAAATACGATTTTTTCGGCATAGACCCGCGGCTGGAATGGCGGGGCAGAGTGTTTGGTATGCGGAATGAGACCTCGATGGGAGTTCGCTATCACACTGAGGATATTGACCGCCGCCGCTATAACGGTTTGACCCCAGATGCCAGGGAGGAAACGCCCAGCATACTATTCCGCGACTGGAACACGATTCGCACGCACGCAGCGGCAGGATATGTACAAAGCCGATTTTTCGCGGGGAAGTGGAGCTTTACGCCCGGCGTGCGGCTGGAACATGTAAGATCGACAAATCAGGTGTTGCGGAGAGGAAACGTCGCGCGGGATGCTTCACTGAGTGCCACGCAGACAATGGCATTGCCCGGGTTTGGTGTGACCTACGGAGGCATTGCGCGAAGCACGATTTTTGCCGGGGTGCATCGAGGGTTTGCCCCACCGCGGCCAGATGACAACTTCGACCCACTGGACCCGAATGCACGGCCAGTTGATGCGGAGCGAAGCACCAACTATGAAATAGGGATTCGAAGCAATCTCGCGCGCTGGATTCAAATAGAAGCGACTGTTTTCCGGATTGATTTCACAAACCAGATCGTTGCGGGGTCGAGTGCCGGTTTGCCACAATTTACCTGGGCGAATGCTGGAAAGACTCTCAATGCGGGAGTAGAGTTTGGGGGGCGCTTCGATTTCAGTTCCTGGTTGCCGGACGGGCACAGTGTATTTGTGAAAGCCTCCTACACTGGCGTTGGGGCAGCGCGGTTCACCAGCGATTTAGTCACAGGGGGTGTAAACGTGCGAGGCAACCGTCTTCCGTATGCACCTGAGCATACACTCTCGCCGAGCGTCCATTATCAACATCGAACGGGCTTCAGTCTGAGCCTGAGCCCAGAGTATGTGAGCCGCCAGTTTAGCGACAACCGGAACCGGACTGCGGCTTCGGCCGATGGGCTTATCGGAACAGTGCCATCTTACGCGGTTTTCAATGCAGCGGTGAATGTACCGCTGGGAGCCCGCCGCCCAGTGGTATTCATGAACATCTCGAATCTTGGAGACCGTCGCTTTATCGTCAGCCGTGTGGATGGCATACATGTGGGACGACCAAGACAGGCCTTTGCCGGGCTAAGGTGGGACTTCTAAGTCGGCGTTTAGGTTGCCGGTGCTGGAAATAGGGCGGTACTGAAGGGATTTTGCCGTGTTCTTAGCCAATGTCATCAGGATGAGAAACACAGACCATGGCAAAGCAAGAAACACCAGATTATTGGGCAAAATTTTGAGCCTATTATAAGGAGGCTGCAGACTGTGCAGCCTTTACGATGCCGGACCCCACCAGGATGAGCGATTGGTGGAAGGAGGGATCGAGCGCAATCGTGTCGCTGATTGCTGCAGCGGAAACATCTGCAAAAACAGGACAGCTCAGTATTCTGCGAGTGATCAACCATATGGCCGCTACCGGCCAGTACCGGAAATTAGAAGTGCTATCGAAGATGTTTGGCTGGGTGCTGCGCGTAAACGCTTCTGCCCCTAGAGTTTTGGTGGGAGGTGCCATGACTAGCGGTACAGTTCCGCTTGCCGGAGAAATTTCCGTCACCATCCCAGGAGTGGCTGCAACTGCCGCAGGTGGGGTGGCTGCGGGATATATTGGCACCCTGATCGGCTGCCTAGGCTACGCCCAGCTTCGTATGATGGGGTTCTTGAACCCTGAAAGTGGCCTATTGGGAGGCATGTTTGCCCAGTTTTATGGTTACGATCCGCAAACAGAGGCCGCGACGGACTATTTGCTGCAGCGAGCCAAAGCCCGGTCTGGCACCGTACGTGCCGCTGCGCGCATTGGGGCGACAGTGCCGTCTAGGTTGCTCAACAGCTATTAGCTGGGATGCACTGGCAGGACACACGGCGGGCTTGGACTAAGGCCGTCCCAGAAGCTTGATACTTCCGCTTTAATGGAAGAATGAGACTCGCGATTATCTTCACCTTAGTTGCGTGTGCATGGGCTGCACCGCCAAGAGTAGATAAAGTGGAGCCACCGAGTTGGTGGAAAGAGAGCCGCTGGGGGCCGGTGCGGGTGATGCTGAGTGGGGCTAACTTGAAAGGTGCCAGTGTGGAGGTGCCGGGGGCCACGAAGATACGTTATTCCGAACGCGGCGACTATCTCTGGTTCACTGTAGACCTTGCGCCTCAGACAGCGGGGAAGCATAGATGGGCTGT
>JBIPMY010000430.1:0-5209 GCA_044376335.1 Bryobacter sp.
CATGTCTCTCATCTTAGCCTCTATCGGTGTAACGCCGATGACAGTCATTGAGTTGCGATTTTCTTCGTATTCAGCCTCAATCCACCCCCGCTCCAATTCCCACCAACTCCAATTTCGACTTGCACATTCTCACCAAGCGGTTTCGGTAGCCGGAAATTCGCTTGAAACAGCCCAGCATAAAAAGGTGTCGCTCCCACATAAAGCAGTGCTTCGGGAGGCAATTCCTCTCCCTCAATTCGGATCCGATACTCCCGAGCCCGCAATACCTGTGCCGGTCTTGAAGGTGCCAGCACCCAGTTCTCAATCGCACCCACTGCCCCAAAGCCCGTCCCATAAACGACAACCACTTCGTCCTCTTCCGCCGGCGATTCAGCGCTGATCACCCGGCCATCGGCATGAGTAGCCGCTGCAAATCCTGTGCTCAAACGAAAGAACTCTGGCGCCTCTGCCTCTACCCGAACTGTGACCGTTGGCCCACCCACCAGATCGCGAAAAACGCGTATCGTGCGATCTCCCGGCAAAACATCTGCCGGGATCAGTGCATTGATCTGTTTGGGCGAAACAAAAAACAAAGGAATTCGCCGCCCTTGCAACTGCACGTAAACCTCACCGCGCGGAGTTGCTGTCGGCAAACTCTGGTTTACGATTTCCTGCGGCGACACTGCCCAGGTGATGAACGATAAATCAGTCCCATAAATCGAAAACACCGTATTGGGTGCAAGCCGCCCAGCTCTCGCGCTGGCTGTACTGGCAATGCTGCCTTCTGAGTATTCCGGCCGCAACAATAAAGATTGGGCGGTAACAGGTTGCCCCGCTACCGCCCCAAAGAATGCAATTAGGATAATCGTCAGGTTGCTACTTTGCACTGATGATCTAGTGCAAAGCAGCAACAAAAATTCTCAGTTTCCGACGACGGTTGTCAGCGTTTGCGCCACCGCTACACCGTCAACTGTGATCGCCAGACGAACATCACCAGCGGCAACATTCGGCACCACCACGTTGAACTGGTAGAGCCCAACCGCCCCAGGGGCAAGCCCTGCATAGCTCACCGTTGCCGGCGCATCGCCGAAGCGAACGGTTGTATTGGCCAGCACGGGTGTCCCGCTGGCAACAGTCCCGGCAGGAACAGCCGGATTAGTAGCTCCAGCACCCACCAGATAGAGAGTGATCGTCTCACCAACTCTGGCTGGGCGGCTGGTTACCCCGGCGATTTCACCTGCGCGTGCCACAAAAGTAGTGTTGTCGCTGAGCAAAGCCACCGCCAACTGACGGCCACCTACATTGAAGTTGGCTGGAGCCAAAACGCCAGGAGCACGCGCCACACCTGTCATTGGGATGTTTGCGCTCGCGCCAGCTTCGTTAGTTACCACGACATTCAACGGGCCTGTACCAATTCCGTCCGGTACCTGCACGTTTACCTGCCCTGGGCTGACAAAGCGAACAAAAGCATCTCTGCCACCAACAGTGACCCCAACACCTTCCAGTGACTTCGGAGCATTTACTCCCGCAAAGTCCCAAGCGGCCCATTCGCGTGTCACGTTGGTCAGATTTGCGCCAAAGATTTCAATCCAGCTTCCCGGCGCGATATTTCGTCCTCCACCAAAGCCCTGCAGCGCTACACCGCTTTCGTTGCTTACAGTGGGACGGGCGAGTGCTGCCGCCTGCGAAATTCTCAGGCTGGTCGTATAGATTCGATCTCCAGCGTTGTTTCCGGCATTGTCGGCACCATTACCTGCTGCATAGAAGACAACGTCGCCGCTGCCCGCTTCCGGTGGGGTCCACTCAACGCTGAAGGTGGCCAGGCCAGCCGCTCCGTTGCGTGTCGAAGCCACCACATGCGTAGCGAACTCTCGATCGTTTCCGCAAGGTGCGTTGCTGGCAGGTGTCGTGTCACAGTTCACCTGCACATTGTCATTAGGAGCTAACACTCCAGCCTTAAGATTTTCATCTCTGGTCTGGCGTGCAGTGAGCTGAAAGCCCCAGCGTGCTGCTTCCGGGTGAAAAACCTGTACCCGGACGGTTTGCTTCTTGCCCGGTGTATAGTTCACCGCGCTAATGCGAACGTATCCGCGTGGATCCGAATTTGCAGCAGATGTGCGATGGCATGCCGAACAATCGGTGCCACCGTCGATCGGAGCGCCGGTGCGCCGAATTGGCGAACCACCACTGCGAGCAAACATCAGGATTGGAAGCGCCGACAATACGGCGCTCCAGAATATCTTGTTGAACATCTTGGTTACTACCCCCATTTGCGAGTTTGTTACAGCGAAACTACAGCTAATTCGCCGTAGTTAGAAAGACCCCGGATTGCGTTTTTACGCCATCCACTTCCATCGTGATTTCCTGATCGCCCGCCTGTACATTGGGCATCACAATGTTGAACTGGTACAGACCTACGAAATTGGGGGACAAGCCCTTGAATTCCGCTACTGCTGCTGCAGAGCCGATCTGGATCCGGTAACTGCTGCCCAAATCCGTGCTCTGTGTTACGATCGTGCCCGCCGCAACTGCCGGAGTAGTTGCGCCAAAGCCCACGCCATAAATCACGAGCCGGTCACCCGGCCGCGGTGTCCGGAAGGTGACTCCGTTGATCAGCCCTACACGGCCCGCAAATGTTCCATCTGCAAATTGAGCAACTACATACTGACGCCCGCCTACATTGAACCCAGGCGTTGCAAGGATCCCCGGTGAGCGCTTGGTTCCCGTCACCGTGATCGGGTCACTGCTGCCCCCGGCATTCCTCACCACAACCTGAATCGGGGCCTCAGCAATTCCATCTGGCACCACAACGTTTACCTGTGTGGGGCTGATGAAATTCACAAAAGCAGGCTTCCCGTCCACTGTCACTTGCACATTATCGAGATTGGTCGGCGCAACTCCACCATTGAAATCGCCACCACCCCAACTGCGAGTTGTCAGCGACAAGTCCCTGCCGAAAATTTCCATATACGTTCCAGGGGATACTCGCGTACCAGCACCAAAATTGCCCACCTGCACCACGCCACCCTGGCTGATCGTTGGTCTTACTCCTCCGCCACCAGCACCAGGCTGCAGGCGAATGCTCTTAAGATGAACTTTAGCTCCACCAGGCGCAGGACCATTGCTCGCATTTGCGGCTACATAGATCATGACTGCACCTGCCGACTGGTTCGCGGGCGGAGTCCATTCAAATTCAAACGTATTGCTCGTAGTAGGTGTGCTGTGCGTGATGAACTCTACTGGCGCAGAGGCTGGGCAACCAATAGCCGGGCGATCCTGCCCGTTGTCGCAAATAACATAGGTTGCCGTTCCCAGGGGACGGAACGAGCCCGCCTGCCCATTGATTGTGCTGCTCTCCAGCCGGGCCGATGCCTGGAAGCCATACCGGCGCGCCGCATCGGTAATCCTCACCGTAAACTTCTGCCTTACCCCGGGCTGATAGTTCGATCCACCTTCCCAAAGAATCTCAAGGTTCGGGGAATCATTCGTGCGTGTCCCTACGTGACAGCCACTTTGAATGCAAGTTTGATCTCCCGGTGCGCCACTGCTTCTTTGGGGTGCACCTGAGTTATAGGCCCATAATACAAACGGCACGCTCAAGACGGCCGCAAATTTCCCTGACAATATCCACTTGTTACGATTCATAACGTCAACTAACCCCTTCATTCCGCTCTCGTCGCGGATCCAGTTTCAAAATTCTTAGACTCTTGCGAAGTACCGTGCTGATGGGCAGATCCTTCAATTGGTCCAGTCGAACCCATTGACAGAGATCCCCCGTGCCACCTTGCAG
Organism: Bryobacter sp.; assembly: GCA_044376335.1. Classification (GTDB taxonomy): domain Bacteria; phylum Acidobacteriota; class Terriglobia; order Bryobacterales; family Bryobacteraceae; genus Bryobacter. The sequence goes on from JBIPMY010000430.1 coordinate 3,770, forward strand.
TTTCGCCTCTCTTAGAATTATTCGATACTTATGGTTCACAATGGAATGAGAAAATTCACCCAGATTCCCCAATATCTTGACTTGGGTGATCTTTTCGGGTTCTGGTAGTTCCCAAAAACCCGCCAGCCTCTTACTGTCCAGCGGTCGCTGCCACAGCAATAATTTTTCTCCCCTGCAAATCCACAAAATCGTTCTCTCTTCGGAGATTTGAGTCGCTTTTCCTAGCTGAATCGGTATCGTGTGCTGAAGCCCCTGAAGCTTCGCCCCACAATCTTCATTTATTGGACAGTAAAGGCATTTGGGTGCCTTTGGCAAGCAGATTGTCGCACCCAATTCCATTAAGGCCTGCTTGTAAGTGCCAGGATCCCTTGTATCCATCTGATTCTGAGCCACTTGCTGCAATCGTGCACGAATTGTAAATGTTTTTACGTCCCCCGGTTCTGCCGTCCAACGTGCCATTACACGAACAATATTTCCGTCCAGCCCCACCCGCGGCAAACCGAACGCAATACTCGCGACAGCCGCCGCCGTGTAGTCTCCAACCCCAGGCAATTCATGGATTTCTTCGTAGGTGGACGGAAAGCCCCCCATCTCCACCATCAATCGAGCTGCCTTCTGCAAATTCCGGGCCCGCGAGTAGTAGCCAAGGCCGCTCCACATCGCCAGCAACTCCGATTCGCTCGCTGCCGCCAATTCCTCATAAGTCGGAAAACGCTCAAGAAATCGCTCATAATACGGAATCACTGCCGTCACCCGCGTCTGCTGCAGCATGATCTCCGACAGCCAGATCGCATACGGATCTCTCGTCCGCCTCCAGGGTAAATCTCGCTGGTTTTTTACAAACCAGTCATGTAAACGGTGGGCAAGGGTCATCGCGTTGGTATACTCAAAAAATCAGGAAAGAAAAAGCGAAAACGCGGGTGGATTCCAATTCGATTGAGATCCTTGGAGCCCGTGTTCACAACCTCAAGGATATCTCCCTCAACGTCCCGCATAACGTGTTGACTGTTGTCACCGGTGTGTCTGGGTCCGGCAAATCATCGCTGGTCTTTGACACCGTATACGCCGAAGGTCAGCGACGTTATGTCGAGAGCCTATCCGCCTACGCGCGGCAATTCCTCGAACGCATGGAAAAGCCCGACGTCGACGACATCTTTGGCCTCGCCCCGCCGGTGGCCATCAAGCAGAAGAACACCACCCGCAACCCCCGTTCCACCGTAGCAACCTCCACCGAAATCTACGACTTCCTTCGTCTGCTTTACGCCCGCGCCGGCGAAACATGGTGCCCCAAATGCGACATCCCTGTTGTGCGTGATTCTGTCGATCTGGTCGCTCACCGTCTGATGGAAGAACCCGCAGGTACTCGCTGGTATGCACTTTTTCCCATTACTCAGGAAAAACTCAAGTCCGACGCCCTCCGAGATCGTCTCTTTGACCTCC
>JBIPMY010000431.1:0-5193 GCA_044376335.1 Bryobacter sp.
GGCAAAGTGCGCGTGGAGCAGGTCGATTTTGATCTCCCGCTTGCCATACAGGACGCTTGCAATCTCTTTCAGCCTTTAGCGGTCTCCAAACATCTCCGCTTCGTTTTCCAATACAGTCCGGATACACCTCGTATGGTCGTCGGCGATCCCACCCGCATCCGGCAGGTCGTCGTGAATCTCCTCTCCAATGCCATCAAATTCACCGAACAGGGTGAAGTCAGCATTGAGCTATCCCACAGGCCAGGCGAAGGCAATCAGCTCCTAATCTCCATTCAGGTGAAAGATACCGGAATCGGCATTGAGGCAAATGCACTCGAAGGCATCTTCGAAATCTTTCAACAGGCCGATTTCTCCACTTCCAGAAAATACGGCGGCACAGGCATGGGCCTGTCCATATCAAGAAAGCTCATTCACCTGATGGGTGGCACCATTCAGGTTTCCAGTACACCCGGAAAAGGCTCTCATTTCACAGTCGAGATTCCAATGTCAGAAGCAAGCACTGCTGCGGCCCAGCCTCAACTTGTCGCTTTGCAAAACTCTCTCGTTCCCACCGGCGAGATCACACCGCCAACCGACCAACAGGAATTTGCAGGCTGCCGCATCCTGCTCGCAGAAGACAATTTCGTCAACCAGCGCTTAACAGTCAAGCTTCTTGAGAAAAAGGGCTGCCTGGTAGACGTGGCCTCCGATGGGAATGAGGCTGTAGCAATGTCGGCTCAAGCGCCTTACGACGTGATCCTCATGGATTGCCACATGCCGAACCTCGACGGTTATGACGCCACACGCAGCATTCGAAGTCGCGAGGCAAACCTGATCCACACTCCGATCATCGCTGTTACAGCCGCCGCCATGACTCAGGATTACGACCGTTGCATCGCCGCTGGAATGGATGACTATCTCAGCAAGCCAATCGACGCATCGCAGCTTTTCGCTCTCCTCCGCAAGCACCGGCCAGCGGCTCGCAAAGATCCGCACATTGCCATCTCCTCTGAGATCTCAAAGTCTGAGTATGAGGATTATCTCGAGGCGCTCTTAAAAGGAGATCTGGGCCGCTGCAGAACCTTGGTCGACTTCTTGCGATTCAGGGCTGTCTTGGAAAGTGATCTCTGCTTGAATTTGCTGCAGGCTTCCATGTACCGGGTGGGTGAGCTTTGGGCCGCTGGCCAGGTATCGCTAGACGTAGTGCATGAGGCTTCCGTCATCACCGAAAGGCTGCTCGCCAATTTGCCTCCAAACAGCATGCCTGCGCAAGGAATGCTCAGCGCCGTAGTGGCCTGTGCCCCGGGAGAAGAGCATCAACTGGGAGCAAAGATGATCCGCAACTCACTGGAGCAAAACGGATACAACGTACACTATATCGGCGCAGGTCTTCCCAACGATTCCCTCCTGCAAATCCTCAAGAAAACCAGGCCCGATCTGCTCGCACTTTCCGTCATGTTACCCGAACATCTACCTGCCCTCATCGATCTCATAGAATCGATCAAAAGGCTCTACCCGGATCTGCGAATCATCCTTGGTGGCCAGGCGATCCAAGGCAATTCCTTAGCCAAACTCCGTCACTGCTCCAACGTATCAACAGCAGCCAACTTGGCTGAATTTGAGGATTACCTGAAATGGCTGAGCCAGAATTTCATGATGGATCCCTTTGTTCAAAGCAGATGACATATCGCTCCTAAACATAGGAAATCTGTTCCAGCGATTGGATCCGGCCTTTTCGTCAAGCTGCTTCATATCCAGCCGATAAGCACCCCACATGACGATACGTCGAAAATTGCTTCTCTTGGGGGCCGCAACTTTTCTCCCTCTGATTCTCACTACATCCATGAGCTTTTATGCTCTGAATCAGGTGGATCCAGAAAAGAGCGCAATGATGGCCACCGCCAGCGCTTTGGCCAATCAAATCCGTGCCGACATGATGCACGACGCCCTCAGGTCTGATGTCCAGTCAGCTGCTCTTGCCACAACCCCGCGTGACTGGTCAGCACTCGAAGCAGATCTCGAAACCCATGTCACCACCATCGACACCATGTTTGATAAGAACCTCCAGCTTCCCTTGCCTGAGGATATCCACTCCAGCATGCTTCGTCTGAAGCCCCAACTGGTGCAATACGGCAATCTCGCCAAAGAAGTGGTTAGGCTGGCAAAAACCAATCGCCCGGCCTATTTGAAGAAGCTGCCAGAATTTCAAAGCCTCTTCGCGCAACTGGAAGAGGGAATGGGCCAACTCGATGACGCCATGGTTGCCGCTGCAACCAACACCCAAAAGCTTGCCGTCGCCAACATCCACTCAAGCAAGACCACCATGATTGCTACCGCAACACTTGCCTCTTTGCTCTTGATCGGTGTTGGTATATGGATCTCATCTTCCATCAGTAATCCGCTCGCGATCACCGTCGCGCACCTCAAAACCCTATCTCAGGGAAATTTCTCGCACAACCTGCCCCCCGCCTTTTTGCTTCGCCAGGATGAGATGGGCGATCAGGCCAGAGCCATGCAGGAAATGTCGCTCAACCTGCGTGCGATGATTTCTGAAGTGAAATCCGGGATACAAACCCTGGTTCTTTCCTCAGCCGATCTCCTCTCCAGCTCGGCCGAAATGAAATCCGGTTCGCGAGGCGCCTCAGACCGGGCTCAAATGGTAGCCGCAGCCGCAGAGCAGATGAGCAGCAATGTAGTGGTGGTCGCCAGCAGTATGGAGCAAACCTCGAGTAATCTCGCCCAAGTAACGGATGCCACCAACGCGATGACATCCACCATCAGCCAGATTGCAGTCAATGCCCAGAAGGCAAACACCATCACGGCAGAAGCAAACCAGCAGGCCGGGCGCATCAACCAGCAAATGCACCAACTCGGGGTCGCCGCTCGCGAAATCGGCAAAGTAACCGAGGCCATCACTGAAATCTCCTCACAAACCAACCTCCTTGCCCTCAACGCCACCATCGAAGCCGCCCGGGCAGGCGCCGCCGGCAAAGGCTTTGCCGTGGTTGCCAATGAAATCAAAGCCCTGGCCCAACAAACGGCAAGCTCCACCGAAGACATCAAGGCACGCATCAACGGCGTTCAGGATTCGGCTTCGCAAGGCCTGTCTGAAATCATTCGAATCTCTGATGTCATGAGCGAAGTCAATTCCATCGTCGAATCGATCTCTCTATCCATCCAGGAGCAGGAGCAATCCACCAGAAACATTGCCTCCAACATTAGAGAAGCCTCAATTGGAGTCAACGAAGTAAACCTCCGTGTTTCGGAAACATCGCAAGTTTCCTCGTCCATCGCCAGTGATATCGCAGTCGTCCATCAGGTTGCCGGCCAAATCGCCGAAGGCAGCAACGATGTCAGCGCTCGATCCCATGATCTGGCCGCAGCCGCTGAAAAGCTCAAATTGGCAGTCACTAATTTCCAGGTTTAGCCAGCAGCCAGGTTTAGCCAGTTGAAAGGTCCAGCCAGTTTCAAGGTCCAGCCAGTAAACAATCGAAGCGACAAACTCTCGAGTCAAAACATCCTCAGCAGCATTCTGCAATTGCTCAATAGCTAGGGTTCAACCACTGCTAGGTGTTACGGCTTAACCACAGTCCCGTCCATCGTCCGGTCCAACGGATATTCATAACCCTTCCCTGCCGCCGCAATCGGGTACTTTGCCGCCAGCGCTTCGTTCACATCCATCCCCAAGCCAGGCTTGCCATTGCTATAGAGATAGCCATTCCGAATCTCAGCCGCCTCCGTCACTACCTCCTTCGCCACATCCGGAAAATTGTTCTCTTCCTGAATGCCAAACGCCGGATGCGAGATATCAACATGGTAGGCAGCCAGCTGATTCACCGGGTCGTTTTCCCCGCCCTCCTGAAAAGCCGTCCGCACCCCATAAGGCTCACAAAACGTCGCCAGCTTCCTGGCCGGGGTAATCCCCCCAATCGACGAAACGCGGCACCGCACAAAGTCGATCAGCCTGTCCTGCACCAGCGGCAGATACTCAAACGGGTGCGTAAAGAGTTCACCCACGGCCTGAGGTGTCGTCGCAATCTGCCTGATCTGCTTGTACCAGCCCAGTTGCTCGGGCGAGAGCACATCCTCGACAAAGAACATCTGATAAGGCTGCATCCGGCGAGAAAACTCCACTGCATTAATCCCGCTCAAGTGGCTGTGTACGTCATGACAAAGCTTGGGTGTAAAGCCCACCTTCGAGCGCACATACTCAAAAAGCGCTGGCACAGTTTCAACATAGACATCCTCGTCGAAAGCCTTGCCCCCCTTGCCGTTATCGATAAATCCCCCACCACCATAAGCACCCATCTGCACCCGGATATGCCGAAACCCCTTCGCCTGCGACTTCTGCACATTCTCAACAATCGCCTCACGCGAGTTCCCGCTGATGTGGTCATAGCAAGGCACTGCCTCCCGCACCTTTCCGCCCAGCAATTCATAAACCGGCATCCCCGCCCGCTTACCCTTGATATCCCACAACGCCATATCCATGCCGCTCAGCACATTGTTGTTCACCGGCCCATTACGCCAGTAAGTACGCAGGTGGCCGCTCTGCCAGAGATCCTCAATCTGTTCGGGATTCTTCCCAATCAGCCACGGCGCAAGATGCTTCTCAATAGCGGCAATCACCGCATGAGGCTGAAAATGATTGGTGGCAGATCCAATCCCGTAAAGGCCCGGCTCACTCGTAATGATCTTGATAAAGATCCAGCGGTAGTTACGCCCGGCGCTGGTCGCAATCACCTTCACATCTTTGATGGTGAGCGGAGGAAGCCCCCGGGCCGAAGGTGTCAGTAAAGGGGCAGCCCAAAGGGATTTAAGCAACTCGCGGCGACGCATGGCCTATATCTCTATCACAAATCAGCAAAAACCACTGCTGAAAGCTACCAACCGTCTCAAGCCATTCCAGGCAACGAACCTGCTCCTGTTGTCCCTTCTTCGGTCAGCCACCCCGACCATACACGCAACTGCGAGTCTGGCTCTTCGTCTGCCCTTGCTCAAAGCCAAACATACAAGCCCGGTTAGTCGATCCAAAACCCGTTCCAAGGAATTTTGTAACTCTATTTCCCCAAGAATCAACAACTTCCAAAAACCACGGTTCGGAATCGAAATCTCACCTGCTAATTTCTCAATCGTAGGGGCGCTCACGCGCCCCTATTTCCATTTCAAACCCAGGAGAGAAGAATCACCATGTCCACTCAAGCTCAAATCAAT
>JBIPMY010000432.1:0-5191 GCA_044376335.1 Bryobacter sp.
GTCTCCGAATCCATCTTCGTCGCTCCTGAGGAAGTGAAAGGCTCCAGCTTCCTGGTCCAGCCCCGCGAGATTCTGAAGTCCGCTGGTGCCATCCAGGACGTTTCCCGATATGTTCAGACTTTGCCCGGCGTAGCCATCGGTTCTGATGACTTTCGCAATGACCTGATCGTCAGGGGTGGAAGTCCACTCGAAAACCTGTTCGTGATTGACAACATTGACATCCCCAACATAAATAACTTCGCGAATTTCGGAACCGCCGGAGGACCGGTCTCCATGCTGGACGCCAATTTGATTCGCGACGTCAACTTTCTCACTGGAGCCTTTCCGGCGCCCTTCAGCAACCGGCTTTCGAGTGTTTTGCAAATAGCCCAGCGTGAAGGGGATCGCCAAGGCTTCTCCGGGCGCGCTGACGTTGCTTTTGCTGGGGCCGGGGTCATTCTCGAAGGTCCGGTCGCAAAGGGCAAAGGTTCCTGGATCGTCTCCGCCCGCCGCAGCTTCCTCGATGTATTCACTAATGACATTGGCTTTGGCGGTGTCCCCGTCAACTACAATCTCAACGCGAAGTTTGTCTACGATGCCTCTCCGCGTGATCGCCTCTGGTTCGTCAACATCACGGGATATGACTACATCAATATCAGGCCACAAGCCAACGAACCCGACGACACCCTTACGATCAGGGCAGGAGGCTGGCGAAGCGCCGCAGGCCTCAACTGGCAGCGCCTCTTCGGTAACCGCGGCGTGGGGTTGCTTGGGCTCACGCACTCCGAAGCCACCGTCCGCGAAACGCAAAGCGACCTGCGGCTGAATAACCAGACCAGCTTTACCGACCGCACGAGAGAAGGCGAAACCACTCTCAAGTACGACCTGAGTGTGTACGTCCCGTTGCTCAACAAAGTACAGGCTGGCGGATCGCTGAAGCTCTTCCGGGTCAATCTGAATGCAACGCAGCCCTTCGGCATCGAAAGTCAGTTTTCTGAGAGCGAACGCGTTTTGCCCTTCAACATCCGGAATAACTTCAATGTGTTTCAACCAGGCGGTTACATCCAAACCACACAGAATCTCGGCAAGCGCCTCAGCTTGACCTGGGGCGGGCGCTACGACAACTACCGTTATCTTGGCGCCACACGCTGGAGCCCGCGGGCCGGTCTGAGCTACCGCATCACTGACAAAGTCTCCTGGCGTGCGGCTTGGGGTACTTACTTCCAGCAGCCAGTCTTTTTCGTATCCGGAGCCTTCCCGCAGAACCGGCAGTTGCTCCCCATGCGTTCTGATCATCTGTTGACGGGCTTCACCTGGATTGTGAACAGCAACACACGCGTCACCCTCGAGGGGTACTACAAGCGTTACAAGGACTACCCCGTAAGCCCACTCTTCCCCCAGTTCAGCTTGGCGAACGCTGGCGACAGCTTCGGGCAGGATGAGTTGTTACTTCCCTATATCAGCTCTGGTCGAGGCCGGGTGCGCGGCGTGGAACTGTTCGTGGAAAGAAAATTCGCAAAGAAGTGGTACGGTCAAACCAACTTGTCCTGGTCAAGAACGCGGCACGCTGGCTTCGATGGAGTTCTCCGGCCCGGTTCCTTCGACTACTCACTCGTCTACAATGCGGTGGTCGGCTACGCACTGAACCGCAAGTGGGACTTCAGCGTACGTGGGGTGTATTTGACTGGACGACCTTTCACACCCTTCAACACTGCTCTCTCCTCCGCTCAGCGCCGTGGAGTTTTTGACTTGTCCCGCTACAACGGAGTTCGTGCTCCAGACTACTTCCGGCTCGACTTTCGAGTAGATCGTACTTTCACCTTTCGGGAAAAGCCCGTCGTTCTGTTTGTTGGCTTGCAGAACGCAACGAATCGGAGAAACTTTGCCTTTCCAGGCTGGAGCCGCACCACAAACCAGCAGACCGTCGAAACGCAACTGGGTCTGTTCCCCATCGTGGGGTTGAACTGGAGATTCTGAAGGTTTGCGCTTTCCTCTTTAGCGGGCGGCGGTTCTGGACCCTGCACAACCGCAATCCTCAGGACAACGCAGGCGTCTTCCGGGTCGGAACGCCTAGAACATGTGCAAGCTGAAGCTCGACGAGGAATCCCCCCACGATTGCCTTACCTCAAGGCGGCAGGTTGTCTATCTGATACCCAGCCGCCGCAGATTTCAGTCAAGGTCCCGATGTTGCTGATTCCAAGAAACAAGAGAGACTACCGACATCTTCAATGCCTGCTATAAGCAGATGCCATAAAGGATGCTCTCCGGGCGATTTCAGGCAGCGGGCAAGCGATTCGGCTTATTCGCGCATAACCACGAGGTGTATGTGATTGTTTATCAATTGGTAGGCGAGTATGGGGAGGTAAGTCCGGCATAACTGATCGGCGACCAGGCAACAGCAAGCCTGGCGGTCGCGTTTGGTAAAGAAGAGGGCTTGGCGGCCGTCGGCACCCCGGGTAACTCGGAGCGCAACGCTGCACGCCAACAGACTATCGCCGCCGTGAACATACCGGTGCGATGACTGGGGCGCGCTCTTACTCTCAATGCTTTGCGCTAGGTATCGATAAGGACGTCCGCCTACTTCCCTTGTCTTTGCCACGTTGTAACACGTAATATATCTTTCTACAATGCAATGAAACGAATGACGTACTGGCTGCATCTGCACTTATACGGAGAGGACCTTCATAAGAGCCCAGGCGGATCTGGACACTATATGGACTCTGCCTCTTCGATTAAGCCGCTCCAATCGTCTGGTTATATTGAAAAGCATTGAGTTACTGTCTCCTGCTCCTCAATACCACCCGGCCAAACAATCAACCCAAGCCAACAAAGGAGTTTACACCCATGAAGAATGTTTTGGTTTTCACCATTGCTTCTCTCGCCCTCAATAGTCTTCCGCTCTTTGCCCAGGTTCTTCCGGAAGGCAGCAAAATCCGCCTCCGCTCCGAAGCTCTGATCACTAGCTCAACAGCTCAAATGGGCCAGCGTGTCAGCTTTACAGTGGCCGAGGACGTCGAGATCGACAATAAAGTCTTCATCGAGCGCGGAGCCGTGGCCGTCGGCACTATCACGCGCGCGGAACATAAGAAGAACTTCGGCCGCGGCGGCAAAATCGAATTCAACCTCGAATATGTCAAGTCCGCCAATGGTGAGCGCATTCCGCTGCGCGCCATCACCCAGCGTCTTGGTGCCAAAGGCAAGTCTCTCACCACGAAAGCACTCATCACCGGAGGCATCCTCATTTTCCCCCCGGCTGCCTTCGGTGGCTTCTTTTTCAAGGGTTCCGACGTCATCATCAACCCCGGCCAACAATTTGACTCCTTTACGGATGGCGACTTCAAGTCGCGGCCCCGTACCGCCAAACTGAATCCCGGGGCAGTTGAAGACAATAAGGAGGCGTCCTGACCTGAACCCACTCACCCTTCGGGATTCCTTAGCGGTGGAGGGCCTGATTTGACACGGTATCCGTGATGGCATCGCGGCAAATCGCTGCTAACTTGGCGCCTGAATCGGGAGGGAACAACTCCAGCGGTTCCCTCCCCTGCGACCTGAACAATCAGCCCCCGCATCGCCAGAGACACTTATCGCATTGAACAACTCCGCATGCCCGTGGCACTTGTACATCTTTGCAATGGCGAATGCAGGCAACGCGAAGTGTTTAGGCAGGAACTCCAGCGTCTTTCTCGTCTCGGGCTGCCGGCATCGAATGCGACGATGCTTGTCCGGGTATCGTACATCCGAATACGGTGTGTCGAGCACAACCATCCGAGCACTGCGGAGCCCACTCGACTTTCCCACCTTGTGAGAGATTAGGCGGCGCAGGATCACGTCGCTTTTGTTGCGGATTCCGAAGAACCGCAACTTGACCGCAAAACGGTAGATTCCGACGAAGTCCAAGTAGCCGTTGTCTACGACATAAACGGCTCCGGCATCTGGTGTCATCTCGTCAAAAGGAACGACTTCATGCAGTCTTGAACCGGAAACATAAACAAAAGCGAGGATGTCCCCGCTCAGGCCGAGTAGATTGGAGTCCCTTACCGCAGCCTTCCGTTAATGGAATCGAGCCATCGGAAACAAACTTGGGCCTCTGCGGGACCCGGTTGGACTGGGGCTTCGATCACTATCCTTGCTCTTCGCCCTGATTTGCTTTGGTCACCGAGTGCGCTTATCTGCCAGCACTTGCTGCCGCGATGGCATGGCGAATCCCAATCTGGAGATCAGACTCGTTTCGAACAAGCATGCGGTAGCGGATTCGCGCACTGCCCCCGAGTCCTCGAACGCCTTCTAAGTCGCCAAGCATGGAGTCGTATCCGGCCAGTCCAACAAGAAGTCCTTCCGATTTTCCAGGCCTGAGTACTGCAAACTGTCTGGGGTTCCCAAAGCCGACGTATGTCTTGCATGGGGTCTCGATCACTCCCGAGAGCTTGTCGGAAAGCCCGACAGAAACGTCCAGATACCACTGGTGGGCGGCGTGGTTTCTGGCGAACAAGCCTGAAAGCAACTCTCTTCCAGTGGGTTGCATCCCGCCGGTCTTCATTATCGCTTGCTTCCGAGCCAATACTATCGCCGTAATGTGGCCCATCCCGTATTCACCCTTCAACCATTCCGCAATGGGCCGTTCGCCGGTGCAGGTACACTCTCTATCGAGGATGACGATCCATTCCTCCAGATTTCGCCCTGTCTTGATTTTCAGGTTGCGCAAAATTGCCGCGTTCATCGCCTCAGGATGGAGTGCCACTTTGCGCCCTCCGCTCCAGCAGAGCTGGCAGTTTTTTGCCCAAGAGATTTTCCCAGCCAAATCCCAACATGATGCGCGGCATGACTGAGCGCATCCCCGCGAAGCCATCCTGCCGGAATGTTAGCCGTGTGCCCGCCGCGCAAGGCTCCAACTCAAAAGTAGCAACAGTCTCGATGCCGCCCCCTTTCCAGGAGTATTGCAGCTTGCGCGGCGCTTCGAGACACAAAACCTTACAGCGCACAACGCCGTCGAATCCAGGTGCAGGAGCGGTCCGAAAGGTGAATTCGTGTCCAAGAGTTGGTTGAAAATCATTCGGCATTAACCATTCCGCAAGTTGGTGCGAATCGGTCAGAGCCTCCCACACGGCCTCTACTGGAGCTTCGTAGACCCGAGAGATATGAATCGAGCGCATTAGTTGCTCCTTTTCCGGCGGGCAAGGTGGCGGCCTAGCGAATCCAGTTTCGACGTCCAGAA
>JBIPMY010000101.1:0-16241 GCA_044376335.1 Bryobacter sp.
TTCCGCTTTATTAGGTAATGCAGCCGCCAGAAGCATTTGGTTCCAAAAACGATCCGCTTTACGACGATCTCTGCTCCTCGCTTGAATCAGCTCAGCCGATCGATAGCTTCCTGTCGATTCCCCTTCCACAATCACTCGGGCTAACAGCTCCTTCGCCTCAAGTACCCCAACCCGGCCATCGCCTCAAATCCCGATACCTCATCGAGTCTTGCCTCGCCGAAGGCGGCTCGGCCGCTGTCTTCATCGCCTCAGACGAGCTCCTCGCCAATCGTTTGGTCGTGGTCAAGGTTCTCAACCAGATTGATGATCCAGACATTGTCAAAGACCTGATCAGCGCCGAGATTCACTCCCTGGCCCGCCTCCGTCACCCCAATCTGCGCGGAATTCTCGACCTCGGCCAAACCGATTCCGGCCTGCCTTTTCTCGTCCTCGAATACATCGAAGGCGAAAGCCTCCGCCAACTCCTGGCCCGTCGCCAGCCCATCCAAACCGAGCGCATCCACAAACTCCTCGACGGCCTTGTAGAAGCCCTCACCGAGGCTCACCGTTTCGGCATCATCCACCTGGACCTCAAGCCAGAAAACATCATCCTTACCGATCCAGGCCTCCCCACCGAGCGCGCAGTAGTGATCGATTTCGGTATCGCCGCGATCAACGCTCACGCAAGCGCAGCCGAGAGCTTCAAACAAAGCCCTTACTCCGATCCGCAACTCACCACCCCACCAGCCCCTTCCGCCGATATCTTCGCTCTGGCGCTCATCCTCAAGGAACTCTATTCCTGTGGATTAAATCCGCCCCAGCTTTCGCCCAAAATCCAAACTGCAATCGCTCGTGCTACCTCCTCAGATCCCTCACACCGATTCACCTCAGTCGCCGATTTTGGTGCTGCCTGTACACAATCAAAGGCCAGCCCTCTGGCCAGAGTGGTCTTTGCCTCCGCCCTCGCAGTAACATTTCTGATCGCGATTCTGCTCAATTCTCAACCCCCCTTAGCCGCATGGAAAAGTCTCAACCCCAAACCCTTCATCACAGAAAAAGGCTCACATCGCGACGTTAGATTCTCGAGCGACGGCCAGACTCTCTACTTCACCTCTGGCCTCGAAGGAGACTTTAAGATCTTCTCCACCCCGGTCTCTCGTTTCGCCCCTAAGCCGGCAGCCTTCCATCGCAGTTCCGAGTTCAGCCCCCTGCCTTCGCCCGATAACCGCTGGCTCGTTTTCTCCCGTGCCTCTGCAGATGCTTACGATATCTTCCTGAAGCCACTCAACGCCGATGGCCCAGAACGCCTTCTCGCTCGATTGGGCTCAACCACGGATGCCACCTGGCTAAACGATTCCTCAGGGCTGATCCTCACAGCCAAAGAGTTCGACTCCCGGCCTTGGGCTCTTTACCTCCTTCGTCTCGATTCACCTCGCCTCAAACGTCTTTTCCCCTTACTTCCAGACAATTCTGAGGATCAGTCTCCCGCGATCGATCCCTACACCAACCGCTTGGCTTTTGTTCGCCGGGTTCAGGCGAAAGGCCACTACCTCTACACGGTCCCTATCGGGCCAGAGGGTCTCCCTATTGCTGAGCCACGCCTGCTTATGGTTAAAGCTTCAAAATTGGCACAACTCGCCTGGGTCGATAACGGAAAGAAAATCCTGACTCACCACGATCCTTACAATACGTCCACCATAAATGCAGTCGCCTATCCGTCTGGCTCAGTCGTCCCACTCGATGTCCCCTTGGCTGGGATTTCCGGTTTTGCAACAAACCCCAAAACCCAGTCACTCGCCATTACCGTCTCCTCGTCAGAACAGAACATTTATCGCATCCAACTCTCCCCGGCGCCGGTTCGCCTTCTCAATCCTGTCGCCGCAAGTTCTTTTGATGAAGACGAGCCCTCTTACTCCCCAAATGGAAAGTTCATTGCTTTCACCTCCGTCCGTTCCGGCAAACCCCAGATCTGGATTGCAGACCGGGATGGCTCCAACCCTCGCCAAATTACAGATTTCGAAGAATCCTACGATGCGCTAACTGCGGTAATTTCTCCAGACTCCAAAAGCGTCTATCTCTCAATAAGAAAAGCACAAGGGCAAATTACGACATACGTTACAGAGCTGAACAACACATCGAAACCAAAGCTCTTTTGCTCGAATGGCTTCCTCTGTTCCTTCTCGCGGGATGGAAGCGCTTTTTACTTTTTCAGAAAAGTCGATTCGCAATACCAAATCTTCCGTGCCCCCGTGAACGCCCCCCAATCCGAAACGCAAATCACCACAGATGGAGGTTCCCACGCACACGAATCGTTCAACTCAAATCGTCTTTATATCTCTTCCAGAAACGAAAACGAGGGCCTCCACCATCTCCCCCTGCCCTTCACTCCAACTGCAGCGATCAGAAAGACTTTAGCCCCAACTCTCTTAAGAAGAAGTCTGTTTATCCCCACCCAGGATGGCGTGTACCTGATTCGGAAAGATGATCTCAATCTTCCGCCAGGGCTTTTCTTGATCCCCGAAAACAACCAGATCCCCAAACTGCTCTATCGCTTTGACCGGACGGTAATGTGGGGGCTAAATCTATCCCCTTCCCAAACCGAACTCCTCGTCACTCTACAGGACGTAACCGACCAATCGGTCTACCTCACTAAAATGCCCGATTGATGTTTATTGTCAGCCTGCTGTGCAGCCAGATCCTCGCGCTATGCCACACCTTCTCAACAGTTGCCGAAGACAAGCCCAAAATCTCTGCAGTCTCATCGGTCGTAAACCCCGTAAAGTACTTCAACTCCACCACCCGCAAAGCCCGCTCATCTTCTTCCCCAAGTTGCTCCAGCGCTGCGTTCAGCGAAAGCAGCCCATCCATGTCTTGCCTGCTACTCAACTCATCCCCACGCAGGTCCACCCTCTGCGCACCCCCGCCCCTCTTCCGTGCAATCTTGGCTCGCCCGTAATCCACCAGAATATTCCGCATCTGCCGTGCCGACATGGCCAACAGATGGTGTGAATCCTGAACATGGAGCGCCTCAGAACCCAGCAACTTCACAATCGCTTCATTGGCCAGCGCCGTCTTCTGAAGCGTGTGGTCTGGGCGCTCCTTTCTCAACACTCTGCCAGCCAACTTTCGAATCTCAGGGTACAGCGCCTCAAGCGCAGCCTTCAGCTCAGATTCTCTGTTGGCCTCGGAAAGCTGTGTCGCTGGATTTATTGCATCCCCTCCAGTGCCTTCACTCCAGCCGCCGCTATCTGGCCGTCCTGAGCCGAAGTCACACCACTCACCCCAATCGCGCCCAAAAACTGCCCGTCCACCACCAGCGGCAATCCACCCTCAACACCCAGCACATCCGGCAGCTTCAACACCGCATTGCGTCCACCCGCAATCATGTCTTCAAAAGCCTTCGATGGCCGCTTCATCTTGATTGCCGTCCGTGCCTTCATCTGTGCAATCTCGATCGATCCAATTTGTGTTCCATCCATCTTCTCGAGATAGATCAAATTGGCGCCATCATCGACAACACTGATTACTACATTCCAGTTGTTCTTCTTGGCTTCAACCTGCGCCGCAGCGGCAATCTTCTTTGCCGCATCAAGCGTAAGTGATTTCTTGGTGGCCAGTTGGGCCGATGCTGTTAGCGTCATGAGCGTAAGGGCGAGTAGGAAGTTTCGCATGCCAATTAAACTATCAGAATTCCAGACGCATGCCCATCTGCAGCACCCGGTTATCTTTGGCTCGATTGATCACTCCGCCAGAGATAATATCCACCCGGTTCTCCGGCAGGTTCAGATTCACCCGGTTCAGCGTGTTAAATGCCTCAAACCGGAACTGCGCTGCCATCGACTCCCAAAGCTTGAACCGCCGCGACAGCGACGCGTTCATATTGAAAGTCCCAGGCCCGTCCAGAATATTCCGGCCCGACGATCCAAACCGGAAACCGCCCACCGGCACTACAGGAAACTGCGTCCGGTCAAACCATTGCTCCGCAGTCGGCTCCGCCAGCGTACCCTTCCCAATGCGGTCTGGACGCGAAGCTTCGCCATTCAGGTAATTGAAGTTAGCTACTCTCGGTGTAAATGGCTGCCCCGTATACATCGTTGTTGTGCCTGATATCTGCCAGTCCTTCAACGCAAACCGCCTCGAAACACGTGGCTGCAATATGAAGCTCCCGGTGAGCGCATGGCCAATATCAAAATCCGATCTCCCGCGCTCCCCCTTCAAATTCCGTGAATCCTGCGCTGATCCAAAGTTGTATTGAACCGTTCCACCCGTGTTCGAGGTTTCATCCAGAGATTTGGAATACGTATAAGCCATCCTCACAAAGAAGCTCCGCGAGAATCGCCGCCGCAACGTAACCGCGCCCGAGGTGTAAATCGAATTCGACCCGTCATTGATAAAGTTGATCGTCCCAAAGGCAGGGAAGGGACGTGGGTTCCCCGGCACTCCCCGCAACTGCTGATTCAGGTCATACCGTCTCTGCAAATGGGTTCCCTTCGATCCCGCATAAGCCACCTCAAGCACAGTGTCCTTGGCAAACTCATGCTCCCCCGTCAGATTCCAGCTCTGCAAGTACTGCGATTGCGGTTGATTCTGCTGCCCATTCGTATTCGTGATCCCGCCAACCGCTCTCCGCGACAACGGATAAGGGTTCGACAAGGTCACCACCGTCGGGTCGTTTGTCACCGCTGCATAACTCTCGTTCACAGAGAAAGGAAACGTATCGTTAAACTCATCCAGCCGATAGATCGAGCTCGACCCATAGAAGATTCCATACCCGCCACGCAACACACTACGGTTGCCCTTAAACGGCCGCCACGCAAACCCCAGCCGAGGCGCAAAATCATTTCGGTCCGTCTGTGTAATCGTCGGCGGCAACCCAGCCGCATCAGCAAGAATCACTGAATTCGCAATCGGGCTCGCCGCCACCAACTGATCAAAATTTGTCAGCGTACCCTTACCCGCCACCACGATCTTGCCCAACTCCGGATTGAACATGGACCAAGCCCCAAACTTCTCCCTCGGCGGCTTCATCAACTCATAGCGCAGCCCGATATTCAACGTCAGAGATCGGCTCACCTTGAAGTCATCCTGCACAAACGCCGAATAGTTCGAGATCAGATGATAAGGCCCTGCCGCATCCAGTTGCCGTCGCGTGGTCTGAGGCCACCCGAGCATCCAGTCTGCCATCGGCTCATTCGTAAACCGGCCCAAAAACGTCACGCGCCCACGCGTATCGCCGTAATTCCGCGTGAAGTACTGCATCCGCAAAAAGTCAGCCCCAAACTTGATCGTGTGCCGCCCTTTAATCCAAGTGGTTGAACCTGCATACTGAAAGTTATTGAACGACCAAACCTTCGGGTAATCATAAGCCGGCCCCAGCGGAATGTACCCCGAAGCATCCAGTTGCGGCAACCCGCGCGCCGCCGGGTTCTGTGTCGTCCCATTGAATCCAACCTCACCCGCCCAATCCCTCTCACCCGACAACGGCCATCTCTGGTTATTCGTCTTGCGCGAGAAGTTAGCCGACAACTCCAGATAAATATTCGGCGTCAGCGGCCTTAGATACTTCACATAACTCAAGATGTCCAGCGTATTATTCCCCAACCCGAAAAGCGGAATCGGAGACCGCCCATTCACCACCGGGTCATAACTCGTATTCGGCCGCCAAAACGTCGAAAACGTCACACGATCCTTCGCCGAAAAGTTGTGGTCCACCTTGATCCCAAAGTTGTTGTTCGAAGTAGACCCATTCCCCGAAGCAATGTAGTTGTTCGCAGACCCCGTCAAATTCGGTGCTGGAAAGAAAGCCGCCAGCTTCAACCCCACCGGGTCCAGCCGCGATACAGGAACCTGATTCCCAGGGAAAGCCCGCCGCGCATTCAAAGGGTCCACAATCGTCAACGGCCGTCCAAACGCATCCGTCGCCCGCGAGAAATCCCCCCGCAAATACTCAGGCCGCGGCACAATCCCCCGCTGCGTCTTCCCATCCACCAGCCGCAACGATTCCCACGTAAACAAAAAGAAGGTCTTGTCCTTGATCACCGGCCCAGACAGCGTCGCCCCAAACTGATTCCGCCGCAACTTCGCCTTGTTCACATCAAAGTACCCAGTCGCATCCCAAACATCATTTCGAATAAACTCATACAGCGACCCATGAAAACGGTTCGATCCTGACTTGGTAACCACCGTCAACATCCCACCGGCAAAGCGCCCGTACTCAGCCGCAAACCCCGAAGTGATCATCTTGAATTCCTGCACGCCTTCAATCGGAGGATTGATCACCGCCCCCGTATTCCGCCTCTGCGTGTTGTTCATGCCGTCGAGCATAAAGCCTGTGTTATCGGCCCGCGCTCCATTCACCGCAAAAGCCCCATCCCCGCCATCCCCCTTCGGAATCACACCCCCAGTCAAAAACGCCAGGTCATTAAAATTCCGCCCCGCCAGCGGAATATCAGAGATCTCTTCCTTGGTGATCACCTCACCCCGCGCCCCCGAATCCGTATTCAAAACAGGAGGCGCCTCAGTAACCGTAATTGCATCCGCCACAGCCCCAACCTCCAGCGTCACATCGATACGCAAAACCTGATCCACAGCCAGCGTCAACGCCGTAGACTTGTAAGCGCGAAACCCCTGCGCCGTAGCCTCCAGCGAATACTTCCCCGGCTGCACAAAAGGGATCGTATAGTCCCCGGTCCCACTAGCCACCGCACTCTGCAGAATATTCGTGTCGAGATTCTTCAACCGCAACGCCGTCCCCGGCAGCACCCCACCACTCGAATCCGTCACCCGGCCCGTGAGCGTAGCCGTAGGCGTCTGAGCCCAAAGACTCGCTGAAATCAAATAAACGAATAAGCTGAAGCGCATAAATCTATAAGCACTTTATCGCATTCCCAGATGATAAACTTCAGTGCGACATGTGGATCAGATACATCACCCTCGCTCTGATTTCCTCGCAAATCCTGAACGCACAACCCGGCCGCCGACTCTTCGAGGCCCAGTGTTCCCTCTGCCACGGCCAAACCGGCGGAGGCGGCAAAGGCCCCAGCCTCCTCAAGCCAAAACTGAACAAAGCCCCAGACCAGGCTGCCCTCGAAAAACTGATCGCAGACGGCATCGAACCAGAGATGCCCGGCGCCTGGACCCTCAGCCCCAAAGAGCTCACTCAGGTCGCTGAATACGTCCGTTCCCTGGGCTCGATCCCGCCAGAAACCGTCCCTGGCGACCCCACTGCCGGCAAGGACATTTACCGCAAGTCCGCCTGCGCCACCTGCCACATCGTCGATGGCACAGGCTCCGGCTTCGGCCCCGAACTTACCAGCATCGGTATCCGCCGCAACGCCGCCCACCTTCGTCAATCCATCCTCAAGCCAGACGACAATCTCCCCGATGGCTTCATGCTCATCGAAGCCGGCCCAACCAAAGGCATCCGCCTTGCCGAAGACCTCTTCAACATCCAATTGATGGACGCAACCGGCCGCCTACATTCCTTCTCCAAAGCCAGCACAACGATCAACCGCACCCGCAATAAGTCACCCATGCCCGCCTACACCAAGTTCCCGGCCACCGATCTCGACAACCTCATCGCCTACCTCGCCAGCCTCAAAGGTTCAGCCCAATGACTATCCTCCTCCTTGCCCTCCTCGCCCAAGTCCCCCTCGAGCGAATCGTAAGCGCCGACAAAGAACCTGGCAACTGGCTCTCCTACTCAAGAACCTTCGATGGCCAGCGCCATTCCCCGCTTACCCAAATCAACACAACAAACGTAGCGAACCTCAAGGTCAAATGGGCTTACCAGTTCTCGAAACCAGGCAATCAAACCTCTCCCATCGTTGTCGACAACGTGATGTACATTTCTGGGCCCAACTCCGTAGCCGCCCTCGACACCCGCACCGGCCGCCCCTTCTGGCAATGGTCCCGCCCCATCCCTTCTGACTATCAGTCCATCGGTTTCGGCCGCACCAATCGTGGCGTCGCCGTCCTCAACGACATGGTCTACGTAGCGACACTCGATTGTTGGCTCGTAGCCCTCGACGCCCGCAGTGGCGTCCAGCGTTGGGCCGTCAAAGCCGGAGACTACAAACTCGGCTACAGCTTCACTGTCGCCCCTCTGGCGATCAAGGACAAAATCATCGTTGGCACCAGCGGTGGCGAAGCCGGTATCCGTGGTTGGATCGACGCCTACAACGCCAAAACAGGCAAGCAGGAATGGCGCTTCTACACGATCCCCGGCCCCGGCGAGCCCGGCCACGAAACCTGGAAGAATGACGCCTGGAAAACCGGCGGCGGCTCCACCTGGGTCACCGGAGCCTACGACCCAGCGCTGAACCTCCTCTACTGGGGCATCGGCAATCCAGCCCCCGATTGGAATGGCGATTCCCGCCCTGGCGACAACCTCTATAGCTGCAGCTTTGTAGCCCTCGACGGCGACACCGGCAAGCTCAAGTGGCACTTCCAGTTCACTCCGCACGACGTCCACGATTGGGACGCCGCTCACGTCCCCATCCTCTTCGACGCTGAAGTCCGGGGCCGCAAGCGCAAGCTGATCGCCAACGCCAACCGCAACGGCTTCTACTACCTGCTGGACCGCGAGTCCGGCGAATTCCTCGCCGGGCGCGACTACGTCAAGCAAACCTGGGCCAAGGGCCTCGACGACAGTGGCCGCCCCATCCTCCTCCCCGGCGCTGAGCCCACAGCAGAAGGCACCATCGTCTGGCCCAGCCTCAACGGAGCCACAATCTGGTTCAGCCCTTCTTACAGCCCACTAACGAAGTTCTACTATGTCGCCGCAAGAGAAAAATCATCGAAGTACTTCAAGAGCGAAGCAGAGTACAAACCCGGCACCTTCTTCGCCGGAGGAGGCGAGCAGAACCTCGACCCCAACGACGAATGGGGAGCCATCCGTGCCCTCGACGCCCTCACCGGCCAGCAAAAATGGCAGTTCAAGCTTTTAACCCCACCCTGGGCCGGCCTGATGTCAACAGCAGGAAACCTCGTCTTCGCATCCTCAAACGAAGGCAACTTCTTCGCCCTCGACGCAACAACTGGCAAGCCCCTCTGGGACTTCCAAACCGGCAGCGCGATTACCTCAAACCCAATCTCCTTCAACATAGAAGGAAAGCAACACATAGCAATAGCCTCCGGCTACACCCTATACGTCTTCGGTCTCTAGCAACGGCAGATTGAAAGGCCCTGACAGCTTCCGACAGATCCGGTACTGTGGAAATAGAAGGAGTCCCAACGTATGGCGTCACTGGATTGGTCGCAATGTCCTGCCGTTGAAAGCATACCCGGCAAGGTCAGCGGAGCTTGGGTGTTTAAAGACACCCGCATGCCGGTATCCACTGTTTTTGAAAATCTGGAAGCGGGTCTGACCGTGGAAGAAGTGATGGATGAATTCGACGTCACTCGCGAACAAGTCAACGCCGTTTTTAACTTCGCGGCCAAAAGTCTACTGGCACAAGTTCCCGCCCAGTCGCATGAAGCGGCTTAGCCGCAAATGCTCATACTCTTCGATCACGGTACGCCTCGCAGTATTGCAAGGTGGCTTGCTGGCCATACAGTTGTAGAAGCACAAGCTAGAGGCTGGGACCGCTTGGTCAATGGCGAATTGCTCAAAGCCGCCGAAGAAGCCAATTTCGATCTGCTCCTCACCACAGACAAAAATATGAGATACCAGCAGAACCTGCAGTCCCGGCGAATAGCGATTGTCGTCCTCGGGAATTCCAATCGACCAGTGGTTCACCGCCACATTGATCTTGTGATTGCAGCCGTGAATGCTGCAGTGCCTGGCAGCTACACTGAGGTAGCCATTCCTTTTCAATAAAAGTGAGCCGTTCCCAAAGCCATGAGTGAAACCAGCAAAGAGCTAATGCGACGCTTCGTCGATGAAGTGTGGAACAAGAAAAACCGGCAAATCGTCTACGAAGTCCTCACCCCCGATTTCCGCCACTACATGCCAGGAAGCAAGGATCCGCTAATCGGCCCCGAAGCCTACCAGCAAGCCGTAGACTTCTTCTTCATGGCCTTCCCCAAAGGCAAGATGAACATCGACGAAGTCTTCGCCGAAGGCGGCCGCGTCTGTCTCCTCTACACCTTCACCGGAATCCACGAAGCCAACTTCAACGGCATCGAAGCAACCAACCGAAAGCTGGAATTCTCCGGCGTCGGCATCGGCAGAATCTCCGAAGGCAAGATCGAAGAAATAGTTTCCATCTTCGACAATGCGAGCCTCTTCGCCGCTCTTGCCAATTGAGAGTTAATTGTTTTTCAATCCAGAACCCACAGCAATCATTTGTGAACAACTTCCGGTACATAGGCCCCGCGACCCGAATCGACCGACGTTCTTAATTCACAGAAGGCCTTCGATAGCAAAGCGCGAGAAACATGCTGGCGGCTACTGCACGGATCCCGCACCGCCCATATCGACAAAAATCCTAGGAGGGCCTGTGCAGATCACATCAATCACGTGGTTGAGGCATGCAATTCCGTAATGCTGCAAAACTCCCGGATTCGCATCTGATGCAATAGTTGTCCGTTTCGTGAACTCTAGCAAGTGGGACCACGAAAAGACCCGCAACAGCTTGCCTGAGAACTTTTCTGGATCCGCAGGATAAACTCCATAGCTCTCATTTAGAACCATGTAAAGAACCATTTGGTTGCGGTCGAAGATCAAGTGAAAAACGCGGCAACTCAAATCCGTTTCGATAGATCTGCCTCCAATTCGCAGCTCCCCAATCGGATTCCAATCTTCTGAAACTTGGATCTCGGCTTGTGGTTTTGCTTCCGCCAGCGTCAATTCAAGTGTTAATTCTTGAGACTCGCGAATGCTCTCAGCAAAGAGATACTTACATTCATTAACTTGACGAGCACCCTCTTCCCATTCCACAGCCACCCTCTCTGGTCCAGTTGAGTTCATTCACATCTCCTCCATAGTGTGAGCTTAACGTGCAGCAAAAGGGAGGAGAACAGACTCGGAAGGCAACTGGCGGGATTGGGCCACACATGCTGCACCCGAACCACCGTCCATAGGATACTTGAATGTATGGCGCATCAGATCACATTCACAGTGAGCGACGAAGTCTACCAGGGCCTACAGTCAGCAGCTGGTAGCCGCACAATCAACGAGCTGCTCGAAGACTTGACTCGCCCCATTGTGGACGATTCGCTCTTGGAAGCCGCTTATCGGGATATGGCTCTGGACGAAGCACGTGAGTGCGATGCGACAGACTGGATAGAAGGATTAGTTCACGATTCCATCGCCGGCCACCCCGATGCTTCGCGGTGAAGTTTGGTGGGGCAATTTTGATCCCTCACTCGGTGGTGAAATTCAGAAGACAAGGCCAGCGGTAATCGTAAGTAACAACCCATCAAACCGCACTCTGAATCGACTTCAAGTCGTCCCCATTACAAGCCGCACAGAACGGATCTTTCCTTGCGAAGCTCTCATCTGTCTCAACGGTGAACAGCGAAAGGCAATGGCCGATCAAATAGCCACTGTAAGCAAAATTCGCCTCAGCACAAGAATCGGAGTTCTGTCCGCGACAGACCTGCGACTTGTCGATAATGCCATCAGAGTGCAGCTTGGACTCAATAGCGCTGACAAATAAGCGACGGGGATAGGCTCCTTTCGTCTGGGTCCTCGCCGCGCTAAAGCGAGAGCAAATGCATCCACGAGATCTGATTGAGAAATCAGCTCCAAACACAACACCAGCGGTTGAAACACACAATGAGGCATTCTCTGCAGTCTTCACGCCCAAGTAGATAAGGCGCGGTTCTTGATGCGTGGCGAGTCCCTCCTGGACTCTCCACATCCAGCATCTTAAGCAACCGCCACCGCAAAACTCATCTATGGAAAACGAGGATGTCTATGACCGAAATTGTAGCCCCACCTAAGCCCCAACCCCGGATCGGCTCAAGCAGATCGTCCGGGATGATCCAGGCATTTGACGCAGCAGCCGATCGCCTGAGTCAAAGCATGGTCCAGGGAATAGTCGCAAACTATGCCGCATCTCACGGTATTAGCGAAGCAAACGCCCGCACAGTCCTGATCCTTTTGGGGCTAGGCGTTGCAGGCAAATTGGAAGAAGATGCAGCGCGAAGGGCAAAGAACAAGGCCGCCTTCGATAACGCCATGCAGTCCATGGGCGGCGGCGGCCTTCGCGCATCCGACGAGACGCTCCGGGCCCTAGCCAGCAAACTGCGCTCGATCTTTTCACAATAAATTCAGAATCTCGGCATCGAGGAGGCGGCACGAAAAGCTTTAGGAGGGGGACAGAACCTTCAGACGGCCCTGTCCAAACTCATCTGGGTCAGCGGACAGACCCTTAGTACCTCCACTCGGCATCATATCCTCGACAAGGTTTGGCATCAGGTACAGAGAGCCGACCCTAGTTTTTTGCTTTCCGAATCCGCAACCCGCGCCCCGCAAGGACGGAAAATCGGTTGAGCAATTCAGCCCCGTATTGCTCAATTGCGGTAAGCGTGTTAGCCGCACGAAGCGCAGATACTGTGGGTCCTTCCACCCTCTCATCTGCCACTAATTTCACGATGCAACGCGCTCTAGGGGATAGACTGCAGAAACTTGTAGCGCCTCCGCCGCAAACGCCAGTGCAGCCCTTAGGCCTTCCCTCGTAATGTGCGGATAAGCAAGAAGGATTTCATCTTCGCTATGGCCCGCCGCAAATCTCTCTAGAATCAATTCAACGGTGATGCGAGTTCCACGAAGAACGGGTTTGCCCAACATGACCTTCGGGTTTGAGATGATCAGTCCAGAATCTTCCACTGCACAAAGGCTCCTTTCTGCATTTTAGTGCCACCGGGTTTCCAGCGTCGCCGTCTCGCCTGTTTCTCCACCAAACAACCGAGCCCTCAAGCCAGAATCGCCTTCACCACATTCCCATGCACATCCGTAAGCCTGAAATGTCTCCCCTGAAACTTATAAGTCAGCTTCGTATGATCCACACCTAACAACCGTAAAATCGTCGCATGCAAATCGTGCACATGCACCGGGTCCTTCACGATGTTGTAAGAGAAATCATCCGTCTCCCCATAACTCATCCCGGCTTTCACCCCACCACCAGCCATAAACACGGTAAAGCAACGCGGGTGATGATCCCGCCCATAATCATCCGCCGTCATCTTGCCCTGGCAATACACAGTACGCCCAAACTCCCCACCCCAAACCACCAGCGTATCCTCAAGCAAACCGCGCTCAGACAAGTCCTCAATCAAAGCCGCCGTCCCCTGATCCGTATCGCGGCACTGATTCACAATCTGCCCGGGCAAATGATTATGCTGATCCCATCCACGATGGAACAACTGGATAAACCGCACACCCCGCTCAGCCAGCCGTCTTGCCAGCAAACAGTTCGAAGCATACGATCCCGGCGTGCGCGCCTCCGGCCCATACCGGTCAATCGTCTTCGCCGATTCCTTCGATAAATCCGTCAACTCCGGCACCGACGATTGCATCTTGAACGCCATCTCATACTGCGCCATCCGCGTAGCAATCTCCGGGTCCCCCGCTTGGTCCAGCTTCAACTGATTCATCGCCGCCAGATCATCGAGATAGCCACGCCGCGTCCCGGCGCTCACCCCTTCCGGATTCTTCAAATACAAAACCGGGTCGCCAGTCGAGCGAAACTTCACACCCTGATACTTGGTCGGCAGAAAGCCACTACCCCAAAGCCGGTCATAAAGCGGCTGGTCAGAAACATTACCAGTCCCCTGCGAAATCATCACCACAAACGCCGGCAAATCCTGGTTCTCTGTCCCCAATCCATAACTCAACCACGACCCAATCGACGGCCGCCCCGCCAACTGAAACCCGGTCTGAAAGAACGTCACGGCCGGGTCATGATTGATCGCCTCGGTATGCATCGACTTCACAAAACAAAGCTTGTCGGCGATCTTCGCGACATGCGGCATCAGGTCACTTACCCACGCTCCACTCTGCCCGCGCTGCTTAAACTCAAACTGCGAAGCCACCAGCGGAAAGCTCGTCTGCGTCGCGGTCATCCCCGTCAACCGCTGCCCCTGTCTCACCGAATCCGGCAACTCCACCCCACGCATCTTCGCGAGGCCCGGCTTGTGATCAAACAACTCAATCTGCGAAGGCGCACCACTCTGAAACAGATAAATCACCCGCTTCGCCTTCGGTGCAAACTGCGTCTGCGCACCAGCCAGACTCGCCATCGCCGCAGTACTCAAAAAATCTCGCCGTCTCATTCTCGTGTGATCCCTTCATCCAGGTTCAACATCATACTCGCCACCATCGTATTGGCCGCTAGCACCGCCACATCAATCTTCGTGTCCCGAGGTGAATCCCCGTGAGCCAACAGATTCCGGGCCTCATCCGGGCTAGCTCGATAAGTAGCCAGATGCCGCGCATAAGCTCGATCCAGAATCGCCAGCTCCTGCGCATTCGGCGCACGCCCCGTCACCAGTCGAAAGCCAAATGCAAAGCCCTCACCAGAATGAATCACCCGCTCGGCCAGCTTCCGCGAAGCCTCAATAAAAGTCACATCATTCATCAGGTTCAAAGCCTGCAGCGGCGTATTCGTCCGGGACTCGCGAACCACACAAGTCTCACGTCCCGCCGCATCAAAGTTCGCCATCGAAGGTGGCGGCGAAGTCCGCTTCCAGAAGGTGTAAAGACTGCGACGATAAAGCCCCTCGCCCTGATCCATCTGATAATCAGCCCCGCCCGAAAGCTCCTTCCAAAGCCCTGCCGGCTGATAAGGCTTCACCGAAGGTCCACCCACTTTCTCCACCAGCAAGCCCGATACATAAAGCGCCTGATCCCGCACCTGCCCGGCATCCAGCCGCAACCGCGGCCCCCGCGCGAGCAACCGGTTCTCCGGGTCCCGAGCCAGCAACTCCGGCGTCATCTGCGAACCCTGCCGGTAAGTCGCCGACATCACAATCGTCTTGATCAGCTTCTTCACATTCCAGCCGCTATCCATAAACTCAACCGCCAGCCAGTCGAGCAACTCCGGATGCGAAGGCCATTCTCCCTGCGCCCCAAAATCCTCGCTAGTCTTCACCAGCCCAACACCAAACAAGCCCTGCCAGAAACGGTTCACTGTAACGCGAGCCGTCAAAGGATTCTTACGATCCACCAGCCACCGCGCCAGCCCCAACCGGTTATTCGGCAACCCATCCGGGATCTTCCCCAGCACGGCTGGCACACCCGGCTGCACCGCCTCACCAGGCCGGTCATAGGCACCTCGAATCAACACATGAGCCTGCAGTGGCTGCCCGGTTTCACGCATCACCATCACAGTCGGAATCTGGTCGAGAAACGCATCCAGTTCCTTCTGCCGCTTTGCCAGCTCAGTCCAGGCTTCACTTCCAGTAGCAACCCCGGCCAGGATCGCAATCTCACCTTGAGGCAACACCCGGCCAAAGATCTTGGCATCCTGCGCTCCAACCCGGATCGGCTCCTTCACCACAAAATCCTGGTTCAACTCATCCACCAGAATCCGCAGCTTCTCGGGCTTCCCGTCTACATAAACCTTCAACCCCGCCGCCAACTTCGACCCATCAAAAGTAAACGCAACATGATGCGTCTCCTCGGGCGCAAACACTCGTTCCGTCTCCACACGAATCGCATCGTCGAGCCACCGTTGCACCAGGTTCACCTGCAAGCGTCCCTTGGTAACAAGAAAGCCAAATCCCATCGGCTCATCCCCGGCCACTGTCTTCGCCACCACCACTCCGTCCTTCATCGTCATTCGCCCAGCGACAGTAAACCGATCGGTATAACTCGGTGCCGCCTTCTCCAGCGGAATCAGATCTGCCGTCGGCTTCCACTTCGAATCACCCTTCTGAAGCTTGCTTTCAGCAATTTTCACCGCCTTCTGCAGAGCCGCCAATTTCACCTCCTGCTCGGGAGTAGGAGCATGAAGAAACGGCGGCGTATTGCCGTACTTGAAGTACCGCCCCCGCTCCCCAATATTGTGGAAGTAAGCAAAGAACTGATAGAAGTCCTTCTGCGCAAACGGGTCGTACTTGTGGTTATGGCAACGCGCACACCCAACAGTCGATCCCAGAAAAACAGTCGACATCGTCTCAACTCGATCGGCCGCATACTCAGCCAGATACTCCGCACCGACAATGCCACCCTCACCATTCCCGCGATGATTCCGCTGAAAGCCGGTCGCGATCCGCTGCGACAAAGTAGCATTCGGCAACAGATCCCCAGCCATCTGCTCCACAATGAATTGGTCAAACGGCATGTTCTTATTGAAGGCCTCGATCACCCA
>JBIPMY010000648.1:0-2716 GCA_044376335.1 Bryobacter sp.
GACACCGGACGCTACTTTGCGGCGGCAAAGGACGCAGGCTTCTATGACCTCGCGCTGAAGTTCGCGGGAGGGGGCCGAACCGATCCGCGGACGCTGAGCCGCGCCTCGCGTGACTTCGCAGCGAAAGAGCCGACGTTCGCGATGAAGGTGGGACGCCTGGCGCTGGAGCGACTCTTGCAGGGGCATTGCTACGAGATCACCTCCTTGGATGTCCTCGATTCGTATCGACACTTTGTGGCGGCCGCCGAAAATCTAGGGCTCAGGGAGTCCGCCCTACGTGACGCCATGGAGATGGCGAATCTGGCGAGATTGAAACAGCCGAGTCCGCTTGCTGATGCCTTGCTACGCGCAATCAAACATGGTTCTAATGAGTGAGAAGAAATCCACCTTTTGGGCGGTATGCCGCGTGTTTGGACGAGGCATCGAGCAAACCTGGAAGCCACAGACCTGGGTGAGCTTTTGTAGGGATTTTTGTAGGGACACTCCCTCACAATCCCTACAAATCCTGCAATTGAATCCCGCCCAACTGTTACTGGGATGTCCCGCAAGTGCATGAAAAAGCTGAAGAAAGCGAAATCCTGAGCAATCCTGAAACTTCAGCCCCCTCTGCTGTTAACCGAAGGGTTGTAGGTTCGAATCCTACCCGGGGAGCCATTCATTTTCCCCTCCTTTTTTCTTCAGCACCCTACACTTGCGAAATGTGCTGCTTTCCCCACCAGTTGTCCGGGCAGAGCCCATGTTGACAGGTAAAGTGTGAGGTCGCTTGCATTGGAATAGCTGCTGTGATCGAGAACGAGATCCAGTTTGCCATCACCGTCCAGATCTCCAGCCCAGACCAGTTCTGCTCGTTGATCCGATAAGCCGCCCGGCCAATGAAAGAGGGTTTGCGTTTTCCCTCCTTGCTTGAATTGAAGAAGAGTCGAATTCACCACACCCACGCTGTATGCCTTGGCGTCGCAGGTGAGAAGAATCGGATTCTGCTCAAGAAAAGAACCGTTTTCACTGCGGTCAAAGCAGGTGTGTACAGGCTTGGTTGCGAGTTGGGGAAGTCCTCTAAGCAGGAAAAGAGGTTCAGCCTCTGTAGGTTCTTCAAGCGCTATTTTGTTTACACACTTCACGTCACCAATCGGCTCGTTCACCTTCTCCGCTACGACACGAAGATTGGCCCAGGCGAAGCCATCGCGAGAGGGGACAAGCCCGATCCAGCCGCCACCCGATTTGAATTCGGCTTCGCCCTGGCGGAATGTGCCGAGTTGGATCAGGTCCAACTTGGGGCGGGGAACCGGCTTTGTGACGGGACGCTTCACTGATTGTTGAGCAAAGGTCGCGACGAATGCCATTAAGATCGAAGGCAAAATCCTCATGCTGGTTTCAGTCTAGCGGTTCGGGGTAGCCGCTAAGACACGCGCCTCAAGTGGCATGATGTTGAGGAATGGAAATTTATCAGTTGGAATTGTTCCTGGCAGTGGTGAGCGCAGGAAGTCTCACGCAGGCGGCTAAAGACCGGGGACTTTCAGCAGGCGCTGTCAGCCAACAATTGCAAAAACTGAGCGTAGACATTGGTGCTTCTTTATTCGTGAAGGCGGGCCGGGGCCTTGTTTTGACACCGGAGGGCGAGCAGTTTGCCGAACGTGCCAGACACTTGCTGAACGAAGTAGCTGAACTGCGCCATAGCTTCTCCGGAAATGCGGACCAGGATACAAGCCCATTTCACTTCGCCACTGGAGCAACCACTCTGATCCATGGATTGAGCAGGCCGCTACGCGCTCTTAGGCGCCGCTATCGACAGGCGCAGATTCGTATAACCGTTGCCAATACCGAAGAGATGGTGGAGGGCCTGTTGAAACGGCGCTTTGATCTGGCACTGATTTCTTTGCCCATCGAAGACGCCCGGCTGAACATTACTCCGCTCTACGAAGAGGAATTACTGCTGCTCAGAAATTCAGAAAAGCCTTTGAATGGTTGGCGCGTGGGCACAATCAAGCCAGAAGACTTGAACTCCGAGCCATTTCTTCTATACCCGCCCGATAGCAACATGAGGCAACTGATCAACCAGCACTTTCATTCGTTGGGAGTGAATCCCCTTGTCTCAATGGAGGCCGCCGACACGGAAGTGATTCTGAGA
Source organism: Bryobacter sp. (assembly GCA_044376335.1). Lineage (GTDB taxonomy): Bacteria > Acidobacteriota > Terriglobia > Bryobacterales > Bryobacteraceae > Bryobacter. The sequence continues at coordinate 2,126 of JBIPMY010000648.1, forward strand.
ATGGTGGAAGCAGGCTTTGGGCAATCCATCTTGCCGGAATACGCGCTCAGGCGCAGCCCGCGCTACTTCAAAGTGATGCGAGTGGAAGGAGCAAGGTTGTTTCGAAGACAGGCCCTGGCTTCACTGCGAAGCGCCTATTCCAGGCCGCTCACTCATTCCGTCTCCAAATTGCTTCAGTCCAGTCTGTGTTGATCCTGCATATCGTTTAGAAAAACTAAACGGTTGTTGCGGTTCTTATGAGTTGTTCTCCCGTCGAATTTGCGATAGTTTCAAACGCGTGAAGACTCGTATTTCTCTCCTTCTTTTTTCTTTCTGTATTTCAAGCCTTTGGGGCCAGGAATCGCGCGGCTCAATCGTCGGTACGGTTAGCGATGCTACTGGGGCAGTTGTGGCCGGTGCCAGTGTTGAAATCCTCAACATGGAGATGGGCACTCGCAACACGCTCACTACCAATGCCGCCGGACAGTACGTCACCAGCTTCCTCATTCCGGGTGCGTATAAAGTGACAGTAGAGAACGCAGGCTTCAAGAAGTTTGTGCGAGAAGGAATCGAACTTCGTGTCAACGACCGTCTTACTGTTGACGTAACACT
>JBIPMY010000102.1:0-16228 GCA_044376335.1 Bryobacter sp.
TTCGAATTGGGTGAAGAGATACCAGTTGCTGCCGTCCTTCTGGCGGAAGATGCCAGAGCTGGACTTGGAACTGATCTCACCGGAGTAAGTGATTTCCAGTGTAAGAGGGCCTTTGGGGAGGGAGCTTGGGAATGCGAATCCGGCAAAGTCATCGCCGCCGGGGAGAATTTTTGCCGTAAGTGATTTCTTGCCTGGAGCGGTGGCGATAGCAGAAGAAATCTGAAGTTTGGATTGATTGAGCCAGAGAGTTTTGGTGGTGCTGGCAAGTGTTAGAGATATGCGAATCGTGCCGGTGAATGTCTCTTCGCTCGGGTTGAGCTTGAGGGTTGCCTGGTAACCGGTTGGAGTTGCTTGTTGGACTTCCGAGAGGCGAAGCTTCGGGGCTGTAGCGGAGGCACCTATGTTAGCGGAGGCGACGGCTAAAGTAAGAACAACGAGGATATTCCGCATATCCTTCATGGTGTCACAACTAAGTTGTGCCGAGGTCAGCTCAAGAAACTGAAATCAGCTTCCACTTGATGCATTCGAAGCTGGGGAAGGCGATTTCACCTCTGGTCCATCGCCTGACATCTTGGACCGTGCGCCTAGACCTCGACTTCGACGTCCTCGGTTTCGTCTTCAGCGGCTTTGGCTTTTGAGCCCTTCTTCTTAGTTGCCTTGGCAGCCTTCTTGGCAGGCCGACGGCTCTTGGCGGCCTTCTTGAAGGCTTCGGGACCGCCGGCATCGGCGATCTGCTGCGCGCGCGCGGCGATCAGTTCGAAGGCCTGCTCGGGGGTGAGGGTCATCGGATCTGTACCGCGGGTGACCGTTGCGTTGGTTTCGCCGTCGGTGACGTAGGCTCCGTAGCGGCCGCTGAGGAGTTTTACTTCCTTCTGGTTGGCCGGGTTAACGCCGAAATCCTTGAGCGCAGTGAGGGCGCGGGCGGCACCGCCACGGCCACGGGTCTTGGGCTGGCGGATGAGTTCCATCGCCTGTTCGAGGGTGACGTCGATGGGTGAAAGATCCGCAGGGAGGCTGCGGGTTTCAGTGCCCGACTGCACGTAGGGGCCAAAGCGACCATTGGCGGCGATGACTTTTTCGCCGGTGTCGGGGCTGGGGCCCAGGTTCTTGGGCAGGCTCAAGAGCTTGGCGGCGTGGTCGAGGTCGACGTCTTTCAGGTCGGTTCCCTGTACGAGCGAAGCCATCTTGGGCTTGGCGCCGTCGCGGCCGTCGCCGAGTTGCACGTAGGGGCCGTAGCGGCCGACTTTCAGGAAGACCGGCATGCCGAATTCAGGATGCAGACCGAGGCTCTCGGGCTCTTTGCTGGCCTGCTCGAGCATCTCGAGGGCCTTGGGGAGGGTGAGCTCATCGGGCGGCATCTCGTCGGGGACGCTGGCGCGGCGCTCGCCATCGCTGATGAAAGGGCCGTAGCGACCGATTCGGACTTCGACCTTCTTTTCTTCCCACTCACCAAGCGGAAGACCGTTGATGATGCGGGGATCGATTTCTTTCTCGCCGATCGAGACGAGTTCTTTGAGGCCGGGCAGTCCGTCGCCGAAATAGAATTTCGCGAGGTACTTGGCGGAGGTGTTTTCGCCGCGTGAGATACCGTCAAGATCGTCTTCGAGCGAGGCGGTGTACTTGTAGTCGAGAAAGTTGGTGAAGTGCTGCTCTAGCAGACCGACAACGCCCATGGCGGTGAAGGTGGGGACGAGGGCTGTACCTTTCTTGAAGGCGTAGCTGCGGTTGAGCACCAGTTCGACGATCGAGGCCCAGGTGGAGGGCCGGCCGATGCCGAGTTTTTCGAGTTCTTTGATCAGCGAACCTTCCGTGAAGCGGTTGGGGGGCTGGGTGGAGCGATCGAGCGGATCGGCTTTCAGCGTTTTCAGGGCGTCGCTGGCTGCCATTGCGGGCAGCACGCGGTCTTGCTCGTTACCGTTGTTGCCGTTTTCGTCGTCGTCTTCTTCGTGATAGGCCTTGAGGAAGCCGGCGAAGGCGATGGTTTTGCCGCTGGCGCGCAGGGTGGCGTCGCCGGCATCGACCATGACTACCGTATTGGTGCCGCGGGCATCGGCCATCTGGCAGGCTACGGTGCGCTTATAGATAAGGTCATAGAGCTTGTATGCTTCCTGGCCGAGGGCGGCGAGGACGACGTCGGGGGCGGTGAAGTTGTCGCCGGCGGGGCGGATGGCTTCGTGCGCTTCCTGCGCGTTTTTGACCTTGGTCTCGTAGGTGCGGATCGTGGGCGAGAGGTATTCTTTGCCGTATTCGGCTTCGATCAGACGGCGGGCAGCGCCAACAGCTTCCTGCGAGAGGGTGGCCGAATCGGTACGCATGTAGGTGATGTAGCCGTTTTCGTAGAGTTGCTGGGCAACCTGCATGGTGCGCTTGGCCGAGTAGCGCAGCTTGGAGTTGGATTCCATCTGCAGGCTGGAGGTAAGGAAGGGTGCGGCAGGGCGCTGGACGAAGGGCTTTTCTTCGACGCTCTTGACTGTGACGGGGCCTGCGTTGAGGAGGCCAACGATGCGCTCGGCCCCGGCCTTGTCGAGCAGGACGAGGGCCTGGGGATCGTCGAGCTTGCCGGTTTCGGGGTTAAAGTCTTTGCTGGTGGCAACGCGCTTGCCGCCGAGGGAGAGCAGTTCAGCCTCGAAGCTGGGCTCTACGCCGGGCTTGGAGAGCTTGGCCTTGACTGACCAATAATCTGCGGTGCGGAAACGGATGCGGGCGCGCTCACGCTCTACCAGCAGACGGACGGCGACGCTTTGTACGCGACCGGCGCTGAGGCCCGGGGCCATCTTCTTCCACAGCAGCGGGCTGACTTCGTAGCCGAAGAGACGGTCGATGATGCGGCGGGTTTCCTGGGCGCGGACGAGGTCTTCGTCGATCTCTCTTGCGTTCTCAAGAGAGTGCATGATCGCGTCTTTAGTGATTTCGTGAAATACGAGGCGGCGGGTGGGGATCTTCGGCTTGAGTACTTCCCGCAGGTGCCAACTAATGGATTCACCTTCGCGGTCTTCGTCAGTTGCGAGGTAGAGGAAGTCTGAAGTCTTGAGCAGATCCTGCAGCTCTTTGACTTGTTCCTTCTTGTTCTTGGGGACGACGTAGATCGGTTCGAATTCCTGATTGACGTTGACGCCAAGCCGGGCCCAAGGCTCTTTCTTCATCTTCGCCGGAACTTCGGAGGCGTTCTCGGGGAGATCTCGCACGTGTCCCATGGAAGCGCGAACCACAAAATCCTTTCCAAGAAATTTCGTGATTGTTTTCGCTTTGGTTGGAGACTCGACGATGACCAGTGACTTCGATGCCATTCTGCTGTTAAAACCGTTCCTCAGGAAATTGCCGTCCGGGTTACCCACAAAAGTTCCGCATCCATCCGGCTACCGAAAAGTGTACAACGGAATCTACACATGTCCGCCGACCCCATCGTTTGCCCCCGCTGTTCTGGCGGAAAGATCGTTTTGAAACACTCTCGTGAGAAGAAGCCCTTTTTCGGCTGTACCGAGTATCCACATTGCACGTTTAGTTCCACATTTCAGCCCATAACGGAAACTTGTCCGGAGTGTTCGAGCCCTTATCTGGTAGAGAAGCCCGTGAGGGGAGTGATTTGGGCGAAGTGTCCGAGCCGGGGCTGTAAATTTGAGCGTCGATTGAGCTCTTTTTGAATCTTTTGCCGCGTGCTTAGTATCTGCTAACTTAGCAAGTACTAGCTTATGGCTGTTTCCACACGTCTCAGTAGTCAGGACCGGCGGTCTGCGATTCTCTCCGCAGCAATCCGGTTGTTTTCCGAACGCGGCTTTCGCGGGGTTACCACCCGCGAGCTTGCCGCAACGCTGGGAGTGAGTGAACCTGTTTTATATCAACACTTTCCGAGCAAGAAAGACCTCTATACGGCGATCATCGAGGAGTCGAAAGACGATCATTACCTCGAAGCATTGGAGGGTTTGAGCCGCAAGGCTGCTGGCTCAGACGATGAAGAGTTCTTCACGCATTTGGCCGATGCGATGATCCGTTGGCACGAACTGAAACCGGAGCTGATCCGGCTGAAATTGTTCTCCAACCTGGAGGGCCACGAGTTGATGGAGGAATTCCATGACAAGCAGGCCCGGCCCTTTATCGAAATCATCTCGGGTTATATCGAACGACGTGTTCTGGAGGGTGCTTTCCAGAATGTTCCACCGCTGGGGGCGGCTCTCGCCTTCTGCGGAATGATTGGACACTATTGCCAGTCCACAATTCTCTTCCGCTCCTCGGTCTGCCAGAGTGTAGGCCGCCAGGAGATGGTCAATTTATCCGTACAGCTTTTTTTGAATGGAATTCGCAAAACATAATCATGAAACCGTTGATTCTCAGCATTACAATCCTTTTCCTGCTGGCTGGTTGTGCCAAAAAGCAGGAAGCGCCCAAGACCGATGCGTCGAAGGCCCCAGAAGCAATTCAAGTTCGAGTGCAGCAGGCGGTATCCCGCACGCTGGACAAATCCATCGATGTGACGGGGACGCTGGAAGCAGACGAGACGGTGAACCTCAGCTTTGAGATTGCCGGGCGGGTATCGAGCTTTCGGGTTGATTTTGGACAGGCAGTAAAAAAGGGCGACGTGATTGCGGAACTCGACCGCCGCGAGTATGAGTGGCAACTGGAGCGAGCCAAGGCGAATGTCGGGCAGCTTTCGGCTCGGCTCGGAATGAAGAGCCCGGATGAAGCTTATCCGACGTCCACTGCATCCATGCGGCAGGCGCAGGCGAACTACGACGATGCGAAGTCGAAGTACGAGTCTGCGGCGAAGCTGGTGCAGAGCGGGGATATCTCTAAGGAGCGCGCGGTTGAGTTGCAGAAGACTCTGCAGGCGCGTCAGGCGTTGATCGATGCCACCCGCGACGAGATGAACGGATTGATTGCGCAATTGCGCGCGCAGAAGGCAGATCTCGAGATCGCAGGCAAGAGGCTGGCCGATACCGTGATTCGCGCGCCGTTTGACGGCGGTATCAGTGCGAAGCTGATCAGCCCGGGACAGTACATCAAGGACAACACGCCCGTTGCGACGCTCGTGAAGACGAATCCGCTGCGTTTGCGGGTTGAGGTGCCGGAGAATTACTCGGCTCAGATTCAGGCAGGCAGTGTGGTGAGCTTCACTACCGATGCGGCGCCGGGCAAAGAGTTCAATGCGGTGATTCAGAAGTTGAACCCGAGCTTTGATTCGAAGAACCGGACGCTGATGGCGGAATCGAAGATTGTGGCTTCAGACGCGCGCTTGCGGCCCGGCACTTTTGTGCAGGTGAAACTGGTGACGAAGAAGTCTGACGCAGTAGTGATGGTGCCTAAGTCTGCCGTTTATGCCGTGGCCGGTTTGAACAAAGTGTTTGTGATTCGCAATGGCAAGGCTGTCGAGGTAAGGATTCCGCCTAGCGTCGAGCAGGATGGCTGGACGGAAGCGCCGGCCGGGTTGATTCAACCGGGGGAATCGATTGCGGTGAGCAATCTGTTGAACCTAATCAATGGCGCAGTAGTGAAGACGCTCTAGGAGTACACCATGCAGAAATTAGCAGAAATCTGTATCAAGCGTCCGGTCTTCGCGACGATGTTGATCATGGCACTAGTGGTGCTGGGGATCGCGTCGTACCGCCAACTGGGTGTCGACTTTTTTCCGAAGGTGGAATTCCCCTTTGTAACCATTTCTACTGTGTTGCCCGGTGCGGCACCTGAAGAAGTAGAAAGCCAGATCAGTAAGCGGATTGAAGAAGCCGTAAACACGATCTCGGGTATTGATGAATTGCGTTCGAGTTCGAGCGAAGGCAGTTCGGTTGTGTCGATTCAGTTCAGCCTCGATAAGGATGGCGACTCGGCTGCGCAGGAAGTGCGCGACAAGGTGAACCAGGTGTTGAACCAGTTGCCGAAGGATGCCAAGCAGCCGGTGATCCAGAAGGTGGCTACCGACGCCTCGCCTGTGATCAGTATCGTGGTGAGTTCGCCACGCGAAATTCGTGAGACTACCAAGCTGGTAGAAGACCTGATCAAGAAGAACATCGAGAGCTTGAATGGTGTTGGCGAGGTTCGCTTTATTGGCGACCGTACGCGGCAAATTCAGGTGGTGCTCGATGGCGAGAAGCTCTATAGCTACAACCTGAATATCGATCAGATCCGCATGGCGCTGGCAGCGCAGAATGTCGAGATTCCTGGTGGACGTCTGGATCAGGGCTCGCGTGAGGTGAGCTTGCGTACGCTCGGGCGTCTGATGCGGCCTGAGGACTTTGCTGAGATCATCATCGGCAACGCCAACGGTGCGCCGATCCGCATTCGCGATGTCGGCAAGGTGATCGACGGTGTACAGGAGCCGCGGTCTTTGGCGCGTATCAATGGCGTGCCGGCGGTGGTGCTGGAAGTTCGCAAGCAGGCGGGTACGAATACGCTTGACGTGATTGGTGTGCTGAAGGAGCGCATCGAGACGCTGCAAACTTCGGGGCTGATCCCGAAAGATTTGAAGGTGGATTATTCGCGCGACCAGAGCTTCTTTATTCGAGGCGCGTTTGAAGCCGTAGAGGCGCATCTTGTCGAAGGCGGCATCTTTGCTTCGATCATTGTGTTGCTGTTTATTCGCAGCTGGCGGGCGACGCTGATTGCCGCGCTGGCGATTCCGACCTCGATCATTTCTACCTACACGCTGATGTACGTCATGGGCTTTACCCTGAACCAGATTTCAATGCTGGCGCTGGTGCTGATGGTGGGTATCGTGATCGATGACGCGATTGTGGTGCTGGAGAACATCTTCCGCTTTCAGGAAGAAAAGGGCATGGATCCGACGATGGCCGCCATCGAGGGTACGCGCGAGATTGGTCTGGCCGTGCTTGCTACTACGTTGAGCCTTGCGGTTGTGTTTATGCCGGTGGCTTTGATGAGTGGCATTGTCGGCCGCTTCATGTCGAGCTTCGGCTTTACTGCGGCCTTCGCCATCATGGTGAGTTTGCTGGTGAGCTTTACGCTTACCCCGGCATTGTCTGCCAAGTTTCTGAAGCTCAAGCCACATGCCAAGGGTGATTCCGGTACCAAAGAAGGCATCCTGTTTAAGGTGGTTTCGCGGCCCTACATGGGGATGCTGGGCTGGAGCATGAGGCATCGTTGGGTGATTGTGGTGATCTCGCTTGGGGTCGTCTATACGACTGGGCCTTTGTTCAACAGCATGGGTAAAGACTTTCTGCCGGTGGACGACCAGAGCTACTTTGAAGTAACGGTGAGAACTCCACCGGGATCTTCGCTCGACGGGTCTTCGAGTGCTATGGCTATGGTTGAGGCAGAACTGCAAAAGCTGCCCGGGTTGAAGTATTTGTTGACCACCGTTGGAGCTGACTTTCAGAAGCGTGTCGATCGTGGCAGCATCATTGTGCAGTTGGTGCAGCCGGAGGAGCGCAAGTTCTCGCAGCAGCAACTAATGGAGCAGGCGCGCACCATGATTTCGAAATTCTCGAAAGACTTGATTGTGGGTGTGCAGTTGCCGGCTCTGATTTCTGGCGGTGCGAGTGATCGCGACTACCAGTTCTACATTCAGGGTCCGGATCTGGTGCAGTTGGAGAAGTATTCAAAAGCCATCATGACGCGCCTCAAATCAGTGCCTGGTGTGGCGGATATCGATTCCAGCTATGAGCCGGGTAAGCCGGAGTTGCGGGTGGATATCAATCGTGACAAGGCTGCCGATTTGAATGTGAGTGTGAACAGCATTGCTTCGGCACTGCGCACGCTGGTTGCCGGCGACGATCAGGCGACGACTTATCGTGAGGGCGATGACCGCTACGACGTGCAGTTGCGCGTAGATAAAGCCTTCCGTACTTCGCCTCAGGCGCTGAACCGTTTGTTTGTGCCCTCGACGACGCTGGGCAATGTGCCGGTGTCGAACGTGGCGACGCTGAGGGATGCCACCGGGCCTTCTGCAATTGATCGCTATAACCGGCAGCGCCAGATTCTGATCCAGGCGAATATCGCCAAGGGCGGGTCATTGTCTGAGGCAATCGAGGCAACGCAGAAGATTGTTCAGGAGCTGAACATGCCGCCGCAGTATGCGACGGGAACGGTGGGCCGGTCGAAGGAATTTGGCAAGGCTGCTGTGAACTTTGTGTCAGCCTTTGTTTTGTGTTTCGTGTTTATGTACATGATTCTGGCGGCGCAGTTTGAGAGCTTCCTCGACCCGATCACGATTCTGTTGAGCCTGCCGCTGAGCGTGCCGTTTGCGTTGCTGAGCTTGAAGATCGCAGGTGAGAACTACAACATCATCTATACGTCTGTAGGTATTCTTGTGCTCTTCGGCATTGTGAAGAAGAACTCGATTTTGCAGGTAGACCACATCAAGCGATTGCGCAGTGAAGGCTTGCCGCGAATCGATGCTGTGCTGAAGGGTTGCGAGGATCGTTTGCGACCGATCTTGATGACCACTGCAGCATTGGTGGCGGGTATGATTCCGCTCGCGCTCGGTGGTGGAGCTGGCGCTGGTTCGCGCCGTACGGTGGCGATTGTCGTGATCGGCGGCCAGACGATGTGTCTGTTGCTGAGCTTGCTGGTGACCCCGGTGGTCTACTCGCTCTTTGACGATATGTCGAACAGCAAGATCTTCTCGAAGATCGGTGGGCTCTTCCGTCGACGTGGGCTTAAAGAAGCGCTGGCCGGGCTGCTGGGCCTGTTTCTCTTTGCAGTAGTGGGCGTAGCGGCTGAGAACCCGGTACGTGTAGGAGTTGGTACGTCGCAGAAGAGAATGATGCTCAAGGATGCGATTGTACTTGCTCTTGAAAACAATCTGGATCTGCAGATTGAGAAGACCAATACCGTGCTGTCGCGAAGTCAGTACAAACAGACTTTTGGTGTTTGGGACCCGGTGCTTGGGTACCGGCCGAATATGAGTTACAACGTTACGCCGACGTCAAGCCCGCTGCAGGCGGCAGATGGCCGGTTGATCGATCGCAACTTCAGCAATAACGCTACGTTTACGCAGAAGACGCCGTGGCAAGGTACGCGTCTTGACGCGGCCTTCAACAACGGCCGACTGAGTACAAGCAATCCGTTTAGCGGGTTGAACCCTTTTACTCTCTCAACACTGACGATCAACCTGACGCAGCCTCTATTGCGAGGCCGCAAGATCGACAACGACCGAAATCAGATTCGCCTGCGCCGCAAGCAGATCGACATCAGCGAAGCCGACTATGAGCTTCGTGTGATTCAGGTGGTTACGCTTGTGACTCAGGCATATTGGGATCTGGTGGCGGCGCGCCAGGATATTGAAGTGAAGAAGCTGAGTGTGGATCTGGCGCGCGATCAGTATGAACGATCCAAGCGCCAGATTGATGCCGGGACTCTTGCACCGGTTGAACTATCGGCTGCACTGGCTGAACTCGAGCGCCGCCAGGATACCTATTATTCGAGTATTGGCCTGCTGACTGAAGTTGAGAACAACCTCAAGAATTTGCTTGCAGGCGGGCGTGATCAGACGATCTGGAACGATGAAGTGATTCCGGTGGAGACGCGCAGCGTGGCACCACCGGCACTCGATGATTTGAAGGCGTTGATCCAGACTGCAGTTGGCAAGCGCCCCGAGCTTAAGAACTTGAAGTTGCGGCTGGAGTCTAACGAGTATCAAAAAGACCTGGCTAAGAATTTGCAGTTGCCTGGTGTGAATCTTGCAGCTGGCTATACGATGGCGGGATTGGCTGGTGCGCGCAACACGGCGCGGAATCCGTTCTTCGGAGGCAGTGTCGGTGACGGCGTGCCCGCTGCTTTTGTAGGCGGCTACGGCACGACACTGAGCAGTCTGTTCGGGCAGAACTACACGAGTTGGCAAGCGGGTCTACAGATCGACTGGACGGTGCGCAATCGCGCAGCGGCTGAGACTCTGGCGCAGGCGAACATCGCAGACCGAAACCTGAACTTGCAGCGAGCCAAGGCTGAGCAGATTATCGAAGCGGAAGTACGCAACTCGATGCAGTCTCTGCGAACTTCAGAGCAGCGGATTGTTGCCGCTGAGGCGAGTGTGAAGGCGGCGAAAGAGAAACTGGATAGCGAGCAGCGTCTGTTTGAGACCGGTGAGAGCACGAATTTTCTGGTGCTGACCCGGCAGAACGAGTATGCGGATTCGCAGCGCCGGAGTCTGGTGGCGCGGCTTGATTTTAATAAGGCGATTGCACGGCTCGAGCAGGCGATTGGGTCTACGCTTGATACGCACAGCATCAGTTTGAAATAAATAAGCACAGGAAAATCACGGCTTTTCCACAAGCCTTCAACAGGGCAGAAGCGCCATACTAAGGCTGTAAGCGATGAACGTTCAAGACATCGCCTTTCAAAAAGGCCTACCCGCAAATCTCGAAGCCGAGCGACTGACGCTGGGCGCTGTTCTGGTCGACCCGGACTGCTTTCCGCTTGTTGGTGGAGAACTGACTGCCGAGGACTTCAGCCTGGAGTCTCACCGCCGCGTATTTCAACGGATGTCTGCCCTGGCTGAGCGCGGCGAGCGGATTGACCGCGTAGCTCTGGCAAATGAACTGATGCGGCACTCGGAGCTTGAAAGCGCTGGCGGCCTGAGCTACCTGATGAGCCTTGACGAAGGTATCCCGCAGTCTCTGAACGTCTTTGGCTACGTCAAGATCGTCAAAGAGAAGGCGACGCTGCGCAAGGTCATCTACACGGCGCAAAGCGTGATGGACAAGGCCTTTCTTGGAGTGGACGAGGCCGATCATATTCTGGCCGAGGCCGAAGAGTCGTTCCTGAATATTGGTGCGTCCAAGGCCAAGAACACGCTGTCGCGCCCGTCTGAAATCATCGACGAAATTGGCCTCGATCAATTTCTCGACCCCTCGAGCCGTATCAAGGGTGTCTCGACCGGCTTCAGCAAGTTTGATGAGATGACCGGCGGATTCCGCGAAGGTGAGCTGATCATCATTGCTGCTCGTCCTGCTATGGGCAAGACGGCGTTTGCTTTGAATATTGCGTCGCATGTTTGTGGGCCTCGGGTGAACAAGCCGGTAGCCGTGTTCTCGCTCGAAATGTCGAAAGAAAGCTTGCTGACTCGTATGATTTGCGCAGCGGCACGCGTAGACCAGCATCGTTTCCGCACTGGCTTTTTGAATGACGATGAGCGGCGGCAACTGGCAGTGGCGGCAACCGATTTAATGGATGCGCCTTTGTACCTCGATGATTCTCCCGGTGTGAACATGATGGACATCCATGCCAAGCTGCGGCGTGTGCAAGCCGAGCGTGGGTTGGGGCTGGTGATTATCGATTACCTGCAACTGATGCAGGCTCGTGGGAATCACGATAGCCGTACGCAGGAAGTAAGCTCGATCTCTCGCGGCATGAAGTTGTTGAGCAAAGAACTGCGTGTGCCGATTGTGGGCTTAAGCCAGTTGAGCCGCGGCCCGGAAACTCGTCCTGGCGATCACCGGCCGCAGTTGAGCGACTTGCGCGAATCGGGTTCGATCGAGCAGGACGCCGACATGGTTTGCTTTCTGTTTCGCGAAGAAGTGTACAAGCCCGATCGCGAGGACCTAAAGGGCCGCGCCGAGTTGATCATTTCCAAGCAGCGTAATGGGCCTATCGGGAAAGTGGATCTCGCATTTATTCATAAGTTCACCAAGTTTGGAAACCTAGCCGAAGACATGGGCGATCTGCCGCAGGACGATTACGTCTAGACGGTTTTCTGTCCCTCTGCGATATACTCTCAGTTCATCCCCGGAAAAACAGGAGAACTACTTTGGCTGAATGGCAGTTTGCGCACGCGGATAAGACAGAACGATTTGCAATGGTCCATCATTTCTCGATGGTGAAAGTGCAAGGCGACCGCGAGATTGAATTCCTGATTACCGTAAAAGAGTTTGTGAGCCCGCAGGAACCCACAATGAAGTTCTTTGCCCAGGCAGATAAGCAGACCAATCAGAAGACGATTCCGTTTACGCCTTGCGGCTGGGGTGGGTCGATGCTGAAGGCTTTGTCTGAGTGCATGCAGGCGGTGCGCCGCTTCCCTTACGAAGGGGAATAACTAGAGCAGGGGCTCGATCTTGGCGCTGAGTTGTTCTGCGGTGAGCTTGCCCGGATTGTAGAGACGCACGATGCCTGCCTTGTCGATCAAGACGAGTGTGGGAGTGGTGGATGAGCCGTAGACGCGGAAGTTCTCTTCGCTCAGCGGGGCGGTCATGCCCGGGATGTTCTTGTAGAACTTCTCGTAGATTCCAGCAATGTAGGGCTTCTCAACGGCTGGTGCTGCGTCGTCTCCCCCGTTGATGTAGCCGTAGTGTTGCGTGGGGCCAACGATCGTGAGGCCCTTGGGGCCGTACTTTGCTGCAAGATCAGCCAGGATCGGTGCCTGTGCCTTGCAATCACCACACCAGTGCGCCCAGAAGAAGAGCAGCACGGGCTTGCCTTTGAGGCTGGCCAGGGTCTGCGGCTTGAGCGGGCCAACTGAATCCTTGATTTCAAGTGCGGGTGCCCGTTTGCCTTCGAGCGAAAGCAGGTTGATGTTCTTCTGGATTCTCGTGCGGATGGAAGTGTTGTGATAGGCCTTTTCTTCGCGCGTGAGAAACGCAATCGCTTCGCTTAACTGCCCCTTGCCGGCGAGGGCCTGACCTTCCACTTCAATGGAGGCACCGAAGCCAATGGGAAGACGCTTTTCGTCGTCGAGCTTGCGGGTCTTGAGAGCGGCGAGCGATAGCTTGCGGGTCTCGGCCGAGTAGGCGAGGGCTTTGTCGAACTGCTTGGCGGCGAGCGCTCCACGGCCCAGCCAGGATTGGGCTTCGATCAGTTCCGGCGTCCAGGGGCCTCCTGCTCTCTGGGTCTCGATCAACTTCTCGGCAGCGGCGAATTCCTGCTTGTTGAGCAAAAGACGAACTTCAGGAACGATGGCTGCTTGAGCCGTAAAGGAAGCGAGGAGGAGGAAGATGATTTTCATGCGAGAAGTTTCTTAGTGAATTCGATGCTCAACTCGAGGTCACGACGCTCCTTTATTGCGGCAGCGTCCTTTTCGAGTTTCGGTGGGTCTGGTTGTGGGGTGCCCTTTTCGGCCAAAGCCAGGAAGCGGCTGAATTCCCAGGCTGGCGTGTTGCGGTATGCCTCCCAGAACTTTTGCTCGAAGACCTGGAACTTGCGCTGTCCAGTGACGATGATCTCCATCGACAAGGCCTTGCCGGGGCAGAGTTCGCGATAGCGCTTTACCCAGCCGGAGATGTCGACGTTGCCTTCGCCCATGCGGGTCCACTGAACGGCGATGCCTTCCTGGGTTTTCCAAAGGTAGGAGTCGCGGACGTGGCTGGTGAGAATGTAGGGGGCTAGTGTTTCGAGTGTGAGGTGTGGGTCTTCGAGGGCCCAGACGGGATTGCCGCTGTCGATGACCGCACCGACAAAGTCTTTGCCTGCCAGCTCGATCAGGCCCTTGAGTTCGCGCGCCTGCATGTCGCCAGCGTGGTTCTCGACGGCGACTTTGATGTTGTGGTCTTGCGCGAAAGTGCGGCAGGCACGCAGTGTCTTGGCGGTGTTTTCGATATTGCCTTCGAGAGGTGTGGAGCTCTGGCGGTCTGCCATGCTGCCGAGGAAGCAGCGGACGAGGCGTGAGTCGGCCAGGTGTGCGGCGTGGATGACGCGTTTGAGTTGTTCTTCAGCCGTGCCTTGCTTCGGGTCGAAGCTGGTGGAGGTGGGGCAGATGGAGCGCATGCCAATCTCGAGGGTGATGCCGAGTTTTTTTGCGTGCGCGGCGACCTTTTTGACGTGATCGTCTTCGAGCGAACCGAGGAAGCGGATCTCGGAGAAATGAACTACTTTGGCGCCAAACTTTGCTGCGTAGTCGAGATGCTCAAAAGCAGTCCAGCCCTGGCTGCGGACGCTGAAAAGATCAATGCCAAGCTGGACATCGTTGGCGGCGGAGAGAGCAGAAGTGAGTAGCGGCATGGCAGCAAATTGGCGACGGGTCATCTAGATTATCTTTCGTTTTGCCAGAAAGTTGAAGATCTGCGTGTATATGTCGGCGAACTGTTCTTTCGTAAAGTTACCGTGCCCCCCCTGATGGATCGGAACCATCTCAGCGTCGCTGCCGGCGTTGCGAAGTTCTTTGGTAATTTCGACACCATGATCATAGGGGACAGTCGGGTCTGCGTCACCGTGAATGGTGATTACCGGAGGAAGGTCTTTGCGTACCCAGGTTACCGGCGATAGGCGGCGGGCGAGTTCCTGACGGTCGGGGACAGACTCTGGCAGCCAGGTGACGGCGTACTGGCGCATGTGATCGCCTTCGAGCTGGTCCTGCACGTCGGTGATGCCGTAGAAATTGACGACTGCTGCGACTTTGCCTGTGGGGCCCAGTTTGGCCTGCTTGGGGGTCAGGCCTACCATGAGTGCAAGATGGCCCCCGGCCGAGTCACCCGTAACAATGATCTTGTTCTTGTCGACTCCGTATTTTGCTGCATTCGATCGAAACCAATCAGCAGCAGCAAGAACGTCCTGCACTGCTGCCGGCGCAAGGGCAGAGCCCGCAAGCCGGTACTCGACGTTTGCCACGACAAAGCCCTTTTCCAGGTAAGGCAGGCAAAGCTGGTCGAAGACATTTTCCTTTTTGCCACCCACCCAGCCGCCACCATGAATCACGATCACTCCAATGCGCTTGGCCGAAGCCTCAGCGCGCTTGGATTGCAGAATGTCGAGAACCGTCTCCTTGTGGGTCGAATAAGAGATGTTCGATTCCACGCTCACCCAGTCTGGCACCTGATTTTGTGCGAGCAGCAGAGTCGGGAGGAGACTTAGAAAAAGACGTTGCACCATAGTCATCAATTATATTGAGAGAAGATGAACAAACTTGGATCGTTAATTTTATTGGCCTTTTCGGCCTTTGCTGCTGAGCCCCTTTTGGTGAAGTTTGCGGCGAAGGACGTTGCGCCGACAGCGGACCCGGCTTCGGCCTTCTGGAAAGACATCGCGCCAGTGCTCGCAACAAAGAGCAATCTGGGCGTCGAGCTGCCGACCAACCGCACCGAGATCCGCGTTCGATGGACGGAGAAGAACCTCTACGTACTCATGACCTGCCCTTATCAGGAGCTCTTTCTGTTGCCCAATCCCAACACCGTCAAGGAGACAAACAAGTTGTGGGAACACGATGTAGCCGAGATTTTTGTGGGTGCCGATTTCGAGAAGATTCATCAGTACCGCGAGTATCAGGTGAGCCCGCAAGGAGAGTGGGTAGACCTTGACATCGACCGCAAGAACCCGCTGCCTGAAGGTGGCTGGAAGTGGGATAGCAAGATGGTGACCAAGGCTCGCATTGATGCGAAGGCGAAGGTCTGGTATGGCGAATTTCAAATTCCCATGGCCAGCATCACCGCAAAGAAGATCGAAGCCGGGATGTTGATGCGCGGGAATTTCTATCGCTTTCAGGGCGGGCCGCCCGAGCGCAAGATGGTGGCCTGGATGCCTACTGGTGTGATCAATAACCACACGCCTGAAAAGTTTGGCACGCTGAAGCTGGTGAAGTAAAACAATGGCGAGTTCACTTCGCATCAGCACCGTTGGCGTGCGTGGCATTGTGGGGCCGGGGCTCAAGGCGCATCATGCGCTTGAGTTTGCAGCAGCATTCAGCGTTCTGCTGGATCGCAGTGGGCCGGTGTTGATCGCACGAGACCCAAGGGCTTCGAGTGTGATGTTGCGGGAAGGGATCGTCTCTTCCCTACTGGCAAGTGGCCGTGACGTGCTCGACCTTGGGCTTGCTTCAACGCCCGTGCTGCAGCACGCGATCCAGCGCATGCACGCCGCTGGCGGCATCTCTATCGGAGCCTCGCACAACAACGCCGAATGGAATGCCCTCAAGTTTCTTGGCCCAAATGGAAACTATTTGTCGAGCGGCGAAGCCTCTGAGTTACTCGACATCTATCACTTGCGCAAGTTTGATTTCAAAGACTGGACGCAGGTGGGCCGGCTGCATTTTGACGATGAATCGATTGAAGCCTATATCAACGACCTTGAGCGCGTTTTTGAAGTTCGTGATCTTCAGGGGCTGAAGATTGTGGCGGATTGCTCCTCCGGTTTGTCGAGCCTGATTCTGAAGCGCCTGAAGGATCGTCACCCGCTGGACATCACGATGATCAATGCGACCCTTGAGGCGAAGGCGTTTGCTCATACTCCGAACACAAATGCGCGAACAGTGGGCTTGCAACTCGCCCCAGTGGTGCAGGCGATCGGTGGCGATCTTGGTGTCTTGTTCGACATGGATAGCGACCGGATGGCTGTGTGTTGCGGCGACGGTGAGGTAGTG